>JBCKWF010000061.1:0-10571 GCA_038922895.1 Gammaproteobacteria bacterium
GGCCGGATGCATCCTGGACAGACCGCTGGCGTGAACAGTATCCAGCACTTCAAAATAAAATTCTTATTACCCTGCCCGGCAGACTGACCCGTTGGAAAGGCCAGGAAGATTTTTTGAAGGTGATTGCAAAACTGCCTGACCCTCACAACAGCATTCATGGTCTGGTCGTGGGTGGCCCGCACCCGGGGAAACAGCACTATGTCGAGCAATTAAAATCACTGGCATTAAGCCTCGGATTGCAGGATCGTATTACCTTTACCGGTCATCGATCCGATTTGAGAGAAATAATGAGTATCTCCACTATTGTCATGTCACTGTCTGGCGAGCCGGAGGCCTTCGGCAGAACTGTACTGGAATCCCTGTGTCTCGGTATACCGGTAATTGCCTATGCGCACGGCGGCGCCGGCGAGGTCCTGGAAAAAATATTTCCCGCCGGCCTGGTCGCAAAACACGACATTGCTGCAACAACAAAATTAATAATCAAGCTGCTTAATAGCAGGCCGAGCGTGCCTGATAACAACCCATATACCTTGCAACGGATGCTGGACAGCACTATCAGCCTGTATGAGCGCTTGTCTGCCGGGAGTAGTCAGTTCGCACCACCGGCGTCACGTACCTGAACACATGACTCCAGTCAAACCTTCTGCGCAAACTATACCAGTCTGGATCAAGGCAAACCTTGCCTTCCTGTTAATCCTGTTGACACTATTGCTTTTTGTAAGTAAATCACTCTATAACGTACCTGTAGCCATAATGGCAATAATCGGGATATGGCACAGCATCCGTTCTGCGCGCAGGATATTCTCGGATCCTGCCATTCGTGTCTATAGCGTGCTGTTTCTCGCCTTGTGGTTGCCCTTATTAGTTTCCTTACCTGATGCAGTAAACCTTGGCCATTCCGCCAGGACGGTTTTTCCCTATCTGCGGTTTTTGTTCATGGGCATATACATACTGGGAGAAAGGACCAATATACAACTGTTCCCGCAATTGCGTCTGGCCATTTTCTGGACGGCCACTTTCTGGGGTTTTGATGCAATTATACAATACCTCACGGGGGCAAACCTGTTCGGCTACCCCTACGAACCCGGTCATATTACCGGGATGTTCTATCCGGATAATACAATAACGCATTTGCTCGCTGCCATGTCGCCTATCTACTTTGATGGCGTCCGCGACTACAGCAGAAAATATGCTGCGGCCTGGCTGTTAATCCTACCTCTGTTCGCGGTTGTCATCATTGGTGGCAGACGGGCCGCCTGGCTAATGCTGGCAATCAGTGTGTGCGCTTATCTGTATTTTATGCTTCGCTATACTGATACCTGGAAGACCTCACGTAACTCTCTGCTGGTCGCAGCATTTGCCAGCGTGTCGATGCTGGCTCTGCTCGTTTACACGAATAAGCCGCTGCAGGACCGCTTAACCACCACGGCAGGCCTGTTCAGTCTGGACTATGAACTGACGGACCGGGCGACAGCCCGACGTCTGCCGATATGGGAAACCTCGCTGGCAATTATCCGTAACCACTGGATCAACGGGATTGGTCCCCGGGGATTTCGTCATGTCTATCAGCAATACAGTACGGAAGACAACTACTTTCATGCAATAGGCGCTACGCACCCTCATCAGTTATTGCTGGAAGTGCTGACGGAGACTGGTCTGGTCGGTCTGGCTGGCCTGCTGGTTTTTATATTTGTTTTCTGCAAGTATTTTTTGCCCGGCTCACGGCTGCTACTAGTCTATCCCCCGGTACTGTCGATCCTGATCATCATATTTCCTTTCAACTCTAACCTGGCATTTTATGGTTCGTATTGGTCTACCGTGATCTGGTGGTTTCTCCTGTACGCCTTCCTCGCTGCGCAATACCAGTCATTGGATGCCCCGGCTCCATCAACCGGCAAGGACAGGTGATCCTCGTGATTAAACCATGAATGTCCTGATCATTAAAATGGGCGCGCTCGGCGATCTGATTATGTCCACTCCATCAATACGGAGTATCATCGAACAGCATGGCTCCGATCAGGTCTGGTTGTTGACCTCGCCTGGTTTTGCGCAGGTGTTCGAGGGCTGGCCCGGTCTGCAAGTTAAAACTCTCCCCAGAAAAGGCTGGCTGGCAATGCTGCAAACTCTGTGCTGGATACGCAGCGGCTGCTTCGGTCGTTTGTATGATCTGCAGTCCAGCGAAAGGACCGCACTAATCTGTGCATTGTCCGGGGTGCCGGAAAGAGTGGGCAATCATCCCATCTTCGCCTACCACTTCCATCCAGCCGATCGCTATACCGGCCAGTGCCATGCACAGGAACGTCTCAAGCAGGTGCTGGCCAGCGCCGGGGTAACGCCCTCTCCAACCCTACCTTACCTGCCGATCAGCGCCGAATCAAAGGCCCGTGTCAGCGCATGGTTGACCAGTAACAAGCTTGCAGATCGTGCCTTTGTATTAATGCACGCGGGCGCCAGCGCAAAACACCCCCAGAAAAGGTGGCCCTACTTTCTACAACTCGCTATAGAACTGAAATCGGCCGGACTGGAAACCCTGTGGCTTGGTGGCAAGGATGACCATGACATTAATACAGCCCTGTCTGCACAAACGGGGATCAATACAACCGGGCTGTTTAGCGTACAGGAAGAGGCGGAGTTGGGCAGACACGCCAGATTTGCAGTAGCGAATGATTCAGCTCCGATGCATATTGTTGCCTGCTCCAGCATTCCTGTGTTCGGTCTGTTTGGACCGACCAACTGGCGGCGTACACATGCAGTTGGACAGCAAAAGAATGTTATAGCGCTGGATACGGACAAGGTTTCTGCAGATCCTGGCTTCATTGCGCATGCTATTGCGGACATATCCGTAGCATTAGTAATGGACAAACTGACAAGTTCTCGGCTCATTATCAACCCTGATATCCGTGGTAAAAAATGATACTGATCTCGACACAATGTTTTCCGCCAGTACTTGGCGGTATTGAGACCTTGGTGCATTCGCTAGGTGTCGCCCTGGCGGCTGCCGGAGAGGACGTCCGCGTATTTGCTGATTATAACTCTGCCGCTGACAGCGGATTTGATCAGCGACAGCCTTTCCCGGTATATCGATATTCCGGTCTGAAGCCTTTAAGGCGCAGAAAAAAGGCCAGGGGCATTTTCCAGAGCAGCATGGAACTGAAACCCGGGCCGCTCTGCCTGATCACCGATTCCTGGAAAAGTCTTGAGCATGTCGACACAAGGAATTTTCCTGTGGTGCTGTGTCTGTCCCATGGCACGGAGATTCCGCTGCAGCCGTCTCCACTGAAGGCCGGACGTATACGCAAAGCCTTTATCAAGGCTACTTATATTGTGGCCAACTCCAATTACACCGCCAACCGAATCAGTCCTTATGTAAGCAAGCCTGACAAGATTCGCGTTATCCTGCCGGGCATTTCCGCTCCATCAGAGGATCAGAAAACCGAACTGGCGATCCGGCAAAAACTGTCCGGTCATAACCCCGTCCTGATTACGATCGCCAGACTGGAACAACGCAAGGGCCAGCTGTCTGTAATAAATCTATTGCCCGCGCTGGTCGAGAAATTTCCTACGTTACTGTATGTTATTGCTGGTGAAGGTTCGTTCAGGGGTGTGCTGGAGCAGGTGGTGGAAAACCATCGCATGCGATCGCACGTATTGTTCACCGGCAGACTCGAGGATCCTTACAAAACCGCATGGCTGAAAAACAGTACCGTGTTTGTCATGCCAGGCATCTTGATCGGACAGGATGTGGAAGGATTTGGTCTGGCCTATATAGAAGCTGCCTTGCAGGGAGTTCCGTCCATTGCCTGTAATGTCGGCGGCGCCCCTGAGGCGGTATTACACAGGCAAACCGGACTTGTTTGTAACCCGGAAGATAAGGAAAAACTGGCCCTGAACATACTCGCACTGTTAGACAACCGTGCTTACTGCAATCAGCTCGGGATGAATGCCCGCGCCCGGGCCAGCAGTTTTCTCTGGCAAAATAAATGCGCTGAGTACCTTAAATTACTGCGGGGTTGATATCAGGACGTTACCGGAAAAAATCCCTTACCTTTTTCTCCACTGCTTCCACGCTGATACTGTTGGCCCTGTTGTCTGTGGAACATAACCATTCGGCACGACTGCCCCATGGCGATACACGTTCTGGCTTATCATTACTAAATAGCGTTAACGTGGGGGTTGATACTGCGCTGGCAACATGGCCTAAGCCTGAATCACTACCAACAAACAAACTTGCCTTTCCAAACATTGCTGCGGCCTGCAATAAACTGGTACTGCCCGCCAAATTCACATGAGGCAGACGGAGTCCTTGCGCCAGGGCAGCAGTAACAGTCTTCTCTCCGGGACCGCCTTCAAGGATGACGGCACTGAAAATATCATTTAACGAATTTGCGAGGCTGATATATTTTTCTACCGGCCAGGCCTTGCTCGCCAGGGCTACGGCCGGGGCAAGCGCCAACCAGCGTCCCGGTGGCAATACCGATAATGCGGTATTCGCGAAGCTTGTTTCCTCCTCGCTCAGCCACATTCGTGTCGCGGGGATGCTGTTATCACCATGTATGGCATGGATCACTCCCATTAATTGTTCAACTGCATGGGGCCCATACGCCCTTCTATTCCACTTGGTATAGCGTCGGTTACCACGGCACAGGTAAGCAAGGCCGTCTGTACGCACATCAACGATCAGATCGTAAACGGTCTTTCTGGCTTCACTTAATAGTTCTACTGATCCTCTAAGAAACTTTCTCTTGTCTTTAATCAATATCTTGCCCCGGTACGGGCAATGCCGATACAAAATTGCGGAGCGTTTATCCGCAACTATATCAATTCTTGCATCTGGAAATATTCCATGTAATGACTCCAGTACCGGCGTAGTCATCACGGCGTCGCCTACACAACTGAGCGAGATAAACAATATTGATCGAACCGGATGCTGGGTGTCGCGCATATCAGCAATATGAGCCGGTTAAACCAGATGGATTATTCACGCTTGTTCCCATATTTTCAGTAGTCCTTGTAGGATTTTTCCTCGATCAGGCCAGAGTTGAATTTTTCATTGATCACTTTTTTTATTATGGCTCTTTGATCATTGGTGATATAAACCGATCGTGCAAGCTGGATAAACTCATCATCAAACTCTCCCCTCGCTTCCTTCTCACGGATATCAGCTTCGATGTCCCACAACTGTTCATTTACACTGCGGAGTCCATTCAGTTCCATTTCTATGTCCGCAGCAAAATACGCTGAATGTTTCCAGAGATCCAGCAGAGTATTCAGTTCCTTGTTGATATTAATCAACTTTACCGTGTCCTTGATACGCGCCTGCTTGATCTGCAATATGGTGAGCTTATCAAGTAATTCACCTATAGAAATCTCGGTCTTTATGCTCATGATTGTTTCCTGAACGCCCTATTACTTACCTATACAAAACCTGGAGAAAATTTCCCCGAGCAGGTCATCACTATGAAACTCTCCTGTTATTTCTCCGAGGGTCTGTTGTGCCCTGCGCAGTTCTTCGGCCAATAACTCTGCCGAACCGGTGGTTTTATACGCGTCCGTCGCCGCTACAATTGTTTCTTTTGCTGATCGCAACGCATTAATATGTCTTTGGCGGGCCAGGATTATATCTTCGCCGGCATCGGCCACCCCGGTCATATGCTTTAAAACATCTCTCAACATTTCCATGCCTGCACCGGTCATTGCGGAAAGATAGACATGCTGGACACCCTCTATAATCTGTACAGACGGCACCCCGTTATACATATCAATTTTGTTATGTATGATCACCCGCTTTCGGTTCGCCTCCAGCTCAGCTAGTAATCCAGCGTCGTCAATCAGCCCGGTATCGTTGTCCGTCATCAGGATTATCACGTCGGCCTTTTTAATCTCGTCACGCGACCGTTTTATTCCCTCCTGCTCAACCAGATCCGACGACTCTCTTATTCCGGCAGTATCAACGATATTAACCGGCACCCCGTCAATCAGGATAGTATCTTCTATCGTGTCCCTGGTTGTCCCGGCAATTTCGGTGACGATCGCCCGGCTGGTCTGTGCAAGCCGGTTCAATAAACTGGACTTGCCCACATTTGGCCTGCCGATAATTGCTACTCGAAAACCTGCCCTCAGTTTGCTGCCGGCAACGGCCCTGATTAGCAAATCGTCCAGCGTCTCGATCAGGTTTTGCAATTTCCTGTTCAGATCTGACCTGGCCAGAAAGTCGATCTCTTCTTCAGGAAAATCCAGTGCGCTCTCGACAAAGACCCTCAGCATTATCAGTTTGTCGATACTCCGGTTTATGCTTTCAGAAAACTCGCCTTCGAGTGATCTCGCCGCACTGCGTACTGCCTGCGTAGAAACACTGTCTATCAAATCGGCAATCGCCTCGGCCTGAACCAGATCAATCTTGTCATTCAAATATGCCCTTTCTGTAAACTCTCCGGCCCTCGCCAGCCTCGCGCCACGCAACAGCGTTTCCTGCAACAACAGATTCAGCACCATCTGACCGCCATGGCCGTGCAGTTCGACCACATCTTCACCGGTATACGAGTTCGGGCCGTTGAAATAGATCAGTATTCCCTGATCAATTATCCGGTCCTGCTGATCCCGGAAGGTACAGAAATGTGCGTATCGGGGTTTCGCTTCAATCCGGGAAATTTCGCGGCCGATTTGCACACAGTGCCGGCCGGAAAGTCGGACTATGCCAATGCCGCCATTGCCGGCGGGGGTTGCGATTGCAGCGATTGTGTCCTGGCGGTCCGCCATATGCCGACAGCGTTTACTTCGGCCTGGTGCCGAGACCGGCACGCTCCAGGTTTTGCATTATTTTCCATTGCTGAATGATGGAGAGCGTATTGTTCGCGACCCAATATAGCACCAGGCCGGACGGGAAAAACCCGAAAAAGACCGTAAAGGCGAAAGGCATGATCATCATCACCTTGGCCTGGACTGGATCAATCGGCGCGGGATTAAGCTTCAGCTGTATAAACATGGTCACCCCCATGATTAACGGCAAGACCCAGTAGGGATCTGGCGCAGACAAGTCATCCAACCATAGTATAAAACTGGCCTGTCTTAACTCTATGCTCTCCAGCAATACCCAGTACAAGGCGATAAATACGGGGATCTGGATCAGGATCGGAAAACATCCACCCAGAGGGTTAATTTTTTCTTCCTTGTAAATCTGCATCATCGCCTGGTTCATTTTGGCCTTGTCGTCCTTGTAACGATCGCGCAACGCTACCAGCCTCGGCTGTACTCTGCGCATATTTGCCATGGATCGGTAGCCAGCGGCGGATAATCTGTAGAAGATAATTTTCAGGAATATTGTTATCAAGATTATTGACCAGCCCCAGTTGCCGGTAACCTCATGTACCTCGCTAAGACCCCAGAACAGCGGCTTGGCGAGGAACCACAGCATTCCGTAATCAACGGTCAGATCCAGCCCGGTTGCAATTTGCTCCAGCTTGTTCTGATCTTTCGGTCCTATATATAACTGTTCAATAATCTCTTTCTTCTCTCCTGGCAGGATCTGCACCGTTGGTGTAAGCGCCCCAGCCGCAAACAGATTGTTGCCGAGGTCCCTGGTGTAGTAATGATAGGTGCTGCCTTTGTCCGTGGGGACCAGCGCGGCCACAAAGTAATGCTGGATCATTGCTATCCATCCGTCCGCAACATCGCGGGTAAGCGTCTGATCTGTTATGTCATCAAAACTGATTTTCTCATAGCGATTTTCCGGGCCGGATATTACCGCTCCGGTATAGGTATAAATCAATCGCAAGCCGCCCTGGTCCGGCGCATTCCGTTTGAACTGCGAATATGATCTGCCAGACCATGTGTCATTCGAATTATTTCTGATTATGTAGCTGACTTTTATACTATGACTGCCTTGTGCAAATTCATAGGTTTTGGTAACGCTGATCCCGTTGCTAGTCCACGTAAACGGGACCTGCAATGTAGTTTCTCCTGGCTTGAGTACATAGCTTTGATCTGCTGTCTGGTAAGCTGTCTCATGGGTTGGCGCGGGCTGTTTACTCAAAAGACCGCCCTGCATAACATAAACAAGTTCCTGTGAGTTATCCATAAATACATAGGGATCTTCGGGCTTGTCTATAGATGTCGTGAAATCCAGAAATGCTGCACGATTGATGCCCGCGCCGCGCATATCTATCTGGATTTGAAACACATCCGTCTGAATCTCGACCGGTAACGGGGTTGCGGTATTTTCCACTGCCGGGTTCTGGCCCGGGCTGCCTTCAGTTAGTGGCCCGGCTATAAACGCGGGCACTTCGTCTGCGTTGCCGATCTGTGGGGCAGTATCTGCTACTTGCTGCCGGGTTGTAGTAGCATCTTTGTTTACATATGTCGCCTCCCAGCTGGTCCAGAGCTTCATCGAAACCATAGCAAAACATATGATTAATACAAATCTGATAGATTCCATACTTTTCCTTGTGGCTAAGGCACCGGATCGTATCCACCCGGGGCAAGCGGGTGGCACCGGCATATCCTGAGCATACCAAAATAAATGCCTTTTATAGCGCCGTGTCTCTCTATCGCTTCCTGTGTATAGGATGAACAGCTCGGTATATACCGGCAGCGCGGGCCCAACACAGGGCTGACACAGTAATAATAAAACCTAATCAGGCTTATCAGCAGTTTTTGCACCCGCAACGGTTCTCCAATGTAGACTCAGCGAGTCCCGCAGGACCTGTTTGTCAGAAATATCAATTTTGTTCTGGGGCAGGACCACCAAGTCCAGCCCGGTCAGCAAATCAGAGTTCATACGAAAACTCTCCCGAATCAGCCTTTTTATGCTGTTTCTCGCAACGGCCTTACGCAGTTTTTCCTTTGACACCGCCAGTCCGAGGCGTGAATAAGACAGGCCATTCGCGCTGGCCAAGACCAGAAACCGGGTGTCTGCTGAACGTACTCTGGTTTTAAATACTTTGCGGAATTCGGAGGGTCTACTCAACCGGTGATGCTGCTGGAAGCGTGCTGTACAAGCAGCCACATCCTCAGGCGGCCAGGCGTTTACGGCCCTTCGCTCTCCTGGATTTGATGACAAGTCGTCCTGCCTTGGTTCGCATACGCAGACGGAACCCATGACGTCTTTTTCGAATAAGTTTACTTGGTTGATATGTACGCTTCATTACTGGAACCAGACTCTAGTTAGGTGCCGCGATTAAAAGACCCGACATCTTACTTTCCCTTTCTTTGAAAAGTCAATTTTATATCGGTATTTTCTTCCTGACCGGATTGTAGATATGCTCATCAAACAAGTATACACTTTTGACTCTCTTCTTCGTTTGATTACTTTAAATTCTCTTAAGGAGTTCACAAGCTTGGCTATGTCTGTCTGGGAATCCTGTCTGGAGCGGCTTGAGGGCGAGCTGACACCACAGCAGTTCAACACCTGGATCCGTCCGCTGCAGGCCATTGAAGAAGAGAATATCATCCGTTTACTTGCTCCTAACCGCTTTGTCCTCGACTGGATTAATGAAAAATACCTTGATCGTATCAACAAGCTGCTGGAAAAAATCCTGAACGGAAACAGCTGCAATCTGGTCGTTGAAGTAGGTAGTAACAGTAAACAGGAGCCTGCGGGCAAACAACGTGAAAATCGCACCGAGTCAGTTAGTGTTAAACGCTATTCAAACTATCTAAACTCGAATTTTACCTTTGCCTCATTTGTTGAGGGTAAATCAAACCAGTTGGCGCGGGCTGCGTCCATGCAGACCGCAGAAAATCCGGGGGTTTCCTATAATCCACTATTTATTTACGGCGGTGTTGGTCTAGGCAAGACCCACCTGATGCATGCAATCGGTCATGCCATACTGGAGCATAAACCCACAGCAAACATTGCCTATTTGCACTCTGAACGATTTGTCGCAGACATGGTAAGGGCGTTGCAGCACAATGCGATGAACGAGTTCAAACGCTACTACAGGTCTCTCGATGCATTAATGATTGACGATATCCAGTTTTTTGCAGGCAAAGAGCGCTCCCAGGAAGAGTTTTTTCATACATTCAACGCTTTACTGGAAGGACAACACCAGATCATTCTTACCTGTGACCGTTATCCGAAGGAAGTGAAGGGTCTGGAAGAGCGGCTGAAATCCCGTTTTGGTTGGGGATTGACAGTTGCTATTGAACCGCCAGAGCTTGAAACGCGAGTGGCAATTATTCATAAAAAGTCAGAGCAAACAAATACATATATACCCAGTGAGGTTTCCTTTTTTATTGCGAAGCGGTTCCGTTCCAACGTGCGGGAACTGGAGGGCGCACTGAACCGTGTTGTCGCGACCTCGAATCTGACCGGCCAACCGATCACGCTGGAATTTACCCAAAATGCACTAAAAGATCTGTTATTACTACAGGACAAACAGATCACACTGGAAAACATTAAAAAAACAACTGCAGAATATTATAAAATACGTGTTTCTGACCTGCTTTCAAAAAGGCGTAACAGGTCCGTGACCAGGCCAAGACAAATTGCCATGTGTCTGGCCAAAGAATTGACCAGTCATAGTTTACCAGAGATTGGCGATGCCTTTGGAGGTCGAGATCATACGACAGTTTTA
>JBCKWF010000062.1:0-10289 GCA_038922895.1 Gammaproteobacteria bacterium
GGACAGCCTGGCCTGGCATCGAACCGGCCGGCGGGATGCAACAACCAGAGCCACAGCGATGCAGATGGTCGGCGCACACTATCGCGACTTTGGGCCGACGCTGGCCAGCGACAAGCTGGCCGAACGGCACGACCTCCATCTCTGTGTCGAGGGCACCCGCCAGTGGATGATGGCAGCGGGTTACTGGCAGCCCAGGCAAGGCGCCAAGGTGGGCGTCCACCCAAAGCACCGCGTAGCGACAAGAGGAAGAACAAACACAGCACGGCACGACCACGCAGCAAAAATCGAAGGGGCGATGATTTACCAACCCCGTTTTGCTGCCCTTCACCGTGGTGATAGACCTTGACCTTGTGGCGGTATTTACCCGAAGGGCGCAAGACATAACGGCCTCTTATGCGAACCCTGAGGGCGGGAGATTTTATCGGCGCACACGCTTTGCATAAGACGCCGTTATGTTAGAACACCGCCACACAACCACCGGCGCAGCCGACCACACCTCGAACCGTGGCGCGGGGCGGTAAAATCAAACATGAATCCGCCGGTTCTGGAAGTTTGGTAGAATGTTTTTGTTTGTCTGCAGATAACCATCCTCCCAGATTGATTTGGAGAAGTTGGTAAATTGCAGAGGTATCGAAGCTGTAACCGTGGTAACAAACGTGGTAACTCGTGGTTATGGTAAAGCAAGAACGTAGTAATGACGGGGATTGCAAGCCTTAATGTGGAAGAGACCCCACCAATCTCGCTATTGGCATCCCGGTATCGATGTATTGGTCACTGTAATTTGTAAACCAATGATACCCCGATTAGATGGGCATTATAATCCAGTGCGCCGGTCCCTAAACTCATGACATTTGCCATCGTGTCCACACTGACCCCGTCAGAGGCAAAATCGTCAAGGTCATAGAGTTCATACGTATAGCGCAATCGAAGACCAAGGTTTTCATATAACTGGTAATTTCCGGTCAAGTTGAAACTGTTCAGAACGGAAGTAACCCTCGGTAACGCAGTATCGTTGATTCCAGACCCGGCATCCGGAATAATGTCTGTGATGGATTCAGAGTAGGTGTAATCCAGCTTAATCCTGAATTTATTGTCCGCAGTAGCCTTCTCAAGACCCGCACCAATCGTAGTGATTTCATCATCGGTGATAACTTCCCAGAATCCGCATGTCGCACATAGTACCGGGTCACGGACGATATCAGGGAACAAGGCTACAGCATTACGCTGAAATCCTTGCTGGATATAACGCAGATTTTCACGGGTCAGAAACGAATACAGCGTCAGGGTCGTATCGGGCGAATAGGCAGCATCCAGAGTGAGGCTGGTATCTTTCCGCTCACGCAAACCCAGCCTTGAGTCGTTGTAATCATCGTGTCCATATCTACCGGTGAAACTGAAACTAACCGGGTCAATGGGCATGAATGTGAGGGTGGTTAATATTTCATCACGGACTCTGTCTGCAATATTATATTTTCGTAGTAATGGATCATTGATGTACCGGCTGTCAGCCGGAAGCGTATCGATATACACGGGGTTATGGCCATCCAGATATGGCTGGTTACTAACGTAAGATATGCCGGTGCGTTTGGCGTGCATATACTTGACCCAGCCGTTTAGCATCGGTGCAGGATTCGCCCACCATTTAATCCACCCACTGTGCTCATCAGTTGTTGCGACTTCACTATAATCTCGTTCCCGCTGCTCAAATTCATACCCGACAGTCAGTTTATTCGATGACGGCAGACGGTAACCCGCCTCCAGATTGAATCGGTCATTGGTAAAACTATGGGGGGTATTTATCCTGCTGTTGGCACTTAAAAAATCGCCTTGATTGGTACTATCATTCAAGGTCAGACGGTAAATATCCCTTGGCGTTTCGTTATCCTGATTATCATATGTATAGTTTGCATGTATATCGAGTCTGCGCGAAGGTTTTGTTGACAGTCCAAAATGGGTATACAAGGTTTCAATCAACGCATCAAGGTTGGGACGGGGGAGACCTGCGGGTACAGACAGTACGGTACTGATAGTGTAAGGCAGATAAGCGTCATTCTGGGTCATCTGACCGTACGAAACATGGGCAGTTAAGCGAGTAGTAACCCCGAACCTGTAGCCTCCGTTAAATGTAACTTGCTGTGCCTGATTATCCGGGGCCAATGCCAGTTGTCCACGTGCACCGGTGGAATAATCAGTTCCGACTGCCCAGCTATTACCAGGTGGCCGTAAAAAAGGATTATTCCAGATCAGAGACGGATTTTCATTTTTAAAAACGGACAAGTTATACGCGAGAGTAAAATCAGTTTTTTCACCAGTATAGGCAATCGAAGCATCGATAGTGTCTGTATTGTAATCCACTGGGGCAATGAGTGTGGACGTACGCGGGTTTCCCCCGTTAGTAGCAAAAACACCTGCAATGGTACTGTTACCCTCTTTTATTTCATGTTGATATTTTCCGGTGAACTCCCAGTTGCGAGCGAGCTGCCAGGTAAATCCACCGCGATATCGCTCGCGTTCAGTTTGAACAGGATGAATGGTAAGGCTGTCAGCGAGACTGGAAAATCCAGTGGTAGTAGTGGATGCGACCCAGTTCCCCGGCAATGTTTGGTTCGAGGTTCCGCTGTTCAGGTAAGGAGTTTTTGCATCATCGAAACGATACTGGGGTACCTCCTGATAATCCAGAAAAAGCTGGTACTTTCCCTGGTTACCATATTCTGCATACAAGGAACGCGAATCAAGACCAAGATCCAAACCAGTAAGTTGCCAGTAAGTATAGTTCGGAACATCGTAAGGGAGAGTACTTGCGATATTTAAGGCAGCTTGGGGAAAAATTCCCAGATTATTAAGTCCTGAGTATTCGCCGAACTTAAAAGAATTCTCGTTAACATATCCCAGACCAAATTCCAGTTCACCACGGTATGTCAGTAGTGGGGTCTGGGGAAAGACCATGGACGGATATATGCATATGACCCCCGTTAATAATAATAGGGTAATCGGGAATCTGACAAGAAAATGCATCGATAAATTACCTGGTCAACCCAGACCCGGAAGGGTGATTGGTCCCGTGTATCTGGGTGTGACAATTAGTACAACTCCTGCCGAGCAGGTTGGCGCTGACCCCAAGAGGCGGGACACCAGAACCACTGCGCAAGTTACTTGGATGACCATCTTCGGAGTGACACATATTACAGAGAAAAGGCGGCCTGACTTCAAGCATGGCCGATTGTGTAGTCCCATGTGGGTTATGGCAATTTGTGCAGTCTTCCTGCACAGGTTGATGTGCCCATAAATAAGGGCCGCGTTTTTCAGCATGACATTGATAACAGGTTTCATTAACAGTATTTTTTGTTAAAAGCGCATTGCCTGCAGCACCATGCGGATTATGGCAGTCAGTGCAGGCCATACGACCCTCCTGCACCGGGTGGCTGAATGGACGATTGAACTGGGCGCGCTTGTCGGTATGACATTGGTAGCAAACTTCAGCCTCGGTTAGTTTTTGCATTACCCGGTCCACAACGGTGTGCATGGCATGACAAGAGGAACAACTCAGATCTGCAAATTGGTGTTGACTGCCATGCCAGTTCTGACTATCGCTGCCGGTATGGCAATCCAGACAAACCTTATTCTGGTCTGTAGTCTCAGAAGGCGGATAAGTCCCGGTCCTGGCCCCGAAGATAATACCTGGAGCCGGGCGCTTCCCATCAGATTGAATTCCGGATATGTGGTCAAGGCTCGGGCCATGACAACTTTCACAGGCCTGTGATGCAAATGGGGTTCGTTCATCCGCTTGTCGTGCATGTGGAGTATTCAGGATCTGGACTGTCGATGGTGAGGTATGACAGGTCAGGCAATCAGACGCACCTATCTGTACATAGGCAGCCTCAGCCACATCAGAAGTGGGTGCCTGTGCCATGAGTGATCGTCCTGGTAACCACATCAGTGCAGCTACTGCCAATAAAAAAACCCAGGCAGGATATGCGGAAGACTGTATATATTCTGGCCGCATGATGATTATTGCTCTGCGATAATGTCAGCATTACCCTGATCCAGGGCCAGGGTATAGGGAAGGGAAACATAATGATAACGGCCGTTAGCTTGATTAGCGTGTAAGGCAATCCCCAGACTGTAGACCTTGCCAGGGACAATATTTTTCCGTCGCGTATCCGCACTTAGTAGGGGGCGATTGACTGTGACCGTCCAGCGGCCATCGCGATACTCAGCGGCAGCATCCAGTATCCGATCAGAATACAAATGACGACTTTCCAATACATAGCCATCTGCAACGATTGGGTTGCTTCCCTGATTAAGATCAACTTGCCAGTATTCCAGAAACATTCCATCATTATGCAGGCGGGAAAGTTCGTCTGCAGGTAAAACAACTGCGCCCGGTTGTATCCGCGATAGATTCAGGTATTTGGTAATTTGGCTGTCGACTGGCGAATCTGCCATACCAGAGCTGTCAGAATGACATGACGCCCAGCAATTTGCCTGGGCAGACTCTTTCACTTTACCGTCGTCCAGCAATAAGCTAAGTCTATGCTGGTAAGCAGGGTTATTGGTGTTGGCATTCAAGGTTTCTTGCGCAGCCCAGGAAAACTGCATATACAAGCGTTCGTTATCGCGGGCGGTTTTTATTGTTACCGTCAATGTGGCGGGCGCGCCAGCTATCGGCATTGGCTCCAGAGATTTATTGTTGATAATTTTACTGCCCAGGTTTGTCTCCTGGTTATTGTGGCACATGCGGCAATTGCGACCTGCGCTGACCATGGGTGCGCCTATGTGACGGCCGGATAAAGTCAACCATTCCCATGACATCTGACCAGGAAGGAATAAGGTGATGTCTTTACCTGCAACATTGGTCCAGTCTACCGCCGCAGCTGTACCGCAAACAGTAAACAACAACAGAGATAATAATGATTTAGCGACTAACTGATGCGGAATTGTAGGGTTTAATTCGACCATATTCACTCCGTGTCAATAAATTATTTAAATAGTACAGTATTATACCGGCGTGTTTGTCAGTAAATTAAATGATATAGATCAAGTTATTAAACTATATGTATAGGCGGATTCAAATTTGAAGTGCAACTGCCTGTGTTGATGCCGTATAGCGCATCGTCTTGCCAAAGAATGCCTCAAACGGCGATTTAAATCCAAGTATTTTACGTGGGCGGTGGTTGAGCGTAGTGACTGCCGCCTGTACCTCTACCTCCGTGACGGTTTCAAATAAGGTGCCTTTGGGGAAGTACTGCCGCAGCAACCCATGGGTGTTCTGGTTCAGCCCGCGTTCCAAGGGAATGGTAAGGGTGCGCAAAATACACATCCAGTTGCAACTCCCTGGCGATTCCCTCATGCCCGGCAAACTCTTTGCCATTGTCAAATGTGTCGGTATAGCGCTTGCGTTTATGGGGCTTCAGTAACCATTTAACCGCAGCCGTGACACCATCAGTGTGGTTGCTGGGTAACAGGGTGGCCAGCGCATAGCGTGAGGCCCTGTCAGCCAGTGTAACCATCGCACCTTTTTATGGTTACGGCCTATGACCGTATCACCCTCCCAGTCACCCATCCGTTGCTTCCCTGTGTGTCAACCTGACCCCAGACACTACTTGTTTGGGATAACATAGATTTCAGGGTGATACCCAGGACTTATTGACATGCCAAAACCACATTTAGCGCTAAAGGATACACAGGTTACACCGGAACCGGCACTGGAGCGGCGCACTCGCCGTCAGTTCACGCCCGAGTACAAGTTGCGCATCCTGGCCCAGGCGGATGCCTGTCAGCATGGTGAACTCGGTGCCATCCTTCGCCGTGAAAAGCTTTACAGTAATCAATTGTCTGATTGGCGCCGGGAATATAAGCAACACGGTGTCGCAGGCTTGAGTAAAAGTGTGCCTGGCCCGACCCCGTCGAAGTCACAGGACCAGCGTCGTATCGAACAGCTTGAAAAGGAGAATGGCCGTTTGACTCGCAAGCTCGACATTGCCAATGACTGCCTGGATTTGCAAAAAAAAGCCTTGGCGATGCTCGATCGTTTACGCAATGGGGGCTATGCGTGAGTACCGTGCTGACACAATGTCCTGCAGGACTGTCCCTGACGCAGGCCTGTCAGTCGCTGCAATTGAATCGCAGTAGCGTGTACGCGCGCCGTGATCGCGCTGCCAATGACTCCCCGCCACAACGCTCCCGTCAGAAATCAGTACAACCCCGTGCCCTGAGTGCGCAGGAACGTGCCACCGTCATCAACACGCTGCACAGCGAACCCTATCGTGACCAACCCCCTGCCGAGGTCTACCACAGCCTCCTGGAACAAGCACGATATCTGTGTTCCGTGAGTACCATGTACCGTCTCCTCGCCAGCGTGCAAGAAAGCGGCGAGCGGCGCAACCAGCGGCCTGCGCAACATCATGCCATCCCGCGACTGTTGGCGGCTGCGCCGAACGAGGTCTGGTCCTGGGATATCACCAAACTCCCGCTGGTGCGCCGAGGCGTTTACCTGTCCCTGTATGTTGTGCTGGATCTGTTCAGCCGCTTTGTGGTCGCCTGGATGATCTCAAGGAAGGAGAACAGCGCCCTTGCCCGGCAACTGATGGATGAAGCCACCGCCCGCTATGGCATCGCACCGGGTCAGCTCACCATCCACCAGGATCGCGGGGCACCGATGATTGCCAGTGGTTATCTGGACTTGCTGCGCTCACTTGATGTCACGTGCAGCCATAGCCGTCCGCGCGTGAGCAACGATAACGCCTTTAGTGAGAGCCAGTTCAAGACGCAGAAGTACCAGCCCGATTACCCGGGTCGTTTTGACCATCCGGCCCATGCCCGCCAGTGGTGTGAGGATTACTTCGACTGGTACAACTTCAAGCATCATCACAGTGGCCTTGCGGGATATACCCCCGAGCAGGTATTTACCGGCCGCCATCGCGACGTTGCCAAGGACAAACAGCGGGCCCTGGATGAGCGCTACGCCCACAACCCCGAGCGCTTTGTGAAGGGGCGACCGACAGTACCGATACCACCCACAACGGTAGCGATCAACCCGATTGTGCCAGTCGCTGATGGTGCCATGGGGGATGATCGCGTCAACTTTCCAACCTTGGTCGCCGCGGGTTACGTGAAATAGATGTTATCTTTGAAATGACTGTCCATATGAGGTTGACACGTTCCGGCTTCAGGTCGACCACCTGAGGGCGGTCATCAATGCTGTCCCTGTGCTTGAGCATCCCCCTACGTTCCTGGCCGCTGCCATAGCGTTTTCGACAGCGCTTCTGGCAACCTAAATGCGGCCATAAGTCAGCTTTGCTGCGTTGGTCTGCATACCCGTGTGGGTAGATGGTTGCATGGCTGATGCTCAATGTTTTTTCAAGCGCCATTCGCCGGAGACACCAGTGCTGGGCTTAGCTTTGTCCGTAGCAACGCTGCCACTTGGATCCAGTCTTCAGCAGAAAACTTAGCTGCGTTTTTGCAAGCCAGACGCCGCGCTTTGGCTGTGTCCTGCGCCTGTTTCGGGCGCCCACTCCGTTGGCCAATGTTAGGTCTTGGCTCACGTGAAATCGTTGACTTGTGCACCTTCAATTCGCTAGCGATTGTAGTCTGAGAAAATCCCGCTTTCTTCAATCCATAAATCTGGTATCGTGGTTCTATGGTGAGCTGCGTGTAGCTATTCATCTGCGCTCCTTTTACTTGGTCGTTAAAGAGGCTCGGATGCTACCCCAGCTTACCTCTCAATCTCTATAAAAGGTGTACTTCGTTTTTGAATCTGCCGGTGACTCCCCTTGTTTTTTTGGAGTAAAGCGGTTTTCAGTCGCCCTGCCCTTTATCCTCCTTACTGCTCACGCCTCACTTATTCACTTCGGCTGATCCACCAGGCGCAGATAGGGCTTCTTCGCTACCCATCCTTGTGGATACTTCTCTTTGGCCTTCTCATCGCTGACCGACGGGACGATAATGACCTTGTCACCGTTCTTCCAGTTCACCGGTGTGGCCACCTGGTGCCTTGCAGTCAGTTGCATTGAATCCAGCACACGCAACACTTCATCAAAATTCCTGCCGGTGGTCATCGAGTAGGTCATCATTAGTTTAATCTTCCTGTCCGGTCCGACAACAAATACTGAACGGATTGTGAAGTTGTCATGCGCTTAGGGTCCGCGCAAGAATAATTTCACATTTTCGACCGTGTGGGAACGAGTGTGTAGTTCCACATCGGCAGTACCCTGTGCTGGCGTAGGTTCACCCTGTCCATCTGCGCATGCGATGGCTTGATGCCGGTTGGGTAGTCGCCGTCGAGCAGCGTGGCATTGACGACAAGACCGGCCTCGGTCTTCGTGGTGCGAAGAAAGTTGAGCATGGTTTCGTAGCTCTCGAGGGGTTGGCCAGCCCAGTTCTTGCTGATCTCACTGAAGAGGCGATGCTCGATGGGGTTCCACTTGGATGTGCCCGGGGGGTAATGGCAGACGGTGACCGTGAGCCCGAAACGATCGCAGAAGCGGGTCTGTAGCTCGTACTTCCAAGCGCGTGTGCGGGAGCCATTGCTGCCACCACAGTCGGCAAGGATGAGCAGGCGTTTGGTCTGTGAGTAGCGTCTGCGGCCTGCGCTGGTCCACCATTGCGCAAGTGCAGTGACTGAGAATGCGGGCGTATCGTGGGAGGTACCAACGAATACCTGTCCGCGATTGGCCTGAGTGTCGTAGAGCCCCCACGGGATGGCGATGCCGCTCGCATCCGTTCTGAAATCGTGGTCGTTGACCAGGACTGGCGTGCTCTCCCAGGTCGCACCCGCGTTCTTGAAGCGCCCGACCAACTCCCTCTTCTTGGTGTCGATGCTGATGGCCGGCCAGCCCTGGCGCTCAAAGTGCTGGCGCGTGCGGTTGATGTACTCGAACTGCTGATTGCGAAAGGGACTGGATTTGCCCGCGACCTTCTTGTGATTGACACGCAGCGAGAACTTCAAGCCCCTGAGCAAGCGGCCGACGGTCTTCGGGGACACCATGATGCCGGCCTTGTGCAGTTCACGACTGATCTTCAAGGTTGTCTTGTGTGTCCACTTGAGGCCGTTGATTGGGTCACCTGCGGTGTGGTGCTCCATCACCTTTTGGATCGCGTCGATGACTTCCGGCGTTTTTTTTCCAGCGGCGGACGTCCTGCGCCGGGACGCCGAATGCGCTCGACTTGCACGTCACACTCGATCAATTCGGATCTCCCCTTGGCGATGGTGTGGACATCGAGCCCGGTCAACTCGGCGATCCGGCTGTCCCCGCCATGTCCCAGGCGTAAAGACTCGAGCCCGGCGTACAGCCGGCGTTGGCGCTCGTCCAGCGTGCTAAAGAACAGGATGATGGCTGCCATTGTCTCGTCCGAGCTCTGCGCCAAGGGATCGCGTAAGAAGGGTAGCGTTTCCGCGGTCAAGGGGGTGTGGCGCAGATGCAGTTGCTCCGTGCGCTTCGCGCGGTCGGTCGCGCAATACACGTAGTGGCCAGCGATCTCCTTTCGCACGAGGCGGCGCACGCTCACGAGCTTGAGCAGAGGCTCCTTTACGGGGGCCTGGAGTTCACCCGCCAGCTCCGAGGCCAGACACCCGCGATCGGAGCGCGTGACAAACTGCTCTGCCGTGTCAATGAGCGTGCCGAAGCGCGAAAAACGAACACCCCGGTAGGTCCACAGTCCTCGGTCGTCGAACTCGGCCAAGGCCTCCAGTGTGTAAAACTTGCCGCGATGCGAATAGCTGGAGTGGTACGGAAATTCCTGCAATTTGCGAAAGACAGTTCGATCAACGGCAGTGCCCAAGGCGGCCTTCATCTGCTCCATCGTCACAATCCGGATGCGTCGGAACAGCGGAAGCAGTGCGTCAGCGTCGAACTGGGGTATGCGCATAATGTCCTAAATAAGACGAATTCTGACATTTATAACACAAGGTGTCAACTTTCAGAATGGTCCGCCGAATGGCTTGCCTTCTGTATCTCAGGCACATTCGTGTTTGGCGTGGCCAGACTCTATCTGTCTGAATTAGGCTCTGTATTGTAAATTTATTTTTGCGCGGACCCTTAGGTTGAAAAAACGGAGCCTAAACGACCCTGCAAACAACGCTACCTGTTTTATCATCATTTTCCCCATCGTGGTGAAGCAGATATAACAGCATTTCTGGCGACAAGGATGTCTCAGGTTCAGGGTGAAATCAAGTGTTATGTTTTGTCGGGGGACAGACTGGATTCCCGCATTCGCGGGGAATGACGGGACTGGGGATATTCGCGTCTGACAACTAGAGAAATATCCTCATTTAGTGAATGAGGGCCAGA
>JBCKWF010000063.1:0-10000 GCA_038922895.1 Gammaproteobacteria bacterium
GCGTCGAGTGACAAAAGAGCCTCTTCCAATATGAAATGAGTCTAAAGGAAGCGTGTATTTCCAGCGGGGGATTTATTCAGCCCCCCTGGTCGCTGGTGCGTAGCACGTGCATCTATTGCTGGTCTGGCCGGTCACTGCCCTCAAGGGGCAGAAAGTAGGGTATATTGCAGTCTAGTGTAGATACCTAACCCCTTGATAATGCTGAATACTGGTATATTGCAGTCTAGCACGGTATAGCATAGAATTTCCGTACCCATTCCGTATGGAGATTTGTATGACACAAAATATCACATCCAAGACCGGCAGGAATGCGCTCAAGCAGCGCAGGGAACCGTACTGGTCACGCATAACAGTGGGCCTTTTCGTTGGCTACAGGAAGTTAAGGGAGGGTGAAGGCACATGGATAACCCGCAAGCGAGATGATGACGGAAAACAGCGATACCAGGCCATTGGAGCGTTCCCAGATTACGACGAAGCGGTGAAGGCCGCCCAGGCATGGTCCAAGCAGCACGAGCTGGGCATCGATGCACAGGGAACAGTAGAGGAGGCCTGCCGGGCATACGTTAAGTATCTGGAGCAGCATAAATCAATTAAGGCATCTCAGGACGCTGGGGGCCGATTCAATAGACTGGTTTATGGCAAACCATGCGGGCGCATCAAGCTGGATAAGCTGCGGACTACGCAGGTGCGGGACTGGCTGAACCGACTGATCCCGGTTGATGCTGGCATAGAGGCAACCCGCAGGGCGAAGGACACAGCAAACCGGAATCTCAAAACTCTGAAGGCGGCCTTGAACCGGGCACTAAAAGACCGTCTTATTGACAGCGACGCAGGCTGGCGGACTGTCTCGGCTTTTCCGGCAGTAGGGAAGCGGCGCGAACGGTTACTGACCCTCGATGAGCGGAGTGCCATATTAAAAAACTGCCCACAGGAATTATCCGATCTTGTCACTGGGATGCTCCTGACCTTTGCCAGGCCGGGCGAATTGGCATCAGCGAAGGTATCAGATTTTGATCCCAAACACGGGACACTGAGCCTGTCCGGTAAGACGGGGGCGCGAACCGTAACGCTCAGCACGGCTGCAGTTCAATTTTTCAAGACGAAATACAAAGGCAAACTACCAGCCGCGCCATTGCTTGCCTGTGCGGACGGCAAACCCTGGGTAAAAGAACGATGGGGAAAGCCCTATAAGCAGGCAGCGCTGGCGGCGGGACTACCGGGCGAAATAGTCCTGTATCACATCCGGCACGCTGCGATCAGTGAGGCAATTGCCGGTGGCATAGATTCATTCCTGGTGGCCAAACTTGCGGGGACCAGCACGGCAATGATCGATAAGCATTATGGGCACTTGAAGCATGAAGTTACGCGGGCACGGCTGGACGCGGTGAGAGTTTTGTGAAGGCAACCATTGCTTGCAGTACGCGAAATAGATTAGGGAAGGGCTTTAAAAAGGCATTGCAGGTGTAGGACTCGCGCTTGACCCCATAAATATTTTTGCTGCTCTAATACCCATTACGTTTATTACAGTAATGGAGATTAGCGATGTCAGAGCAATTCGAGCGGCTCCCAGCCGTACAATTCCGCACCGGCCTTAGCAAGGCCAGCATTTACGTCCTTGGAAAAAAAGGGTTATTTCCAAAACCATCAAAGCTTCGACCAGGTGGCCGCGCAGTGGGCTGGCCCAAATCTGTGATCGATAAATATATTGCAGATCGTATTGCGGATACCGCATGAAAAAACTCCCTCCCTACGGGAAAAAACTCATGGAAGTCACCGGTCACCCTGATCGCTGGACTGATTTTCACGGCACATCTGCAGACGGTAAGCACCTTACGATCTGGATTGCAATCGGGAAAGATGCCTGGGACTGGACTAGGGACAGGTCAAAAAACATGCTGATCGCAGTTATCCCGCTGGAAGAATCACCCGGCAACCTCAATCTTTCCTTCGTCAAAGGTCACGATCCGATCCTTGTAAATCAATGCGGACATTCCCCGACAGATTTTGTTCTGTGCGTGGTGTCAACCCTGATCCGTGACGGGGCCCAACGCGTCCTAGTCTTTGGCGAAAATGGAACGACGCTTTATCGAGATTCCAGCTATGCGTAATCAAACGATATTTAAAACTAGAGGCCCGGGAGAGGTTATTGTTGAAATGCCCCAGACGGGAACCCCACCCGAGCCGCTACCGGCATTGCCTGCCGTGTTGCCATTCGATTATGCGTACTTACCGGATGCGCTGCGCGGCTTCGTCAAGGATATTTCAGAACGGATGCAATGCCCGCCAGACTTCGCCGCGGTTGCCGTGTTTGTGATGATGGCGACTATCATCGGGCGCAAGGTTGGTATCAGACCAATGAGGCACAATGACTGGACGGTTATCTGCAATCTGTGGGCGGCTGTTGTTGGCAATTCTGGCGTGATGAAAAGCCCAACATTGAGCGCGGTATTGTCGCCTATCAACAAGCTGGCAATGGCGGCATTCGAGATTTACAACAAAGCGAAAGCTGACCATGACGCACAGGCCGAACTCGCCAAGTTGCAAGTATCAGTCAATAGATCGGAGGCCAAAATCAAACTCAAAAAAGATAAATCCGCCGATGTTAAAAGCCTGCTGCAATCCAGCGAAACAGACGATGCGCCTATCCTGAAACGATACAAAACCAACAATGCCAGCTACGAAGCACTGGGCGAACTGCTGATGGAAAACCCCAACGGCTTGCTGGTTGAATCGGATGAGCTCATCGGCCTGGTGAAACAGTTGGATGCGCCCGGGCAGGAAGTCGCCAGATCGTTCTACCTGACGGCAGCAGACGGCGACAAGCCCTACACCTTCGACCGCATCATGCGCGGTAAAGGGCTGCATATTGATGCGCTGTGCCTGTCTATCATCGGCGGAATCCAACCTGGCGTGCTGGCAGAATATGTGCGGCAGGCAACCGGCGGCGGCGTGGGTGCGGATGGATTGCTGCAACGCTTCGGGCTGATGGTATATCCAGATATTTCCCCAGACTGGCGAGAGGTAGATCGTTACCCGGATAGCACACTGCGGGAAGCCGTGAACCTGTTGGCCGAGAGGTTGGACAACCTGAACCATGCTGATATTGGCGCGGAAGTTGACCTATATGGCGGTGTGCCATTCCTGCGCTTTAGCGATGCAGCGCAAGTGCTGTTTTCAGAATGGCGCGCCACTTTGGAACTGCGGCTGCGATCTGGTGAGGAGCATCCGGCTATCGTGTCGCACCTATCGAAATACAGGAAGCTGATCCCATCGCTGGCGCTAATCAATCATCTGTGTGATGCCTGCAAGGGGCCAGTGAGTGAGGCCGCTTTGCTGCGCGCTATCGCCTTCAGCGAATATCTGGAATCTCACGCACAGCGGATTTACAGCTACGCCACCAGACCAGATATTGACGCTGCAAAAACACTACTGAAACGGTTAAGCACGGGCAAGTTATCCAGTCCATTTAAGACACGGGATATTTACCGCGCATGTTGGGCGGGCTTAGAGACACCCGGCAAAGCGCAATCGGCTATCGACTTGCTACTGGGCTACTATCATCTAAGCGTGGAAGAGATAACCACAAGCGGGCGACCTGCTACGCAATATCACTGGATTGAATCGAGGGCAAAATGAGTAATTACCTTTCCCGGTTGAAACAGCTTGATGACGGTAAGAATTCTCATAATACCCCCGTTACCGTACTGACAAAACTGACAGAAGGGGCTTGTGTCAGTAATGTCAGTTCATATATGGGGCATATAGAGGAAAAAATAATTGCTGCTGCTAACCTGGAACAACATCACAGCCCCCCAATAGTTGGGCAACGCTGGAACCCAGAAATGGCGAGCCAAGGGTATGTCTGGTGCCTGGACTGCAAGAACTTCAATGAAGCCTGCACGCACCCGGATAACCCATTCCGCAAACAACAACCCCTGGCACCCAGGAAATGCCAGTGGTACGAGGCGGGAGACGTTGCAATGAAGGGAACAGCAACAGCATTGGTACACGTGTAACAATGGGAGACCATGAGTGATAAAAAAGCAAACAAAACCCCAAACCCGGAAAAAACCAGCACGTAAAAAGAAGAATCTCGGTGGCAGACCGCACATCATAAGCGATCAACTTGTGAAGGATCTTGTGTTCGCAATCCACAATGGTGCATATATAGAAACCGCAGCAGCTTATGCAGGCATGGCCAGGCCCACGTTTTACGTCTACCTGAAACGCGGGGCACGGGCGAAAACAGCGGTATTTAATCCAGATACCGGTGAGCATGACTACAGCCAAATATCCTTTGCTGACCGCCCATTCGTGAGGTTTATAGACACCATAAAAAAGGCCCTTGCCGTTTCCGAGCTGGATGATCTATCCACCATCAACGAGGCCAAGGGAAAAAACTGGCAAGCCGCCGCCTGGAAGCTGGAGCGTAGATTCCCGCAACGCTACGGTCGCAAACTGCAGGGCAGGGTCAGCATGACGGTGGGCGATGGTGAATACGAGGACATCAAACAAGACGCGCCGTCAGCGTCTGAGGACGGTGCAGTAGCGGATGGTCCGGTGCTGAACCCGCACAAACCTGTGGCCATACACCTGACCCTGGCTATCGGGGATCGGGAGATCGAGATCGGGGATCTCGAGGACAATGAAACCTGAAACGGTATGGTTACCATGCCGGCAGCAAGACAACCCGTCAACTTAACTACGATCACTGTGGTACTCGACCCGGGCCTTTGTGTTGATTGGTCACGATTACACGTGTAATCCGCGCACCGATCTCAACCTGGCCAAGCTGACCAGCCTGTACGAGGCGGTACCAGACGAATATGACCATGATGACCCACTTGCCTGGTGGCGCGTCTGTCAATGTCCCACCACTGGGACATTGAGACTCATGCTTATTTGTTTTCTCCAGCGCCTTCGACAGCTCGCTCATTCTGAGCGTGGCCCTGGCCTTGATCGCTTGGCACTGCTTTTGCAGTTCTTCGTTAACACTGGATATGTTAAGACTCCGATCCCAGAGTGGGCAAAAACAGGCAAGCCGTGACTGGAAAACAAGACGGCAGCGGGCGCCTGGTCAGCGGTTAGCCATGGGTACAATGATGACTGTCGTTAAGTGCTTTTCTTGCGGACTTTCTTTGCTGGCGCTGTGGGCAGCAGGCTGGTGAGTTGCTGGTAGCGGTCGAACAGGAAGGCGACGCGCTCAGCTTCTGAGGCAAAAGACTTTTTGCCATAGGCAGCATCTACGGCGCGATCAAGGGCTTGGTGCGCTTTAGACAATTCTGGTGGCATGGCGAGCGGGTCGTAGAGATCAGACAGTGTCGCGGTAGGGAATTTGGTGCGGGCATCCAGCACAGCTTGCGCATTGGATTCGATGGTTTCGCGCTGCTTGTCGGTAGGTTCAGGCCATGGGAAGTTGTTATAGACGATGCCCGCAGAATAACGGTAGCGGCTTTCTAGACGGCCACACACGGTGCGCATCCAAGCGTTGTGCATGGTCGATGTCAGGATACCGAAGTGGTAGAGAGTGGCGTTAGGGATCGTCAACGAGGTATCGCTGGTCAATGTATCTGGCGACATGAAGCCGATAGGAATGTAAGCTCGTCGTTCGGATGAAACACGCGGAATCAGCAGATAAGTTTCTTCTGGAATGTACTCCACATGGAAGCGCTTTGGTGTGGCAGCAAGCTTTTGCGTAGGTGCGCTTTTGCTGGCAAGGCGGATCTGGCGTACAGCCTCCACACGCTTCATCGCCTCCGGCATTTGCCGCAGTTCGTTGGGCGGACATTCGCCTAGCCACAAGCACCAGCGTTCATAACCATTCAAGAATTCATCTGCGCCAATCCACCGGCGAAACCAGCGTGCAGCTTGTGGTTCTCGTTGCAGGAAAGCAGTTTTTTCTTCTGGAGTGAAGAGGTAGTTTCCGCCGTCTATCGGTTTGTTGCCGATGCCAATTTCTGGCACGTTACACAGTGGAGTTCCGCGGTTAACCAGCACCACATTCGGCGCATCCACCAGATAGGGATTGATATTGTTGGCTGGGATGGCGTGCGGTTCACCTTTTATATCGACGTATTCAAAGATGGTTTTGTGCGCGGCTTCCTGCAATCCGAAGCCGATGATGACGCAATGCACGGCAGCCTTGCCTTTGGCCTCGCTCATCCATTGGAAGGTGCGATGGGCGAAATGGATATGCACACCACGCTTGAGTAAGTCCGGCCACAGTATGCCGACCTGCTCGCCCTGGGTGATGGAGTTGGTAGAGACGAAGGCGGCCTTGATAGCTGGATTGTGTGCCATGTAATCTGCTGCTTTGCGATACCAGCAGGTAACGTAATCCAGCAGCCCCGCATTTTTTGTGTCGTAAAAAATCGCAGCGACGTCGCCGCGTTGTGTATCGCTCAAAAACTTTGCGCCGATGAACGGCGGATTGCCCATCACATAGCTGCACTGTGCGGCAGGCAGCACGCTTTGCCAGTCCAGTTGCAGGGCGTTGCCGTGGACGATGTGTGCGGATTTCTTGAGAGGCAGGCGCACGAAGTATTGCCCGAATTCCTCTGACACTTGCGCGTTCATCTGGTGGTCGGTAAGCCACAAAGCCACTTGCGCAATCTGTACGGGGAACTCTTCGATCTCGATGCCGTGGAATTGATCAACGTCGATTTGCACGATCTTACTCAGGTCGAAATCAAGATGACCGGTTTTTTTCAAATCCTGTATTGCTCGCAGCAGATTAAGTTCGAGTTTGCGCAGTTCGCGGTAAGCGATCACCAGAAAATTGCCGCAACCACAGGCGGGGTCGAAGAATTTTAAGGTGGAGATTTTTCCGTGAAAGGCTTGCAGGCGCTTGGCGTTGTTTTTGATCTTGTCGAATTCGGCATGGAGATCGTCGAGAAACAGCGGGCGGATCACCTTGATGATGTTTTCTTCGGTGGTGTAGTGCGCGCCCAGATTGCGCCGTGCGTTGGGCGTTTCGTCCATGATGTTCTGGAACAGTGAGCCGAAGATTGCCGGAGAAATCTCGCTCCAATCCAGCGCGCAGCAATACAGTAAGGCTGTACGCATCTCGGTATCGAAGCTGGCAACTGGCAGGCGTTCCTCGAATAACTTGCCATTGATGTAAGGGAAGAGCATCAAGGTTTCATCGAGGTTTTTCAGGCGTGAGGTTTCCAGTGTGTCCAACACTTCGAACAGTTGTGCGAGTTGTGCGGCAATGTCGCTGCCATCTTCGCGGGTATTGCGTTCGATAAATTCGGTGAACTGGGTGCGCTCGAAGATGCCGGTGTCTTCTGCAAACAACAAGAACAGCAGGCGCACCAGATAGACTTCCAGCACATGGCCGGTGTAGCCGATCTGCCTGAGGCGGTCGTGTAGCTTGGCCATACGTTGTACAGCCTTGGCATTGACCGGGCTTTGTGGGGAAATCTTTTGCGGCTGGTATCCGGCGATGAACCAGAACAGCTTTACTTGCTTGTGAAAATCTTTGAGCTGGAATTCTGTTTGTGTTCCATCTTGGCTGTCATACAAACGGAAACGGGCAAAGTCGCTTACCAGCACGAAGCGCGGCAATTCATGTTCTTTTAGGCCGGGGAAATAATCAATCGCTTGCTGGTAAGCGCGGTCGAGATCCTTGCCGCGTGACTTGTGTTCGATGAGCAGATTGCCTTTCCACAGCCAGTCGATGTAGCCATCTTTGCCGTCGAGCTTTTTGACCCTCTGCTCGAAGCTGCCGATACGCTTTGAGGTAATGCCGAAGACATTGAAAAACTCAATCCAGAATGGTTTGGCGTCAGCATCTTCCGATTCGGCTTTCGCCCATTCTTTGGAGAAGGCGAGGGCGCGGTCTTTAATTTCGTTCCAAGCGAGTGCCATTCAATTGACCTCCCCTCTGTTTTTCGTCTTCCAAGGGATGGGTTTCATGCTACCAGTTTTTCCTGTTGTTGAGTGTTGAGCCATTCATCCAGATATTGAGATTCCCTCCGAGAATTTCATTACAGGGCGATCGCTACCTCTATGCTTGTCGTCACAAAAGCCAGCGTTTTCAAAAGCAGTTTATAAAGTTCTGCGTCTGACATTCACTCGCCATCTTCTGTGCTTCTGATATTTGTTGTGGGGTCATTTTGGCGACCACAATATCTCTGTTTTTTACGCTGTCCTTGTCACCACTAACTCCCGACAAGTTAAACCACATATACGCTCGGACGTAATCCTGTGGAACACCTTGTGCGTTGGCGTACATCCCACCAAGATTGGATTGCGCTCCAGCATCACCTTGCGCAGCTGCTAGCTTGAAGAGGCGCACAGCCTCAGCGTTATCCTGTGGAACACCTCGTGCGTTGGCGTACATCCCACCAAGATTGGATTGCGCTCCAGCATGACCTTGCGCAGCTGCTAGCTTGTACAGGCGCACAGCCTCAGCATCATCCTGTGGAACACCTTCTCCGTTGCCGTACATCGCACCAAGATTGGATTGCGCTTTAGCAATCCCTTGCGCAGCTGCTAGCTGGTAAAGGCGCACAGCCTCAGCGTAATCCTGCGGAACACCTTGTCCGCTGTGGTACATCACCCCAAGATCGGATTGCGCTTCAGCATAACCTTGCGCAGCTGCTAGCTTGAAGAGGCGCGCAGCCTCAGCGTTATCCTGTGGAACACCTTGTCCGCTGTGGTACATCACCCCAAGATTGTATTGCGCTTCAGCAATCCCTTGCGCAGCTGCTAGCTTGACAAGGCGCGCAGCCTCAGCGTCATCCTGTGGAACACCTTCTCCGTTGGCGTACATCGAAGCAAGATTGTATTGCGCCCCAGCATCACCTTGCTCAGCTGCTAGCTTGTACAGGCGCACAGCCTCAGCGTGATCCTGCGGAACACCTAGTCCGTTGGCGTACATTATACCAAGATTTTTTTGCGCTTCAGCATCACCTTGCCCAGCTGCTAGCTTGTACAGGCGCACAGCCTCAGCGTCATCCTGTGGAACACCTAGTCCGTGGTGGCGGCAAATCGGACGTTCTTGAGCTCGATAAAGTCGAGCCAGTGCTTTCTCAATGGTGGTTGAGTGCCGAACTAATGGGAAAGGGACAATTTGCAGTTACTGTTACTACACCGCTTGATAAATCGGCTTCTGCAACCTTTGAGGTCGCAGGTCCAGGTGAAATTGACCTAAGTTTCTTTCCACAGGAAAAATATCCATTGATATGGGAAGGGATCGATCAACCGGGTGTCCACTGGTTCCCCTTTCATTTTGTGTTCGAGGAAAAGCAATCCAAGGAGCGCTTCGAATTTACGCAGTGGTTACAAATAGACTCCATCACTATGGAGCAGGAGCGCGCGGCGCACGTGGAGATGATGAAAACGTACGGGAAGCAATAGTGGTGCAATCAATGGTGTCCGTCTCGATTGATCTTTGCAATCAGCCTAACCCTACGCTCAAGCGGGACGCCGCAAGTGGCCGGCGGCTGATTAAGCACGTTGAGCCTGTAGAAAAAGCCCGGAACTTTCGGTCGAAAGCCTGATCTGATCCTGAAACCAGGAGGAAAGACCCCTCAGGTAATCAGGAAAACCTTGATGGCACGTTATAAACCGGTTTGTTATGAACAAGACAAGTTCATCCCGATCAACTTCTCCCGGCAAATCCTGCCGGGCACCTTTGAATACACCCTGAGCTATCTGGTCGATGAGGTCATCGATACCACGGTGTTTGATGGCCATTATTGTAACGATGAGACCGGTGCTCCAGCGTATGATCCGAGGATCTTGCTGACCGTGGTGCTGTAGGGGTCCGCCTCAGAAAACGGAAAAAATCGTACGTTAGCGTGCGGAGTCTTTTCACAAACGAAGGTTTTTTGAGAACGAACGGTGAGAAAACGGCTTTTCCAGCACTGATCTGGGTGGCAGGTCTCTCGAAATCCGTTCTCGAAACATTTGGCACGAAGACATGAGTTTCGAGAACAGGAAAATACTGCAACCAGCCCCAATGTTCGCGATCTAACTCCTTAGCGTACGA
>JBCKWF010000064.1:0-9341 GCA_038922895.1 Gammaproteobacteria bacterium
CTCACTATTTAGATCCTCCCTTGCTACCGTTCATAGTCTGCCAATATACAATAAATTCCTCGAGCAGACCCATTTGATTCAGATTGTAAGGCCCAGTTATTGCCCGGTAATTCTGTAAAGCCAGGTCATAACCGCGCATCAGTGCGTGCAAGTCTAATCGATTTGCCAGCCGTTGCAAATCCTTGTTCAGGGCCGATGCGTCCTCTGTCTGTTGCGATCCGGTGACTTTCAGCCTGGTCATGCTCGCCAGAAAAAACTGTAACCACCCGAATACATCAGCAGCACCGATATCATGCCAGCGCTGTGCCGTACCGGTCACATCGGCCGAGACGCTATCAAGCTTGGCCAGGTCCGACAAGACCTGGCTTTGCCTGGTGACAGTATCATTTTCAATCAGCGTGATCGCATGCAAGGGACGGCCACCTGACAATGTCAACATATCCGCCGCCCTGGAAGTATCTGCTGATATTTCCTTCGCCAACCATTGCAAGGCTGAGTCATCATATGTCGGTGCAAAATCCAGACGCTGACAGCGGCTGCGGATGGTCACCGGCAAAAAGGCCGCTTGCTGTGTGATTAATACAAATATCGACCCGGCAGGCGGTTCTTCCAGGATCTTTAACAGTGAATTGGCAGCACTTCTATTCATTGCCTCTGCCGGGGCAATCACAGCAATCTTGCCTCTCCCGTACTGACTACTCAACTGGATAAACCGGATAAGGTCCCGTATCGCATCGACCTTGATCTGCTTGCCGGCCTCTTCCGGTTCAAGCCTGGCAATATCCGGATGATTACCTACCTGAAACAACAGACAGGATCTGCATTTACCACAGGCCTTATCTGTTACAGGTTCCGCACACAGCCATTTCGCCGCAAGACAACTGGCAAAATGGTTCAGCCCCAGCCCGGCCTGCCCGGCCAACAGCAAGGCATGCGGTATCCGATCTTTCGCAAAGGCGTCGGCAAGTCTGACCCATTGTTTTTGCTGCCATGGATAAATCTGCAGATTCAACCTACCGTCTCCAGGACGCTGCTGATGTCCTGTTCAATCGCGGACAGGGTTTGTTCCGCATCAATGATCCTGAAACGCTGCGGTGCATTGCGCGCACGTTTAAGATAGGACTGCCTGACCCTCTCAAAAAAACCGACTGTCTCGGTCTCAAACCGGTCGGCCTCGCTGCGCTTGTTTGCCCTGGCCAGTCCCGTTTGCACAGAGGCATCAAATAACAGGGTAAGGTCCGGTTGCAATCCCTGTTGTACCAGGTTTTCCAGAATTCTGATCTCACCCTCCGCAATCCCGCGACCACCGCCCTGATAGGCATAGGTAGCATCAGTAAAGCGGTCGCAGAGTACATAGATACCTGCGGCCAGGGCCGGCCGGACCACTTCCTGCAAATGTTGGGCACGGGCGGCGAAGATCAGCAACAGTTCAGTCATCGAATCGATCTGGATATCCTTGCCATGCAACAGGATCTCCCGTATCGATTCACCCGCGCGGGTCCCACCCGGTTCACGGGTGACCAACACCTGGTGCCCCATCGTTTTTAAGCTGCTGGAAATAAATCCGATATGGGTGGTTTTGCCAACCCCTTCGATACCTTCCAGTGTAATAAATTTACCCGTGCTCATGGCGCTGCCTGTATCGCTCTACCCGATTGATACAAGCTGACTGCCCGGTTATGTTCATCCAGCGTCGCCGAAAACTGGTGGCTACCATCACCTCTGGCCACAAAATAGAGTTCATCTCCTGCTGCGGGTTGCAAGGCTGCACGGATTGCGTCCCTGCCTGGCGAGGCTATAGGGGCAGGCGGCAGTCCGGAATACACATAGGTGTTATAGGGCGAGTCCAGATACAGGTCCTGTTTGCGAATATTGCCTGCATAGGCGCTACCCATTGCATAAATAACGGTAGGATCAGTCTGTAGCTTCATGCCCTGCTGTAGTCTTCGCACAAATACGCCGGCGATCCTGTCCCGTTCCGAGACGTCTGCGGTTTCCTTTTCGATAATTGACGCCATTATCAAGGCTTCATAGGAATTTTTATAGGGTAGATCTGCGGCACGTTGCTGCCACTCTTGCTCAAGCACCTGTTGCATCAGCTCAAACGTACGCTGAAAAAAATCCATATCGGTTGTACCACGTGGGAAATGATAGGTATCCGGATAAAACTGTCCTTCCGGGTTTGTCTGCAGATATTTCATCTGCTGAACAATATTGTCGGTTTCATAACTCTGCAATGTGTGTATCAGATGTAGGTGTTTCCGTACCAGATCGGTGATCTCCCGGAACGTCAATCCTTCCGGAATTGTCAGCGCATATTGTACTACCTTGCCGGCGACCAGCTTGTCCAGTAAGGCAAGTTGGGTGGTGCCAGGTTCAATTGCATATTCACCTGCCTTGACCAGACGGGACTTTTTGTTCCATCTCGCCTCCAGCGTCAGATAGTAGGAATGATTTATCCAGCCCTGCTGTACCAGCATAGCGGCGATACTGGAAAAACTCATACCAGGATTCACCGTCATATATACGGTAGAAGCTACATTCATGGGCCGGTTCAGTTCCTTCTGCATATCTGATTTTAACCATACCAGACACAATACCGCAGAAACGATAAAGGCGGAAAAAAATGCAATCAGGTTTCTACTCATAGCTTGAGTACAGATATATAAACATCGTGGATTATAACCGGACACAAGGGGTCGCTGACAACTGATAATCATCCATATTTATTGACGCGTTGTAGATGAGCCTTGTGTACCAATCAGCTGAGTGATTGTCAACTCACCAAGGATACCATGAAAGCCACGTTATTCGGTGGCAATAAGCCTTACAGGGAAGTTCCAGATCACATTAACATGACACTCGCGCAGCAAATTATCATGCTAACTGTGAGAGTGCAGACAGAGAAAAAGGGGCTGGATTTTTGATCACACTCCAACCCGTTTGGCTGGAGCGCTAACCAGTGAATTAAAAATGGACATATTGTGGATTCTGCAAAACGCAGACTGCGGATAACCAGGGAACAGCGCGAACCCGTGTAAGACTCTTCACAACTTACTGAAGATCAATGTACCGTTAGTCCCCCCAAAACCGAATGAATTGGACAAGGCAATATCGATCTTCATCTTGCGGGCCTGATGCGGCACATAATCCAGATCACAGGCAGGGTCCGGGTTGTCCAGATTGATTGTGGGCGGTGCTATCTGGTCACGAATGGCCAACATACAAAATACCGCCTCTGCCCCCCCCTGCCGCACCGAGCATGTGACCGGTCATTGATTTGGTTGAACTGATCGCTACCGTTTTTGCGTATTGACCAAACACCCGCTTGACTGCGTTGTTCTCAACCACATCACCTGCCGGAGTCGAGGTCCCATGTGCATTGATGTAATCGACGGTTGATATGCCTATTTCTGCGTTACGTAACGCATTCTGCATACTATGCGATGCGCCAGCGCCGTCTTCAGATGGGGCAGTCATATGGTAGGCATCACCACTCATACCGTAACCAATAATCTCACCATAGATATTCGCCCCGCGTTTGCGTGCATGCTCCAGCTCCTCCAGCACCATTACGCCGGCACCATCACTGAGTACAAACCCGTCCCGGTCCCGGTCCCATGGCCTGCTGGCGCGTTCCGGTTCATCATTGCGGGTAGATAATGCCCTGGCATTCGCAAACCCGGCCAGTCCGGTCGGCGAGGTTGCCATCTCGGCACCACCAGCAATCATCGCATCGGCATCGCCATATTCAATCAGTCTCGCTGAATCTCCAATGTTGTGTGTACCGGTAGTACAGGCGGTCACGATCGCAAAATTCGGGCCTTTCGCGCCGATACGTATTGAAAGATTGCCCGAGATCATATTGATAATGTTACTCGGTACATAAAAGGGCGAGATCTTCCGCGGTCCACCCTCGAGCAGCGTCAATGTGCCTTTTTCAATACCGGGCAACCCGCCAATACCAGAGCCGATTGCCACACCGATGCGGTACGCATTCTCTTCAGTAACGATCAACCCTGAATCCTGGAATGCCTGCAGACCCGCAGCCATACCGTAGTGGATAAACGGGTCCATCTTTTTTACATCCTTCTTCGGGATATAATCCTCAACATTGAAATTCCTGATGGAACCGCCAATTTGTACCGGAAAATCCGTCGTATCGAAATGCGTAATTCGGGAAATACCGCTCTTCCCCGCAACAATATTGTTCCAGGTATCAGCGACAGTATTTCCCAGAGGGGTGATCAGACCCAGTCCGGTTACTACAACGCGGCGTTTATGCACAACCAGAACCCGATAGTTATCAGTTAAAAAAGAAAAGGCCGCAGTTGTATGCGGCCCGTAACGTGATTAATGCTGAAATTTATTCCAGATTGGCGTTGATATAATCAACTGCCTGCTGCACAGTCGTAATTTTCTCAGCCTGTTCATCAGGTATCTCGGTCTTAAACTCCTCCTCAAGAGCCATGACCAGTTCAACAGTATCAAGCGAATCAGCGCCAAGATCGTCTACAAATGAGGCTTCGATAGTCACCTCTTCTTCTTTAACGCCTAATTGCTCAACCACAATTTTTTTTACTCGTTCTTCAACACTACTCATGATGAATGATTCCTCCCTATACGGAATAGGCACCGAAGTGCGGGTGTCAGTTTAGTGATTTGAATATAACTTGCAAGGTGGATAAACCTTTTATTATTAATATTTATACAAAACAACCAGTTAATATTATTTTCTCAATCCGGGGACAGGTTGTTATGCCATGTATAATCCCCCATTAACATTAATTGTCTCCCCGGTGATATAGCCGGCTGAGTCTGAAGCAAGGAATGCGACTGTCTCCGCAACCTCGATGGCCTCCCCAAAACGACCCAGCGCGGTCTGTTTATTCATTGCGTTTTTATTTTCTTCTGACAATTCACTGGTCATGTCGGTAACAATAAAACCGGGAGCGACTGCATTGACAGTAATCCCACGGCTACCCACTTCCCGCGCGAGTGATTTTGTAAAACCTATCATTCCAGCCTTGGCAGCAGAATAATTTACCTGCCCGGGATTGCCGGATAAAGCGACTACTGAAGTGATATTAATAATCCTGCCAAAACGCGCCTTCAGCATACCTTTCAGGCATACACGCGTCACCCTGAATACCGAGTTAAGGTTCGTCTCGATAACATCAAGCCATTCATCATCTTTCATACGCAGCATCAGGTTATCACGTGTAATACCGGCATTATTGACCAGTATTACTGGGGTCAGTTTGTTCTCAGCGAGTTGGTTGAAGAAGGTCTCTATCGACTGCGGACTGGATACATCCAGAATGCCGGCAGTACCGTTGATCTTATTGTCACTGAACATTTGTTCTATCTTTCGCGTGCCTGCTGCAGAAGTGGCCGTACCTATCACTGTGGCACCACATAAACCGAGCGTCCTCGCAATCGCACTACCAATACCCCTGCTCGCCCCGGTAACCAGGGCCACCCTGTTTTCAAGATTAATGTTCATGTCTGCATTTCTTTAACAAACTGTTCAAAGGTATCCGCATCGTGGATAGCTATTGCTGATATTTCCCGGTCTATCCGCTTTATCAGGCTGGTCAGGACTTTACCCGGACCACTTTCAATGATGGTCCGGCATTGTAATTCACCCAGTCCCCTTATTGTATCAACCCAGCGTACGGGTTGGTGTAATTGTTTCACCAGGGCGGACCTGATTTCATCCGGAGCAACTCGTGACTGCGCGTCAATATTCTGCAATACAGCAATTTCCGGCTGTTGCAACGGTATGTCTTTCAGCCTCTGTTCCAGCCGTGCGGCCGCGCTTTTCATCAACAGGCAATGAGAAGGTACACTGACCGGCAACATTATGGCCCGTTTGGCGCCGGCGGCCTTGCACAGTTCCGATGCCCTGGAAACGGCCTGTATATCTCCGGCAATAACAGTCTGCTCGGGTGAGTTGTAGTTTGCTGCAGTGACAATCTGCCCTGCTGCCGCTTCAAGACACAGCCTCTCGATAGTCGCGCTGTCCAGACCCAGCACCGCTGCCATAGCACCTGCCCCCGCCGGCACGGCCTCCTGCATATACCTGCCCCTGTCACGGACCAGACTGACTGCATCAGTGAATTTCAACACGCCGGAACAGACCAGCGCAGTGAATTCTCCCAGACTATGTCCCGCCATGAAGTCAGGTTTTCTGCCGCCTGCTTGCAACCAGATCCTCCAGATTGCAACCCCGGCAGTCAGCAGGGCTGGCTGTGTGATCTCTGTCCGGTTCAGCTCCGACTCCGGGCCGTTTTGTATGACATCCCACAAATCATAACCGAGAATTGCCGATGCCTCGGCAAAGGTCTGCTTTACAACTTCATAGCGTGTTGCAAAATCATTCAACATACCGACAGACTGTGATCCCTGCCCGGGAAATACAAAGGCAAAACGATAGCCTGGACCTTGCTGCACCGGTGTACCCATCGAAATAATCAGTAGCGGACCAGCGCTGCACCCCAGGCGAGGCCACCACCTATGGCCTCCATCAATAACAACTGTCCTCGCTTTATGCGTCCGTCACGCACACCGACATCCAGCGCCAGCGGTATCGATGCTGCAGAGGTATTACCATGCTGCTGAACGGTCATAATCACCTTGCTCATCGGCATGCTCAGTTTTTTAGCGGTGGCTGCAATAATGCGCTCATTGGCCTGGTGTGGAACCAACCAGTCGATATCAGACTGCTGCATACCGGTCCCGGTCAGTATCTCGTCGACAATCTCATCCATCGATGTCACCGCAAACTTGAACAGGTCGCTCCCTTTCATCCGTACATAATTGTCGTCACCCGGCCTGGAGACTCCGCAGGGGACCTCGAGCATGTTTGCATACGACCCATTCGCATGTAACAGCGTTGCATGTATGCCTGGTTCTGTTGCCGCCTGCATAACCACCGCGCCGGCACCATCACCGAACAGCACACAGGTACCTCTGTCAGTCCAGTCTATAATTTTCGACAGACAATCTGCGCCAATCACCAGTACATTTCCGGTCGTTCCCGACTTGATAAACTTGTCGGCTATTGTGATTGCATAAACAAACCCGGAACATACCGCCTGTACGTCAAACGCCGGACAACCATTGTTGATCTGTAACTGTCTTTGCAACAGGCACGCCGTACTTGGAAAGATCTGGTCCGGGGTGGACGTTGCAACAATGACCAGATCTATCTTGTCCTTATCTATGCCTGCCGCCTGCAACGCACGCTGTGATGCCACAACAGACATATCACAGGTGGACTCATCCACTCTGGCGATATGACGCTGTTTGATCCCTGTACGTGACTGGATCCATTCGTCGGAGGTATCCACCATTGCTTCCAGCTCGGAATTCAACATGATACGTTCCGGCAGATAGGATCCGGTTCCGATAATTCTTGAATAGATCACTGCGAACTACTCCCGTTGTTTTGCAGTCTCTCGAGCCGGAGCGAGATCCTCTCGGGCACATCCATATCTACTTCCTTGATTGCTTCTTCCAGCGCCGAGGCAAACGACACCCTGTCCGCACCACCATGACTTTTTATAACTATACCACGCAGTCCAAGCAGGCTGGCCCCGTTATAACGACGCGGGTCAATCTTGTTCTGGATATTCTTCAGAATCGGCATCGTAATGAGCGCCGATAACTTGCCATAAAGCGAACTGGAAAATTCCTTTTTGACATGGTATCCAACCAGCTTTGCCACACCTTCGCTGGCCTTCAGTGCAACATTACCGGTAAAACCGTCTGTCACAATTACATCCACCTTGCCTGTGTAAATGTCTGTACCCTCGACAAAGCCGATGTAATTCAGATGACTGTTAGATAACAATATAGCAGCCTGCTTAATCCTGTCATCGCCCTTGGTTTCTTCTGAGCCGACATTCAACAGGCCTATGGTCGGGTTTTCGATATTTTCCACCGCACTGGTCAGTTCCGATCCCATCACGGCAAACTGGAATAATTGTTCCGAACTCGTATTGATATTGGCACCCAGATCCAGAAGGTGGGTATGTCCCCCTACCCCGGGCATAGTCGAACATATCGCAGGACGGTCTATGCCTGGCAACATCTTCAGCACATAGCGGGATATGGCCATTAATGCGCCTGTATTGCCCGCGCTGACACAGGCGTCCGCCTGATCGTCTTTAACCATTTCAATTGCCAGACGCATGGATGACTGTTTCTTGTTACGAAAGGCGAGCGACGGCGATTCGTCCATTTCCACTACTTCAGGGGCATGCCTGATCTGTAGCCGATCCGATTCTGACAGGTTCAGTTTTTTAAGCTCTTCCCGCAAACGGTCCTGCTGACCTACGAGTATCAGCTGCAGATCTGCATGTCTGGCCAGTACAAATACTGCGGCGGGAACGATCTCGGACGGGCCAAAATCACCGCCCATTGCATCAATTGCGATACGGTCAACCAAGGTCAGTCTGTCCGGCGTCAGTGGAATTGTAAGGAACAGGACACCTGGTATCAGGCATCGTTGAAAGTAGGGAAATCAAACTTGCCTGGGTGCTATTCCGACTCGTCCTTGGTCTCGATGACCTTGCGGCCCCGATAATATCCATCCGCGCTGATATGGTGACGTCTGTGAGTAGAACCGGTGGTCGGCTCGACTGACAGTTCAGTCGGAGTCAATGCATCGTGGGCACGGCGCATTCCTCTCCTGGAAGTTGATTTCTTGGACTTTTGTACAGCCATGGCGTTACTCTCTCCTGAAAATTAATGTTTACCTGTCTTTAAATCTTTCAATACTGCAAATGGATTTGCTTTCTTGCCTGCAAGTTCATCGAGCAGTTCTGTTGCCGGACAAGCAGACCGTTCATGTACCGGTGAGAGTGGCATCGCCAGCAGCAATTCCTCTTCAATCAACTGCAGCAATGCAAGCTTGTGCTGCTCAGCAATAACCGGCTCCAGTGTATCGGGTAACTCGTCTATCCGCTGCTGGCTGTCAATCACGCCTATATTTACCGGACTCTGCAGTTGCAGCTGCATTTCATTAAGACATCTCTGACATAATACTGGCAGAGCTACCGATAATTCACCGGTAATCTGTACTATACCCTTGTCATCCCTGCTGAATGACAGGCTGAAGTTGACCGTACCATCCCGATTCAAGATCAAATCGCTGATACGACCCAGTTCCGACAATTGCACCTGGCCATCCAGACGTTCACCAGAGACTGCAAGCCTCGCAGGTTCTATTATCAAAGGCAGGTCGGGGGCCATCAGGCGGTGAAGTTTAGCTATACGTTGAATAGCTGTCAAAGAGTTCGGCTTGTTTTAAACTATTGACTTGACAGCAAATT
>JBCKWF010000065.1:0-9298 GCA_038922895.1 Gammaproteobacteria bacterium
CGGGAATATAGGTAAAGCCAAAAAGAAATGCACTCACTACAAGTCATTCAAGCTAGCGCAGTGAGAACTAGTTTCTTATATTCTAAGTCTCGGACCCGCGCGACTCGCTAATATCGTTAGGTGCAAAATAAAAAGTATGGAAAAACTCCGAACACACTACGACAATCTGCAAGTTGCAGAAAATGCTAGCTCTGAAGTCATTAAAGGTGCCTACCGTTACCTTTCCCAGAAGTGGCACCCCGATAAGAATCCAGACAATCGACAGGCTGCCGAAAGAATTATAACAATCATTAACGAAGCTTACCATATTCTGTCGGATCCAGAGCGCAGACGACAACATGATATCTGGATAAGCGAACACCGCGCCAAGCACGAGAATAATGCTTCACGCCCATCACCACACTCGAATGCGTCATTGAACGATGATGGACTATATTCTAAAAATCAAAAAACACAACCCGCACTCTGGAATCCCAGTGCTGCAGCAAACTGGAGTATTCTTCTTAGTCCAATATTCGGAGCTTGGTTACATGCAAAAAATTGGATTGTGTTAGGCGAAGTGGAACGTTCTCGCAAGTCAATGCGATGGGTATATTCTTACGCAATATTTCTTGTTGCCTCTCTTTTTCTTCCGGAAAGAATCGGTCCCGGCGCAGCGTTCTGGATTCTAATTATCTGGTATTTTTTAAGTGGTCGACCACAAGCAAAATATGTCAAAGAAAGATTTGGTGAAAATTATACCCGAAAAGGATGGTGGAAGCCGTTAGGTACTGTGTTATTGTTAATTTTCGCGCTCATTGGAGTAGCAGGTGTCTTACTGGCGTTGTTTGATCCACAAGTTTAATAATGTGTATTGCCTTATCTACTATGCGCCTAACAAGGCAGTCAACTTCGCGCGAAAAAACGCGCCGGACGCCGCAAAGCGGCGCCGGTTATTTTAGTCGTTATGCATCAGTTGGAGGTTGATGTGGGATTCACATATTACGGCGATCTGCTTGGAATTTCTGGCTACTATAGACTCAGTCCGGAAATGGCAAAAGAAAAACTCAATGAATTCTACGACACTGTCTTCTGCGCACTTTCTAACTACTGTGAACAGAACCCACGCTTTAAGGTCCATATGTTTAGCGACAGCCTCCTGATTTATGGGGATGACGCAAAGGAGGGGCTAAAGCAGATCCATTACGCATATATAAACTTACTGCACAAGAACATCCTTTTGCGAGGTGCGGCCGTTAACGGCTACTTGAACTTCCAGATACGTACTGAGTTAAAAAACTTTGAAAAGCAATTGCCTGAAGATGACACTCTTGCAAGAGCGATAGGTCTAGAAAAGGCGAAGAAAGGCGCTAGGTTCCTAATTGAACCTGCTTTGGCCAGAGATCTTCTTCAAGGTCACCCCGAGTGGCTTCTAAATGAAGGTTATATAACTAAGCAGCTTGATTACCCGTACAATCAAGTACCAATAGATGACCCAATTCGAAGGATTGCGCCAACCCCAGAACAGGATGGCTATGAATTTCTATACTTCTGGGTTTGCCACCCAGACATAAACCATGACGAGACTGATTACAACAAGCGAATAAAGATACTTACTGATATTAAGGCTATGCTCAGTGATCGCATATCGGATCAGCACGCGGAAACAATTGCCTTGCTAAAGCGATGTAAGGCAAGGGAAAAGGTCACCCTGTTAGCCAGGGGTATGGAGCGCTGATGCATAACAATTCGCTGCAGGCTCGACGGCCCTGACAGATAATGGGGGAGAACGGGGTCTACCATTGAATTTGTGGATGACGACCGTCAAGAGGAAGAGTAGCATTTCTGCTTGACGGGGTGTGGCTCATGGGGTCCGCGGGTTTGGAAACCAACGCTGCTCGACTCTGAAATGCCGCCCGCGTCAACCACATCATCCGCTACGCCTACCGGGATGGTGCCAATCACTTGTTGATCGTGGCTCTGAATGTAGACCAGACCTAGGGATGATTTTTTCCACGCTGCGTTTTTACGCAGGAGTCACTGCTGAACACGCACAGCCTTCGCGTTGGTATCGATATTGGCAGTGCTCGCCATCGCGTTGCGGTTGGCTTGCCCGCTGGCAAACTGATTGACGAATTTGACGTTGATCATCACGCCGCCGGTTTTAGCCGGTTGTTGCAACGTATTGCCGCACTGCAAGCACGCCAGCAGTTGCCGGTCATGATCGCGATGGAAGGCTACAACGGCTGGGCGTGACCGCTCGATGGCCAGATCCGCCGCCACGCCTGGCCGCTCTCCAACGTCAACAATCTGAAGTTGGCCCGCTATAAAGAAAGCTTCCCCGCCCCCGCCAAGACCGATGCGATTGACGCACGGCGGATCCTGGAACTGTTGCAACTGTCAGCCTATGTGCCGGTCGCCCGCGACGCGTTACAGGCAGTGGCTCCCACGCCCGCCGTTAACGACAAACTCAAACGACTGACCCGGCGGCGCCATGCAACTCGTGCTCGAACGCGCAGGTATCGTCAAGCGCTTGCACGCCGACCTGCACGCGGTCTGCCCGGGGCTGGCGACGTGACCAATATTTGGTTGCTTAACTTCCTGACCTGTCGCGAGGCGTTGCCTAAGCTGGCCAAACTGCAACGCAAGAGTCTGCTCGCGATTGCCTCAATTGGACAGAAATACGCAAACCAGATACAGCTCTGGCAACCGGGCGCCAGCTTCGCGCCGGACGTGGCTAGCGTCGGCGAGATGATCCTGCAGGATGCGCAGCGTGGCCTGGCACTCGGTCGCGATATCAAGACCCTTGACCGTAGCATCCAGGCAACCGCTGCCGACCCTGAACTGGCACAAACTATTCAGTCGATTCCCGGCTTTGGCGATACCAGTAGTGCCGAACTCGCGGGCGAGATCGGCAGGTTGGCACGATTTGAGTCGGAGGCCGGGCTGGCGTTGTATACCAGTATGGCGGCACTGGATAACAGTTCCGGCAAAAAAACAGCGGCGCGTGCGCCGAGGCAAGTGCACCAGCGAGCCAAGGCAGCGATGATGGTAGCGGTCGCCCGCCACATCCCTCACGTGCCGTCGTCGCAGGCGTATTACAACCAGCAACGGGCCGCAGGCAAGCAACACAATCAGGCGATTCGCGCCTTAAGCCGTCAGCTCATCCGCGTGATCCGGGCGTTGGTGAAAAACAATCGACAATACGAAGTTCGACCAAAAAACACTTGAAAATTCTAGCGGGATGTTCAGGTCTTGCATTAACACATGTGTCATTGAAAGACCTGACACTGTATTTCCTTTATTTTTTCCTCACCAATTGTATACCATCGCGTACCGTTAACAGCACGTTCTCGATTCGTATATCTTTAGAAATAATCTCATTGAGCCGGGCCACGGCCTTTGAATCCGTGTCCTGTGGATCGAGTACCCGGCCTGACCAGAGTGTGTTATCAATGACGATCAATCCTCCCGGACGGGTTCGCACCAGGATTTCCTCATAATATAAAGGGTAGTTTTCCTTGTCTGCATCAATGAACCCAAGATCAATCGTCTCCGTCAACTTCCGGATGGTGTCGATAGCCGGCCCCATCCTCATCTCAATTTTATGGCCATACGGGCTGGCATCAAAGGCCGCCTGTGCAAGCTTCTGGGCCTTCGGGTCGATATCACAGGTGATGATCTTTCCATCATGTGCAAGTCCTTCTGCCATCGACAAGGCCGAGTAACCCGTAAAGGTCCCGACCTCAAGCACCAGTTGTGGCTGAACAAGCTGCACGAGTAATTTCAGCAATCGCCCTTCAATTCGGCCCGTTAGCATACCCGGGTATTTCATCACTTCGTGCGTCAGGGCGAACAGCTTCTGAAGATTTTCAGGCTCTGCCTGTGTTACACGGAATGCGTAGTCTTCAATCGCCTCATCAATCATTTGCATATCGACTCCTGCCTTGATCTTTAATCATAGTTGCAAGATTATGAAATAAAGAGATGGCGGATTCAAGTTTGAAGTGCAACTTTTGTAAGATTGTTTGGAGGCAAGCTGCGTTAGCATCGGAGCCTCTCAAACGACCAAGTAAAAGGGGCACACATGCAGCGCTACCAGCAGCTTAGCAGCGAGCCACGCTACCAGATTTCCGGGTTAAGCAAAGCAGGTTTGAAACAAGCACAAATTGCGGATGAGGTTGGGGTGGACAAGTCTACGATTTCGCGTGAACTCAGGCGCAACCAGGGTCAACCCGGTTGGCGACCGCAACCGGCCCAGGCATTGAGGCACGCGCGGTGTCAGGCCTGTACCAATGCCAAGCAGTTTTGATTGAATGACTGGGCGCAAGTCGAGAAGTTGATGCAGCCGGGCATGAGTCCAGATCAAGCGGCACAGCGGCTTGCATTGGAAGATAGCTTGCAGAAATGGGGTCGGTGACAATCGATATGTATTTGCATTAGCATTTGTCTCTGACCGTTTTTATTAATACATTATTCCTGTGAAGTCGTGTATTTAATCCAGCCGGTTTACAGGATTCAATACCTTTGTTGCTTCCAGCGCCGTGGTTTCCACAAATCACAGAATTGCCGCTCTCACCGGCGAAAATTCTTCCTCAGTCAGATAACAACCGCCGGTTAAGCAGTGTTTGCATATCGCGCCGGCCGTCGACTATCAGATAAATGTACACGGTATTTTTGATGACCCGGTAAATGATCCGGCTAAGGTTTGAAAAAACATTCCCGGTAATCACGGATCCCCAGCGATGACAGTTCCGGCGGATAGACACCGCGTTCTGGAAACTCCACCAGGCCGTTAATCTTCTCTTCAATCCTGGTGAGCACATATTCTGCCGCTTCGGGGGTATCGTGTTGTGCTATATAAGCGTCCAGTTCCTCAAGGTCACGCGCGGCACTGCCGGTGAGCAGTACCTTGTAAGGCATCAGGTTCTTGCCCTGTTTTTGCGAATGCGCTTGATGACATTGCCTGCGGGCTGGACGTTACCGGCTTCGATTTGCTGATTACCCAGGGCCAGAATTTTCAATAATGCCAGTGTTTCCTGGGTTTGCTGGTAGCTTTGCACATCCTGTATCACGGCCGTGGCTTCCCCGTTTTGAGTAATTATTAACGGTTCGCGCTGTTCTGTCAGTTGCCGCATGAGCTCGGATGCATGGGCTTTCAGATAGCTGATCGGTTTGATATGCGAAAGTTTCATCAGACAGGCTCCATGAAATAACCTGACCTGAATATAGACTAAATATAGGTCTATGGCAAGATTGCTGATCTTATATGTTAGGATGCCATCCTGAGAGAGAGCAGCGAGATACCTCGACTCGCTACACTCCAATAAGGCAGGAATAATTGAAGCTGGGAATATACGAAAATTATTTGTATTTTTATCTGTCTCCGCCCCCTTTAAATTTAGCGGGCGCCGCTTGCGGCATCCGCTGAAGCGACTGGTTATGCCGCCTCAATGACGGCTTTTTCAGTAGAGGCAGGTAACTTAACAGCAACAAAAAGCTCCTTTGGATAAACAGGGACTAAAAGGGGATGGATTTATTTTTTCAGTACGAGTCATTGTTAAAAACCTATAGAAAATAAATCTATCCTTTTTTTTACAGATGTTTACAGGCCCACCCGGTGGTTTTGCCCCGGCCGACCTCGAGGTTTATCCTGCACTGTTCCCGGGTTCAATTATGTGAGTACAATAATATTCCGAAATTGACTATGACGATAAGTGCTCCGGCCGCGATAATCCAGCCCATGATTACCGGATATCTTTCAACCCATTTGTCGAAGGCCAGATGCATGGTATCACCTCCTCGAATATGGTTGCGTAAAGAGTACCAGTGATTTGCGCGTGTTTCGATCGTGCATAACGCAACCGGAAAAAAGATCAGCATGATACCGATGCCGATCGCAAACAGGCTGCCCGTGATTAACAGCCAGCGTAAGCTTTCTATTATCCATATTGTTAGGGAAGAGGGATTGGTGAATCTGAATGCAGCAACTAGCATAGAGACGTCCGTCCGGGTAATCAGGATAATTGTGGAGGAAGTTGCGGCAATCATAAATATCATGCCAATCACAGACTGATAGTTTAGCAAAGCTGATCCCGGACTGCGTGGTATTGCAAGCCATTTCATCCTATGTCGCATGGATACCCAGTGATTCATGACCCCGGACAGTTTATGCATGCCTGTACCGCTACAGACAAGGCCGATACCAACAGCAAAACTGATAAGCCCGAATACAAGAAAAAACTGGAACATAAATAGGACAGCAAACTGGTCGAATGCAGGATTGTTCATAGGTAGCCCGGAATGTTAGGTGTGAAAGTACCGGAAAACCATGAAACCGGATTTGCAAGACCTGACATTATATTCATATAGTTTTGATCCATGGCTTGGGCCTGATATTTCTGCGAAACAGAAAACAGCTGTCTGTTCAATAGTATATACACCTGTATCGATATCCGTTCAGTACGGTCGCGCACACACAGGATCCCTACTTTTATCATGCGTGCGACAACGCACAGCGCTGCTTGAGTGCGAATATATGAAAGGCGAAGAAAGAAGCATAAAAGGGGACGGATTTTCAGTGGGTACTCCATATAGGGTATATAAGGTTTTTACCTTAATATACCCTCTGCACGATATTATGAAACTTCAAACACAATATTTACTTAATGCATTGCCATGTCTGGTCAACATAGTAGGCAAGAAATAACAGGGCTGGAGTGGTTAATAATAAATTACTCCGGCCCCCTTTATTATGAACGCTTGACGATATTAACGTAAGACGTTACTATCAAACACCATGATAAGGACATTTAAGGACAAGGATACGGAAAGTATTTTCAAGCGGGAGCGCGTCAAAAGATATGCGTTACAGCTTCAACGACTTGCCCAGCGTAAGCTTGACATTATTGATGCCGCAGAATCTCTCGAAGATCTCCGTATCCCTCCGGGAAACCGGTTGGAAAGGCTGGTCGGAAACAGGAAAGGCCAGTACAGCATCCGGGTAAACGATCAATGGCGGATATGTTTTAACTGGCAATCAGGTCAGGCCACAGATGTTGAGTTTGTTGACTATCATTAGGTGAACGTTATGAGTAAAACCAGATTATCTCCAATCCATCCGGGTGAAATCCTCCAGGAAGAATTCCTGGTCCCCCTGGGTGTAAGCCAGTACCGCCTCGCAAAAGCGATCAATGTGCCGGCGCGCCGGATCAATGAAATCGTACACGGCAAGCGGGCAATCTCGGCCGATACCGCATTACGGCTTTCGCGGTTCTTTGACATGACGGACCGGTTCTGGATGAACCTGCAAAGCAGATATGATCTTGAAATGGAAAAGGATCGATTGGGCACAAGGCTTGAAGTGGAAGTCGAGTTATTCAAGAAAGCCAGTTAGGCCAGCCATCTAACCTCCACCTGCTGAAGCAACCCCCTCTAATTAGGGTCTGCCCCTCATGGCACTCGGTTAAGGCTTTGACGCCCCTAAAAATGGTGGGCTGAGCCTGAGGGATCCCCACAAAATCATAACGCATCGCCCCATATTTTGGCATTGAAACCGGCGACACTTTGCCACGCATTGTCTAGCTCAGCTACTGTAAATTCCAGATTGGTACGCTCTATGACCCGCATGCCAAGATATACAACAGATAACACCTCACGATGACGCACGGTATTGGCCTGATATTGGCGGGCCAGTCCTCGCTCACGGGCAATCCAACCTATCAGCCACATCACCCGCAGTGCCAGTGTCGCAATCAGCAAGAGGATCGCCAGTCGCTTTGGGTCGCGACTGCGATGGAATTCCAGACCCAGACCAAAGCGTGCACCTTTCAAATCCCGGAAGCTTTCTTCAATTTGCATACGCTGCCGGTATATCCGCACCACCTTGCCGGCGAATTTGTAACTGACCGGCAGATTGCTCGCCAAGACCCAGGCTTCGCGTGCACCGCGTGCCGCCTGCATATTGTGCTGACTGCGTGAATGCCTGCCATACCGGTTGAGGGTTTGTCCCCGCACCAGACTTTCAATATTATCCATCAATGCACTCAGGCGAGTCGCATGAATTTGCGGACAGTTTTTTACCAGTAATTGGTGTACTATTTTCAGTGCATGCAGGGTGAGTCTCCTGTGTGATTTTAAAGTTGCTAACTTCATTTGATCACAATTCATCATGCATGTTCCCGGACAAAATCCGGTGTCCAGCTAACCGATTGTTTTTGATAGATTTTTTATTTAGTTTTGTGGGGATACTTCAGGGTCTGTCCCCAATGCTGTTCACTTAACCGTTCGTGGTGAGCCTGCCGAACCACTGGTCACGGGCATAAAGCCCTTCGACAAGATCAGGGCGAACGGAATTTTGTTTAAGTGAACAGCATTGGGACTGTCCCCTATTATTTAGACGAAGTTTCCTGAATTGCCGAGATTCTAGGGCAATCATCCCTTCTCCCGCAGGCGGGAGAGGGTAGGCTGAAATGAAGGCATATGCGTCGCAAATTATGTAAAGATCAATAGAACGTGCAGCTGCTTGATGCTTCGGCACAGAAGAGCTATCATTTCGCTACCATTTTTATATATGCGAGGTTGTTATGTCCGGCTTGTTGATTAAAGATTTTCCCCCTGAATTGCATCGCAGGCTCAAGGAAGAGGCTGCGCGTCATCATCGTTCCATGACGCGGCAAGCCTTGGCGCTGCTGGAACAGGGGCTGACCGGCCCGGCGAGGAACGCCGCCGACCTGCTGCCCAAGCCGCTCAAAGCGGCAAAACAGCTTGCCCCCGGCGATGTTGTTTCGGTCATCCGCAGGGGACGCGATTCAGGCAAAATACGGCTGACGAAATGATCGTCATAGACGCCAATATTCTGATTTACTCCCTGATCGAATGCGACTACTCGCCGCTTATTCATAAGCTGCGGGATAAAGATAGTGATTGGCGCACAACAGCGCTGTGCCTGCATGAAACACTGAATGTGCTGGCGACCTACCAGCGGCGCGAAGTGCTGACGTTCGCACAATGCCGGAAGCTGCTGGATCACGCCGACCGCTTCATGAAAGTTGCGCAATGCGAAGTGGAGATGGATACGGCGCTTGCAGTGGCGGCGAAATACGCCATCACCGGCTATGATGCTCAGTATGTTGCGCTGGCGCAAAGCCTGAATGCCCCGTTGATTACGGAAGACCGCAAGCTTCGTAATGCGGTGCCGGGAATCGCGTTTTCGATGCAGGAATTTTTGGCGCAGTAACATCAAGCGAGATCATCTACCCATGAATTTTGAACACACAGACCATACCGAGACAATATTTGCCGATTCTGGCTTGAGGGG
>JBCKWF010000066.1:0-9124 GCA_038922895.1 Gammaproteobacteria bacterium
GTCATTTCTGATTGCGGAACAGCAGTCTGGCAAAATCTTCCTGGGTATCAATATCATACTCTGCTTCCGGGATCGGGACCGTTATGACCTCATTGGAAAATCGTGCCAGAAGTTTTTTTGCACCTTCGTCCCCTGTAAGTTTGAGTACTTGCTGGAAATAGGATCTTGGTATGATCGCAGGGACACCCGTTGTATCAGCATAATTGCTGGCAATGATCTTTTCCGGGTTGGCGGACCATGCTTCAATCAACAGATCCACATGTGGTTTTTCAATAAGGGGTTGATCGCAGAGGAGCACCAAGACGGCATCGTAATCGGCTGGCACTGATTCGATTGCAAGGGCAAGCGAACTGGACAGTCCGCGTTCCCAGTCCTCGTTGACCAGATTCATAACAGCATAGGCGGAAATTTCCCGCTGACATTTTGTCGGTTTGGGGCCGTGTACAACGACGACCCGGTTATTCACAACCTCACAGGCAAGCTTGACGCTGCGATTCAGCAGACTCTTGCCTTTGAATTCCAGCAGTTGTTTCAAGGCGCCAAACCGGGTCGACCCACCTGCTGCCAGCACGATACAACCCAGTCTGGCAAGCTTTGAGGTTGCGACAACCTGTTGATTGACAGCGGCCAGATGACCTCCCTTGCGTTGATTCAACACCGCCTGGATTTCTGCAATCATTGCGAAGGCGATCTCTTCAGGTAACTCTCCTCCAATATCCAGTCCGACCGGCCCGTAACAACGATCTGTCAATGTACCGCTTAACTCATTTCCGGCAGCGCGTAACAATTCGTTACGACGTGCAATCGGTCCGAGCAGTCCGACATAGCGCAGGGCCGGATGTGTCAGTTGCTGCAGATAACGCAGGTCATAATCGTACTTATGTGTCATCAGTACGACCGCATTCATGTTGTCGATATTGATCCGATCCGGCAGTTGTTCCGGGGTAGCGCGAATTACCCGGTATGCATCCGGAAACTGTTCTGATTTGGAGTAATTTTCGCGATAATCGACCACGCTCACTTCCCAACCCAATAGTGTCGCCAGCCGGGTTACGGGTACAGCATCCGGTCCACCACCAATGACCAGCAATTGCACCGGCGGATTGATGCGGCTGAAAAACGTCTTGACGCTGGGCTGATCTATGGCAATCTCGATCAGGCAGGCTTGGCCTGAATCGAGCGTGTTTATGGCCTGATCAATAAATTGCGAGGGAGGGCTGAATTCAACCGGTATCTTGCCAGAGTCTCCGAAAAGATAATGTCTGGTTTCTGCCTTGCCGCTGCCGTCTGCAAGGCTTGTAATCAATACGCTTGGAGACCGGGTTTGTAGTGCAGTCTCGAACAGGGGCAGCGGTAAATAACCATTATCGGCAGAAATATATTCGAGCCAGATACACACAGCACCATTGCATCCAAGCCCCAGACCCCAGACCAGATCTTCAGGTGAACGCATATCATAAAGAAGCTGGATGGGCTTGCGGGTATCAAATACCTTGTATGCATGTTCAAGCAAATCGGATTCAAAACAGCCTCCGCCCAGTAATCCGCAATAACTGCCGGAACGGGTGATCAGCATTCTTGCACCGGCCTTGCGATAGGTTGACCCATGCGTCTCGACGATAGTCGCGAGTACAAATTCCCGTTCAGATTGTTTGAGGGATTGATATGAACTGATTATCCCGGTCAGGCTCGAATGCATCATGTCTGTCGTTTTGATCTTTGGTAACCAGATAATTGTCCAGCGAGTGGTATGGTTGAATACATACCAGGAGTACCATTAAGATGACGAAATTCAGTCTCCCAGTCGTTGCAGGGAATTTTCCGCATTTTCATTACCCTGATCAGCCGCTTTTTTGTACCATTTTCGGGCCTCTATGATATTCGGTCTGATCCCCCGGCCTTTTGAATATATCAAACCCAGATTGTACTGCGCGTTCGGATCACCTGCCTCTGCGGCCTTACGGTACCAGTGATAGGCCTCAACATCGTCCCGCTCGATTCCCATTCCTTTTCCATACATAAACCCAAGTGCGATCTGGGCCTTGATATGTTCCCGATCAGCTGCTTTTTTCAGCCAGGCATGGGCTTCGCTGAAATTCTGGCTGACGCCACTGCCATTAAGGTACATTTCACCCAGATTATACATGGAATTCTGATGGCCGCGTTTTGCCGCGCGCAGGCACCAGGTAAAGGCTGCGCGTTCATCCTTGTCTGCTCCGATTCCCTTTGTATACATCGAAGACAGTGCGACCTGCGCATTTATGTCACCTGCTTCAGCGGCGCGAGTATACCAGTTGTGTGCCTTTTTAAAGCTTTGTTTAACCCCGCGTCCCTTTGCGTATATCACACCCAGGTTGTACTGTGAATTAGTATGACCTTGTTCTGCTGCCATTTGATACCACTTTGCCGTGATCAACTCATCCTTTTCAACTTCGATTCCCTTCGCATACATATAAGCCAGGGTTGCTTGCGCCTCTACATCGCCCAACTCAGCATTCGCCTTGATGTCGATCAGGGTGTCCAGTGCCTTGCTGGTCTGTGCAGGGTGGCTTGAGTTGTCATCAGTCTGGCGACTGCGGACAGAAAATTCCGACATCCACTCGGTGATAGTTTGAGGCCGATCCTGACGATTGAATTTCATTGCGTGATCAATTGCGTGCAGAATGGCGTCCGAGTACCGTTTTGCACCGACTTCAATGGCGGCGACAAAGCTGTCACGCGAGGTAATACTGATGGCCGTACTGCGATCTATTGCATCAGTCGGAGGTACACCTGCAATAGTCCTGTACATGGTGGCACCCAGTGCATAGATATCTGTCCAGGGACCCTGTTCATCATCCCTGGTACTGTATTGCTCAATCGGCGCATAGCCTTTGGAAAAGATACTGGTCATCGAGTTTTTGCCCTGTTCAAGGGATTGCCGCGCAGAACCAAAATCGAGTAATACCGGGTCACCATCAACACGTATAAAGATATTGGCAGGTTTGATATCGCGATGGATGAAGCCATGAGCATGCACCAGTTTCACCCCGTCGATTATCGGGAACATCACCGTTTCAATGTCCGCTTCATCCAGCATCTTGCGGCGGCTCAGGATGTCCTGCAGGCTTTCGCCAAGTTCATAGTCCATGACCATGTAGGCAGTATTGTTGCTCTTGAACACATTGCGGACCCGTACGATGTGCGGGTGCTCAAACTGGGCCAGTGTCCGCGCCTCTTCAATAAACCGCTCCAGTCCCCACTGGTAACGTTCCTCGTGTGCCGGGGAGATCGGTACGACCGAGTTGTCACTTGCACGGGTGGCAAGATCAACCGGCATGTATTCCTTGATAGCTACCTCATGTGCAAGATTTCTGTCATAAGCAATATAGGTGATGCCAAATCCACCCTGTCCCAGAATCTCGCGGAATCCATACCAATGCAGCTCAAATCCAGGCATCAGCGCATTCAGGTGTTTGCCTTTTCTCGGGTTTTTTAGCATTGGTGATAATGATCCGTGTGGATCAGGTACAGACTTGCATCAGGCAAGCTTGGCTGGATCCAGGTTGGTTGACGGGATAAGTCCGCATGAAATATAGCTTTTTTTATTATCAGGTGACAGTAATAATTATTCGGTGCTGCATTGTATATACCGCTTGGCAGGGCGAATTATAGACGGTTTCCCCCATTTTCGCAGGTTAAGCGCCCCGGTCCTGCATACCGGGACTGGCCTGGAGCAGGATGCACAGATCGCCATCTTCGAGTTCGGTTGTGATGCTGGTCAGGGACTGGTTCACACATGGACCATTTATACATAATCCGTCTTCAATCCGAAACAGGGCGCCGTGGGTTGAACATTGAATCAGAGTACCGCCAGGATTGAGAAACTGTCCCGGTTGCCAGTCCAGACTGACCCTTGTGTGAGGACAGCTATTTACATACGCGTAGTAATTTCCCCGCTGCCTGACCACAAAAATATTGCTGCCACCATCGGCGGCGCTCAGCTTGAAGCCGATCGCCCCTCCATCTGCAACTGATGTGAGCGGGCAGAGCCGGATTTTACGGTTCGTCGCTGTTTCAATCATTTTTATGTAATCCGCATAGACATGAAATGGTTAACTTCAGTACAATTTCACCGAATCTTATCTGACGGGAGTTAATCGTGCGATTACTCCCGTTTTATTTGTCAGTAGAACCTATCTCAAAATCAAGCGGGCGCAGGCGAAACACGGCAAAAGGGGACGACAAAGCGGAGTTTACACGCATTTTGAGTCCATTTTTCAGCACAGTATCATTTTCAGGTGCAGCGTGTTTAGCGAGGTTCTGGTGTGAAATGCCTTATTGTTGCGTTCATCTGGACGCATGGCAATGAGTGTCGGTCTTAATAGTGTCGGTCTTAATATGGAGAAAAAAGTGAGTCATACGGCCTTGTTGGCACTGGAAGATGGCAGTCTGTTCTACGGGCAGTCTGTCGGCGTATCAGGAAAATCGGCAGCAGAGGTTGTGTTTAATACTTCCATGACCGGCTATCAGGAAATCCTGACGGACCCTTCCTATTACCAGCAGATAGTGACGATGACCTATCCTCATATAGGCAATGTAGGTGTTACTACAGAAGATGAGGAATCAAGCAGGGTCTACGTCAGTGGTCTCGTCATCAAGCAGTTGCCATATCAATCCAGCAATTGGCGGGCTGAAAAAACGCTGTCTGAATATCTGCAAGAACAGAACCTGGTCGCAATTGCAGATATTGATACGCGTCGCCTGACCAGACTGCTCAGGGACAAGGGTGCACAGAATGGTTGTATCGTGACCGGACCTGTACTTGATGTGACCGAGGCGCTGGCAGGTGCCAGGGCGTTTCCCGGACTGAAAGGTTCGGATCTGGCCAGGGAAGTCACTACCGCGCAGGGCTATGAATGGACCAGGGGGACCTGGTCGCTGACACCGATAGAACAGGGCAGTACCACCGGCAAACGGGAGTGGCATGTGGTCGCCTATGATTTCGGGGTAAAACGCAACATCCTGCGCATACTGGTTGAACTGGGATGCCGGGTCACCGTTGTGCCGGCGCAAACCCCGGCCGGCGTAGTGCTGGCAAAACGACCCGATGGTGTCTTCCTCTCTAACGGACCGGGTGACCCTGAGCCCTGTGATTACGCGATCACTGCTATCCGGGAAATATTGAAGGCCAGAACACCAATATTTGGAATTTGTCTTGGTCACCAGTTACTGGCGCTGGCCGCCGGTGCAAAGACGCAGAAAATGAAATTCGGACATCATGGGGCCAATCACCCGGTGCTGGATCTGGAGACCCGCAAGGTGCTGATAACCAGCCAGAATCACGGGTTTACCGTGGACGAGTCCAGCTTGCCAAACGATCTAAAGGCGACCCATCGATCATTATTTGACGGGTCCTTGCAGGGAGTTCACCACACCAGCTACCCGGCCTTCAGTTTTCAGGGACATCCGGAGGGGAGTCCCGGACCGCATGATATACATCACCTTTTCGACCACTTTATAGATCTGATGCGTAAATCATCCGGGAACAGATGATGAATACCGGATTGCGGGAAGCATAAATGCCAAAAAGAACAGACATTAAAAGTATCCTTATCATAGGTGCAGGCCCGATCGTGATTGGCCAGGCCTGTGAGTTCGATTATTCGGGCGTACAGGCCTGCAAGGCCCTGCGTGAAGAAGGCTACCGGATTGTGCTGGTTAACTCGAATCCTGCGACCATTATGACGGATCCGGACATGGCTGATGCGACTTACATCGAACCGGTACGCTGGCAGACGGTCGAGAAAATTATCGAGAAAGAACGTCCGGATGCGCTGTTACCGACGATGGGTGGACAAACGGCGCTGAACTGCGCACTGGATCTGGCCCGTATGGGTGTGCTTGAAAAGTATTCGGTTGAATTGATTGGTGCAAGCAGGGACGCGATAGACAAGGCCGAAGACCGGGGGAAGTTCAAGCATGCGATGCAGAAAATCGGGCTTGAAATGCCTTTCTCTATCCTTGCGCACAATATGGATGAAGCAAAACAGGCAATGACCCGGATTGGTTTTCCGATCATTCTCAGACCGTCGTTTACACTGGGTGGCAGCGGTGGTGGGATTGCCTATAACAAGGAAGAGTTTCTGGAAATCTGTCAGCGTGGCCTGGACGCATCGCCGACCGGTGAAGTGTTGCTCGAACAGTCGGTGATCGGCTGGAAAGAGTTTGAGATGGAAGTGGTCAGGGATAACCAGGACAACTGTATCATTATCTGCTCGATCGAAAATCTGGATCCGATGGGTATGCATACCGGGGATTCAATCACTGTCGCGCCTGCACAGACGTTGACAGACAAGGAATATCAATTGATGCGCAATGCCTCGATTGCAGTCCTGCGCGAGATCGGGGTAGATAGCGGCGGATCCAATGTGCAATTTGCGGTCAACCCGGTTAACGGGCAAATGATCATAATCGAGATGAATCCACGTGTCTCCCGTTCCTCTGCGCTGGCGTCGAAGGCGACCGGGTTCCCGATAGCCAAGGTGGCCGCCAAGCTCGCGGTCGGTTATACGCTCGATGAACTGAAAAATGAAATCACCGGTGGGGCGACGCCTGCGTCGTTTGAACCGACCATAGATTATGTAGTAACCAAGATCCCGAGGTTTACCTTCGAAAAATTCCCGCAGGCGGACGACAGGATCACGACCCAAATGAAATCTGTTGGAGAGGTCATGGCAATAGGCCGGACTTTCCAGGAATCACTGCAGAAGGCATTACGAGGCCTTGAAACGGGTATAGACGGTCTGGTTGAGCATGTTGATCTGTCACAGGATGATGTTGTGGATACAGTCCAGTCCGGATTACGGGTACCGCGTGCGGATCGTCTGCTTTATATTGGCGATGCATTCCGGATCGGCATGAGTATTGAGGAAGTTTATAAATCAAGTCATGTGGATCCGTGGTTCCTGGCCCAGATCCATGATCTGATCCAGGAAGAAAAGCAGATAAAAACAGAATCTCTGGCATCGCTCGACTCCTGGCGATTGCGCGCGCTGAAGAAAAAAGGTTTTGCGGATTCACGCATAGCCCATCTGTTAAATGTGAATGAGGCGTCGGTACGCCAGCTCCGTTACAAGTTCGGGATATTGCCGGTTTATAAAAGAGTGGACTCCTGTGCGGCAGAGTTTGCCGCGACCACGGCCTACCTGTACTCCACTTATGAAGAAGAGTGTGAGGCAGCACCCAGCAATCGAAACAAGATAGTGATACTGGGTGGTGGTCCAAACCGGATCGGTCAGGGCATCGAATTTGATTATTGTTGCGTACAGGCGGCACTGGCGATGCGCGAAGCGGGTTATGAATCGATCATGATTAATTGTAATCCGGAGACAGTATCAACGGACTATGACACTTCAGATCGTCTGTATTTCGAACCGTTGACGCTGGAAGATGTGCTCGAGGTTATACGGGTTGAAAGGCCGGTTGGCGTCATTGTACAGTTTGGTGGTCAGACACCATTGAAACTTGCGAGGGCACTGGAAGCGGCCGGGGCCCCCATCATTGGCACCACACCGGAGTGTATTGATCTTGCTGAGGACAGGGAGCGCTTTCAGAAATTCCTGGATGAACTCGGATTGCGTCAGCCGCCAAACCGTACTGCACGTACGCTAGAGCAGGCAATCAGCCATGCGGAAGACATTGGTTATCCTTTGGTGGTGCGTCCGTCATATGTACTCGGCGGTCGTGCGATGGAGATCGTTTATGCAGAGGCTGACCTCCGAAAATACATGAACGAGGCCGTATCAGTTTCCAATGAGTCACCGGTGTTGCTGGACAGGTTTCTGGACGATGCAATTGAAGTGGATGTCGACGCGATTGCAGACGGTGTTGATGTGGTAATCGGCGGTATTATGCAACATATTGAACAGGCCGGTATACATTCCGGGGATTCAGCATGTTCGTTGCCGCCCTACAGTCTGAGCAGGCAGGTCCAGCAGGAACTGGCCGCCCAGGTCATCAAGATGGCGAAAGGCTTAAAGGTAGTAGGACTGATGAATGCCCAGTTTGCCATCCAGAGAGATCAGATCTTTGTGCTTGAAGTGAATCCACGGGCATCGAGGACGGTGCCGTTTGTATCCAAGGCGACGAACGTACCGTTGGCACGTATTGCAGCCAAATGTATGGTGGGCGAACTGCTCAGCCAACAGGGTATAACTGAAATTAAAACGCCGGCTTATTATTCGGTAAAGGAAGCGGTGTTCCCGTTCATAAAGTTTCCGGAAGTTGATCCATTGCTGGGACCTGAAATGAAATCTACGGGTGAAGTTATGGGTATTGGTGCCACTTTCGGTGAGGCCTATGCAAAATCACAGATTGGCGCCGGTGAAATTCTGCCGGGAAAAGGACTGGCATTTATCAGCGTCCGCGATAGTGACAAGCAACAGGCAACTAACCTGGCATCAGAACTGTTCAAACTGGGGTTTTCGTTGTGTGCTACCCATGGTACGGCCGAGGCAATTCGCGACAGTGGTCTGGAGTGTCTCGGTGTAAACAAGGTCAGGCAAGGCCAGCCGCATATCGTAGATATGCTTAAAAACGACGAGATTGATTTTATTATCAATACGACAGAGGGTAAAAAGGCCGTGGCTGATTCTGATTCAATCCGGCGGACCGCACTTCAACACAAGGTATTTTATACAACCACAATGGCGGGGGCCTTTGCTACAATCCAGGCACTGAAAAGCCCGGATGTGGGTAAGGTAAACTGCCTGCAGGAATTACACGGAGGGAAACGCAGATGAGTACCCCATTGACCGCCAAGGGTGCGGAAAGATTACGTACAGTACTCGCACAGCTAAAGACCGTGGACCGTCCAAGGGTCATTGCCGCAATTTCAGAGGCACGCGCGCATGGCGACCTCAGCGAAAATGCCGAGTACCACGCAGCCAGGGATCAACAGAGCTTTATAGAGGGCCGGATTGGTGCGCTTGAATCTGTGCTGGCCGGGGCCCAGATAATAGATATCAGCAATATTGATGCCGGTAACAGGATTGTTTTTGGTGGCACCATCAGGCTGCTTAACCTGGCGAGTGATCTTGAAGTAACTTACCAGATTGTCGGTGAAGAAGAGGCAGATATCCAG
>JBCKWF010000067.1:0-9088 GCA_038922895.1 Gammaproteobacteria bacterium
GCCGGGGACGGCGCAGGAGAAAGCGACCTTTGCGCGAGGTTGCGGCCTCGGTTGCCATGGTTACCAGCAGATTTTCCGGAACCGCTTTGATGAACATGGCTGGCGCGTTATGGTCGGGCTTATGCAAGGTAACGGTGCACCGGCGACACGTCTGGGAGAAGGTGCAAATTCACTGGTTACTCTTACTCCGGGAGACAGGCCGACGCTGACCGAAGAGCTGGAAAAGGTAGTGCAGTGGCTGGCGAAGGTGCGGGGACCGGATTCGGAAGATCTGCCGATGCGTCAGTTCCCCCGCCCGAAAGGGGCTGCGACGCAGGTGGTGATCACGGAGTATGAGATGCCGCGGCGATTGTTGAGCATCCATGATACGTATGGGGATGCGGAGGGTAACATCTGGTACACGAGCCACCGTACACCCTATGCGGGTGTGCTGGATCCGGATACCGGGATCATAACGGAGCGCAAGATACCGACAGCAGAAGGCTTTGTCCCGGGCACCCACGCTGTTGAGGTGGACAATGAGCGAGGTTATGCCTGGTTTACAGAAAGGTGGGCCGGTAACTTTGTTCGCCTGAGTATAGACACGGGTGAAATCGCGCGATTCACCAACTACGCAGGTGGCAATTTCGGGTTAGCCCCAGATGGCTCTATTTGGCACGGCCGCGGCGGTAACGAAATTTATCGCATGGATCCGGAGACCGGGGAGATCACCGATACCTACCCCCTCAAGGACTATCCCACACCTTATCAAAGTGCGGTGTCCTCGGACGGGCGATTCTGGGCCGGTGGTACTCCACCCACGACCGGTGCGAACTGGGGCTTAATGCTGGATATTGCTAAAGGGACGATGTATGAAGTCAATTCTGGGGATATTCTGCACAGTGGTGCACGAGGTGGATTTGAACCGGGAGGCCACGATGCCTGGTTTGGTGGGCGAGATGGGGTGCTGGTCGAGCTCGTGAACAAGATTGATGAGAACCAAGGGGTGAGTATTCGGACTTATCTTCCGCCAACACCCTATTTCCCTTATACGATGTTTTATTCGGCAACGCCGGACAAGAATGGCGAGGTGTGGGCGGGCATAATGCATGGTCGTGGATTTGTGCGCTATAACACACAAACAGAACGGTGGACTGTTTATGATGTCGCGGAGCCGAGCGCGCTGGCGCGTCACACATGGATAGATAATACGACAGACCCGGTGAGTATCTGGTACCCGGATTTTCATACCGGGCTGGTCGTGCGGATACAACCGCGGCCTGTGGGATCAGATTCAGAATAGCTTCAATAGTAAGGACTATTTTCCAGAGTTTTCGGCATATGTGACCTATGGGAAGTTGGAGATATAAATTCTTTAAGGAGTATTCCATCATGGCATCGACGTTAGCAATTCCAGGTTGGCGGACGGCCCGGTTTATCGGGGCCGTCCTGTTGTTTGGCGCCTTGCTCAGTCCAGTTCAACTGGCGCTGGCACAGGGGACAGAGACCACGCTGGTGGGAGGCGAGCAGACGACCTACCTGATAGACCGCTACAGTGAAGTGGCAACCAGCGGACCGGCGCGGGGTGAGACGATTTACTACTACAAGTGCTGGGTCTGTCATAACTCGCTAACGGAGGATGCAGGTCCGCCGCTGAAGGACCTGTTTGCGCGACCGGTGCTGATCTCGGGGCAGCCACTGACCGAGGAGACAGTGGCGGCGAAGATCCGGCAGGGTGGTCCGCGGATGCCGGGGTTTGGTGTGTTGACGGATGCGGACATAGCGGATCTGTTCAGTTATTTTCGCAGTGAGGATTGTTGCTTTGAGGGCCTTGAGCCGCCGGCGAACCCGCGTTACCGGGCGAAGAGCGATCCGTGGTCGGTGCCGTCAGGGCTGTGGGGCGGTGCGACGGGGTTGGTGCGTGCGGTCAGCGGTCAGCTGCTGGAAGGGATGAAGGTGCAATTGATAGCGCCGAGCGGGGTACGGACGACGGTATTTACGGATGCGGAGGGGAGATATGAGTTTCCTGGGATGCAGTCTGGTGCGTACACGCTGAGGATAGCGACGCCGGTGTCTTACCAGACATACCTGCGAGAGGGAGTACAGGTGGAGGGGGCGAAGAGCCTGGCGGAGATTGTGCTGGAGCCGGTGCCGGAGGCTGGTGGAGAAGGGGACTTGCCTGGTGCGTTACCGCCGACCCAGGAAATCATCTCGCAGTTGAGTGGTGCGGAGATGTTGTGGAACCTGCCGGGGACGGCACAGGAGAAGGCCACCTTTGCGCGGGCAGGTTGTGGCGCTGGCTGTCATGGCTACCAACAGATTTTCCGTAACCGTTTCGACGAGCATGGCTGGCGCATCATGATTGATCGCATGCTTGGTTATCAGAATAATTCGCTATTTCAACGTCGATCAAGACTTGGGTTCTCGACAACGGAAGCGGAGGTAGAAACGATTATTAAATGGCTGGCGAGGGTGCGAGGTCCTGACTCGAAGGATCTGCCGTTGCGTCAGTTCCCGCGGCCGAGCGGTGCGTCGACGGAGGTGGTGATTACGGAGTATGAGATGCCGCGGCGGTTGTTGAGCATCCATGATACGTATGGGGATGCTAAGGGGAATATCTGGTACACGAGTCACCGTACGCCATATCAGGGTGTGCTGGATCCGGATACCGGTATTATCACGGAGCATAAGATGTTGCCGTCACCGGGCTATTTGCCGGGTGCGCATGCGGTCATCGTGGACAACGAACATGGTCGGGCCTGGTTCTCGGAGAACTGGGCACGTCGCTATGCACGGCTGGATATGGCCACGGGTGACATCAAGACATTCGACCTTACTATGCGGGGGGGGAATTTCGGGATGGGTCCGGACGGGTTTCTCTGGGGAAATCGGGGTGTTGGACTTGTTGAATCGGATAGAGATGAGATTGTCCGGGTGGATCCGGATACCGGGGAGGTCACAAACAATTACTTGCTCAAGGAGAACCCTGCCCCGTATCAAAATACGGTGTCATCAGATGGTCGTTTTTGGGCGGGCGGCTCTCCGCCGGTGATGGGCGCGAACTGGGCCATGATGCTGGATATCGGTACGGGGACGATGTATGAAACCAATTCCGGGGACATAGTACACAGCGCCGCACGGGGCGCGTTTGAGCCGGGGGGTCACGACGCCTGGTTTGGCGGGCGGGATGGCGTACTGGTTGAGCTGGTGAACAAGATCGATGAGAACCAGGGGGTTGAAATACGCACCTATCAGCCGCCGACGCCGTATTACCCGTATACAGTATTTTATACGGCGACACCGGACAAAAACGGCGAGGTGTGGGCCGGCATTCTGCAAGGCCGCGGATTTGCGCGCTATAACACGAAGACGGAGCAGTGGACGGTCTATGATAACGCGGAGCCGAGTGCTCTAGCGCGTCACACTTGGGTGGACAATACCACAGATCCGGTGACGGTTTGGTACCCGGATTTTCATACCGGACTGATCGTGCGGATCCAGCCCCGGCCTGTCGAGTAGAGGAGGTCAAGTCGGATCTGTTCGGTTGGGGCGCGGGTCAAATTCAGGATGCGGTGGATATTGGAGGAAGATATTAAAGGTCTACTTTGCAGACCCGCATAGCCCTTGGCAACGCGGCATCAACGAGAACACCAGCAGGCCTGCTGCGACAGTACTTGCCAAAGGGCAGTGATCTGAGCGGTTTCTCATAAGCGGAGTTGGATGCCATTTCCTGGAAGCTGAATACGCGTCCACCCCAATCACTCGGCGTCAAATGCCCGGTAGCTGTTCATGCCGGATGCTTTTGACCTTAAGCAGCATCACGCTACTCTTTTTGCACCTGGACCTTGAAACCGCTCAGGCCTTCTGCATGTACCACGTCGGATAATCCTTATCTTCGTCAGGTGAGTTACCCTTGATATGGAACGGGATCTACTCGCGCTGTAACGTGCCCAGCGGGGCAAGTCGGACCAGCCCTTCATAGCCATACTGCGCCTCGATCACGTCCTTGACCCCCACGATTCAGCTGGTTGATCACACTGCCGATATTGACCCCGAAACGGATCAGTTCCTTCAGTTGTGGATAGGCGTTGTAGTACTGATGTACCTCGGTCGGCCAGTCCACATTATGATCAAAACCCTATGGCCGCCGCAGCAACGACGAACCGGACGATCTGTGCGCTATCCTATAATGGTGTTTCATAATCATTCCCCCCCGAGTAATTACTGCATTACCGTAGTATCGAACTGTTACAGACCATACTTTCACACACACTGTAGCTACGCAATGCCTGGTTTATAAGCCAGCCTCATACGCTACCTGTCCACCGACCAGTGTCATTACTGGTCTGAGTTCTGGCAGTTTTTCAATCGGCACATCTAGCAGGCTACCATCAAATACGACCAGGTCGGCCAGCATGCCCGGCTGGATGGAACCCATGTCCTTGTCAGACCCAATAAAGCGGGCCGCCCAGCGTGTCAGCGCCAGCATGGCTGATTTACGATCCAGCGCCTCTTCCGGCGCTATCACACGGCCATCGCTGTCCAGACGGGTAACGGCCCTGTGCATATACCAGGTCGGATAGTCATCTTTATCACCCGGCTCGGTGCCTTCAATATGGAATGGTATGCCCAGTTTTTGCAGCGTACCCAGCGGGGCCAGGCGTTCCAGTACCTCCATTCCATACTGTGCCTCGATAACATTTTTTACTCCAAGAGAATCGCGCTGATTGACCATCGTGCCGAGACTGACACCAAAGCGGATGACTTCCTGCAATTCTGGCCGGGCCTTGTAGTAGTCATACACCTCTTGCGGCCAGTCGATATTGTGATCAAAGCCCTGTGGCCGCCACAGTTTTTTCACGTACAGTTTCGGCTGGTTTTCCGCTTCAAGCACATTCTGCATGGCCAGACGGATGCCTTCACTGCCGCGGTTATGCACACCGGTCACATTCCAGCCGTGCTGGCGGGCCAGCATCACATTGTAATAGTCAGTCTGTTTCATTTGCTCAGGTGATAAATCACCCTGGCTAAGTCCGGTAAACCATTGGCCGGTCCAGCGGTTATAACCATTCGTATTCGGGCTGATCTTGGCGATCACATTCTTTTTTGGTGCTATCGTCAACAGACTCGCACCGGCGTCTTCAGATCCGGCATGCGGTCCAACCGAGGCACCAACGATAGTAACCATCGGTCCGCGTGAGTCTATCAGCGAGAAATCGATCAGATTACCCATACGCTTCAGGTACATCTCTGCATTCGGGTTCTGACGCAGAAAGTCGAGACCAGGGTAGACACGTACAGCGAGGTCTGCAGGCTTTTCATGAAACAGCTTGTTCAGCACAGTCACCGTCAGCGCACTCATGTGTCCGGTAGCTACCGTCACACCATGCCTTGCATAATTTTTCAGTGACTCGGTTGCCTCGGGCAGAGCTACTTCCTCAAACCATGCCGGTTCCGGCCAGTCACGTACCTCACGGCCAACAAAGCCAACCAGTTGCGCACCACCTACACCGGTCGGTTTGCCGCCTTCATCGCGGTCGAGATGAAAATGATCGGCGGGAAAGCCCTCCTTGATGGCCAGATCAATCATTGAGGAGTTCAATATGCCGTAGCTGCTGTCCAGATAGACAATGACAGGGTTATTCGGTGCGATTTCGTTCAGCGTGTCTGCATTCCAGCTTTCCATCGCCAATGCAGCCCACTGATCCTGCAGATCGAAGTACATCGGGTGCCCGGCTTCGCCATGGGTATCGACAATGCTGGCCATCGTCGCGAGGATTTCGTCCAGTGTCTGTCCGCCTACCTGCGGTTGTATGCGGTTCTTCCACTGGCTGTTCTTGAGGATATCGCCGGCCGGGACCGAGTTGTCGCCGTCGTTATAAATAAACCCGGGCGTAACCGAGCGGCCTTTCAGATCAATACTGCGGGTATTCGGGCCAACCAGCTGTTTTATCTGTGTACTGGTCCCGACCTTGAAAATTTTGTTACCACGAACAGCGACTGCCTCGGCCACGGTAAAGTCCACATCCTTGTCGGCGGTCAATACCTGGCCGTTATAAAACACAAAATCAGGATAGTGGATCAGTTCTGCAGGGACGTTGGTTGCCTGCGCACTGACCGTCGCAGTGTATAACTGCGCAGCGAACGTAATGCCAGCCAGTACAGGTATGCATAGTGTTTTAGGTTTGTTCATGATTGCCTCATTACATTTATTATAAGAATTAATTACAGTCTTACAGATCAGGAGACTCATAGGCGACCTGACCGCCGACCAGGGTAAAGACTGCCCTTATATCTGCCAGATCCTCGACCGGTGCGTCCATAATATTGCCATTAAATACGACCAGATCGGCGAGCATGCCTGGCTGGATCGACCCCATGTCATTTTCCGAGCCGATAAAGCGGGCTGCCCAGCGGGTCAGGGCCAGAAAGGCCGACTTGCGATCCAGTGCCTCATTTATCGCAATGACCCTGCCATTACGATCAACCCGGTTTTCTGCCCTTTGCATATACCAGGTTGGATAGGCCTCATCATCTCCAGGTTCTGTCCCCTCAATATGGAACTTGATGCCTTTCATTTGCAGTGTGTGCAACGGCGCCATTCGCTCCAGACCTGCCATGCCCCACTGGGCCTCAATCAGGTTCTTGATACCGAGCGGCTCGGAGTCACGCTGGTTGATCATCGTGCGCAGGCTTATACCAAAGCGGACAATGTCCTGCAGTATCGGCTGGGTGTCATAGTAGGCAAAGATCTCGGGGACCCATTCGATATTGTGATCAAAGCCCTGTGGCCGCCATAGTTTTTTTACATACAGGTTCGGCTGATTTTCTGCCTCGACAATGTTCTGCATCGCCAGGCGTATCCCCTGACTGCCCATATTATGGATACCGGTCACGTTCCAGCCATGCTGACGGGCCAGCAGTACATTGTAAAAATCTGTTTGTTTCATCTGTTCATCAGACAATTCGTCCTGGTTCAGGCCGTGCATCCACTCGCCGGTCCAGCGGTTGTCGCCATACGGGTTTGGAGCCAGGCCTTTAATCATGGTCTTTTTCGGATGTATCGATAACAGTCCGGACAGGCCATCCGGCGTACCTGCGTGCGGACCGACCGAGGCGCCGACGATGGTGACCATCGCACCGCGCTCATCCTCGAGTGTAAAGTTGATCAGGTTACCCATGCGTTTCAGATACATCTCGCCGTTCGGGTTCTGGCGCAGGAAGTCCAGACCCGGATAGACACGCACAGCCAGATCCTTCGGTTGTTCATGGAACAGCCGGTTCAATATGGTCATCGTCGGGGCACTCATATGGCCGGTGGCGACAGTGACGCCATGGAGGGCATAATTGTGCAGTGACTTGACCGCAGCCGGAACGCCCACTTCATCAAACCAGACTGGGTCTGGCCAGGGACGGACTTCACGGCCGACAAATCCGACCAGTTGTGCGCCGCCACGACCGTCATAGTTGCCGTCCTTGTCCTTTCCTATATGCAGATGATCAGGGGGAAAACCTGCCTTGATGGCCAGATCGATCATCGCCTTGTTCAGCAGGCCTTCGCTGCTTTCCAGATAGACAATGACAGGGTTGTTCGGTGCGACTTCATTAAGTGTATCGATGTCCCAGGCGGTCATCGCTGTGCCGGACCATGTATCCTGCAGATTAAAATAAATAGGTTCGCCCGGTTTGCCTTCGGTCTCAACAATTTTTGCAATAGTGGCTAATGCTTCATCCAGCGTTTTGCCGCCGATTTGAGGACGGGTCAGACCGCCCCATTGGCTGTCTTTGAGGATATCTCCGGCCGGTACAGAATTGTCAGCATCGTTATAGATGAATCCGGCAGTCAGCGAGCGGCCCTTCAGATCTATCGATCGGGTCTGCGGGCCGACCATACGCTGGATTTGCTGGCTGGTGCCAACTGCAAATATGCGGTTACCGCGTACAGCAACTGCCTCAGCAACAGTAAAGTCCTTGTCTTTGTCACCCGTCAGTACCTGACCGTTATAGAAAACAAAATCAGGATAATGGATAAGTTCTGTGGGGACATTGGTCTGTGCGCCGGCAAGCTGGCCGAGCAGGTATAGTCCGGTCAGTAATAATATAGCGATAGCTGAAGCTACAGATTTTTTTGGGTGGGATACACGCAAGGCTACAGACGCGGTGTCAACGGCTACTGATGGATACATATTGGCCCCTCTTGGATTGGTAAATCACCGAATGGTGATTACTTCTGATTATAAATATCAGCCTGCTGAAAGACCACAGTTTGCTGAAACTTAATCCATCCAGTATGGCGGTGAATATAATTATTTCGCAAATAAATTTCCCCGCCCCAAGGGGCGGGGAATTGAACCCGGAGAGATTTAATTTAAGGGTACATGGGTTAATTGTGCAAACATTGTGCACAAGGCTGGTATGGTTCAGGCAAGGGAATGCTCAGCCAGCTTATCCCGCAGCGACGACAATAACGCCGGCGGTGGCGATCACTGCGGCGATATATGTGTTCAGATCAGGACGTTTTTCTGTGCGAAATACCACGACAGACAAAAATGAGGAAAAGAATATCTCAAGTGAGTTTATCATGACGACTGTAGACACGCTTTCATAAGACAATGCAGCGAATGCGAGGATCTGTCCTGCTGATACGCAGACCCCCGCCAATACAGACCAGCGGTTCAGGTTACTGAACATATTGCGCAGATTGTCCCGGTAGAGCCGCACGAAAATGGCGGCAATAACAAAAAAGGCAAACCCGCTGACCGCACTGATCATCGTACCGAAAATGGGTGCATCGATGTTCAGCAAGCCATATTTGCGGGCGATATAGGCAAACGCATAGGCCAGCGCAGAGCCAACTCCCCACATATAACTGACACTCGACAGGCGCCCGGTTGCAGGATCGAGTTGACCCGACCTGCCGGTGTTACGGAGCAGCATGAAGAAGGCGAAAGCGATGGCGAGCATGCCCGCCCCGTCCCAGCCGGTGATCGGTTCAGACAAAAACATCCACGCAAGCAGGGCTGAAAAAAACGGGTTCAAGCGTTTGACTGAACTGGAACGGGTAACGCCCAGATAACGGATGGAGGTGTACAGCAGCGTGCGACCGAAG
>JBCKWF010000068.1:0-8794 GCA_038922895.1 Gammaproteobacteria bacterium
CCTCGTCTATTGTTATGCTGGGAAACGCTCACGAAACCATTTAGCGAAAGAATTTGTTGTCAGAACTATTAGTTGCCTGCGGCTCATGCTTTCGCGCACCTCAGTTGAAAACCACAAGGGCGGGTTCGCGCAAGCATTTCGAAGCCATTCACGCACCTCTGAGCCTTTTCCGTCCTCAAAGTAATCTCCTCCTAAAGCAAAGACAACTGTGCCTTCTGTCATCGTTAGAACAGCGTTTAAATACATAAATGGATATTTTTCATCTACTGAACCAGCCACTCCTTGCCATTTGCATTCTATACGGACTTGGTCGGCACCACACTCGACCATGTATTCAGTCGACGCCCGACTTGGTTGTTTGATGTTGTGAAATATAGTTTTATATGGCGCATGCGTCCAAACGATTCGACGCTGTTCAACTGGAATTGTACATGCGGCTCTTTGATTGTGGTGGTGGATTGTGAAATCCTGTCTTTCCGCCAAAGTTTTTATCCATGCCTCCCAGGTAAGCCCACTTCTGTTAGCTTCAGCGCCCCCACTCATTTCGTAGGTGCCAAGACAAAGCCATGCTTTTCAAAAGTTTTCTTAAACCTGTCTAATTTCTTGCCAAAATAGAAAAAAGCTTGCCCCCGTGTATTGCCAGAGACATGTTTTCGGTCAGTATTCCAAAAGCTGATACGATGGTCGGTGAAGCATATTGCTCTACAATGCTTCACTAATTCGTTAAACCATTGAGTATCAGTAGCATTGTTTACGAGTACTATCCCTTCTACAAAGTTTTTGGCCTCATATTGATCGATGAATTTATTTATGGCGCGACTGCACAGACCGGCGGAGTAGGGAGGATTCATGAAAACTCGAATATTTTTATCAAGTCGCCATTCATTCTCAAACGCAGAATTTTCTATGGTATATATCCATTTTGCGCCTACAATTTCATTTGCCTTCCGAGATGTAAATGGATCTAGATCAATAGCGCCCATTACTGCTTTTACAGAATCCAAATATTCTGGCGGCGTAAACCATGAATTAGCATCACGAGGTTTGATTGTAGGTGTTCGACCTATGTAACCTAGGCGATTTACATTCGCCCGATTTTTTGAAGTTATTAAGTGTAACTTTGAGTTATCCAGCTTTGACATGTATTAATTTACCGTTGGTTAATAGCAAACGTAGCTATTTTGTAGCTTATTGTCACTTATTCCTACTAGTTTAGATTACATTGTGGCTACGTTCAGAATTTGCGAGCGTCGCAAGGTGTTGATTTATAAAGCGCCTTTATTAGTAGGGTAAATTTTCGAACCCGAGGGTTACAGGTTCAAGTCCTGTCAGGCGCGCCATTTTAATCTATAGCAGTGATTGTAATTCAAGACGGTATCTGACTCTGTTAGAGTTAACTATGCATGAAATGGATCTATTACTGTCTGATCTTGATAGCGGGAAGTATTGAGAACTCAGCTGCTTGATAGCGCCCCTGAAATGAAGTGACCCTGAGGCCAGTGATATCTTTTAATCGTTCCGGAGGTTGTTCGTATGAGTAAAAATAACCTGTTCCCTGCCAGCACTGTTCGCATGGTGACGGATCATAGGTATAGGTCTCTACCGGTGTCTCAGCTGATATACCCACGACCCGTTGCGAGTGATAACCGCCAAGTATCACCTTGATCAGTTTGACGCCTGTTTTTAGATCAAGCTTCCACAGGGTCCTGTCATATGCAGTGAGCGCAAGTACGACAGGTTTGCTATCATCTCCAAGGGTTACAACAACTTCCTTTTCCACATCATCAACTCCAGAGGGTGGTTGTCCCTCATAGACTCCAATAACATGCAATGCCGGTGTGGTGGCACACCCTGTTATCATATGGCTGATAAGGACTACAGCTAAGAGTTGTAGGTAGTATGCAGGGCAAGTCATTTCCGGTAAACGTCATGACAGACGCCACAGTCGAATTGTCTGACTTTTTCCATGGTTGCCTCTGCGCCGCGGATCTCGCCCATCGCTGCAATCTCTTCCGAGATTTTCTGGAACTCCGCTGCCTTGGCAACAAAGTCGTCCCAGTTCTGCCAGATTTCCGGTTTGGCACGGGATGCTTCAACCGTCACGTTATTCTCAAAGGTGCTGGGGATCATTGAAAACAACGCAGCCAGTGATTTTGCCGCCCGGACAAATTCCTCCTGATTGACCTCCCGTTGACCCACCAGCATTTCATGAAGTATGTACTGCTGTCCCTTGATCAGGTGCATCAGGCCGTCACGCTTGACGTAAGCCAGCATTGCCTCGGGTAAATCCCCCGGATGTGCAAGGCTGGTGTTGACTGTCAGCATCGACATGAATGCGGTGATCACAACAATAACCTTAAAATACTGCATAAATCCTCCCTATAGCTTCGTGGAATTTTTCCTGTAATGACGAAATCCAGATATCCCCCCGGCTAATAGCACGATTGCACCTGCCAACATTAAGTAAGCTTGATTTGCGTTCGCGGTCGGCACGGGTGGTTCATTCGTGATTGCAATTGCAGGGTTGGAGGTTTGAGTATCTCCTGGTGGAGGTGCCGTGGTATGTGGGGACTTTTGTCCTGCATTTGGTCCTTCACCGGACGAGTAAAAGCCGGTTTCCGGATCAAACTGGGAATAAGGCCCTCCCAAAGATTCCTCGTCCCCTGCCCATGCTGCCTGCACAGTAAGCATTATTGCCGGCACCAGGGCAGGCAAGAGGATGAGTATTCTTTTCATGCTACATGCAGCGTCATTCAGCCCGGTACCCTGCCGGGGAAGCCGTCAGGTTTGAACGCAGGGCATACCTTCGGCGGTCCCTTGAACACAAAGCGGTTCTCCAGTGGTTTGGATGGCCAGGTTGACAGACCTGCCGGTGCCAGACCTATCTCGGTGGCCAGGCCAGGCAGCAGATGTGTTACCTTGCCCCCGACTACGGTCATTAATACCTTCGTCTTCGGGATATCATCCTGTGCTACGGTGAAAACATCCTGATCCAGTACCACAAAATCGGCAAGCTTGCCCGTTTCGAGTGAGCCAATACGGTTTTCCCGGATCAGATAGTGTGCACCCCAGATAGTCAATGCCTTCAACTGAGTAACCAGATCGGTTGCTTCGTCTTCACCAAAGGCCCGGCCACAGGCCTCGTTATAACGGGTCATGCCGGACCAGACGTTATAGAACACAAACTGCGGCAGTGGCCGGTCTATTTCCTGCGAGTTCATTACGCCAGCCCTGGTCAGGCTGTTGCGGGGCACTATCCATCCGGCATATTCCTCGCCGTAGTTCTTTACCCGATAAGAGGCGTCATAGCTGCGATTGTTTTCCCACAGCATTGTGTTCAGCATACTGACCATCATGCCCAGCCGTTTGATGCGGGGAATCTGGTCCGGTCTGGGTGCGCCTGATGCATGATCAAAACTGTGACGGCGTTTGCGGATGTCATCAAGGCTCATGCCCGCAGCCTTGCTTTGTTGTTCGATAATGTCCATCAGATTATCGATGTCCTTGTCGCCACCGGAATGCATTGCGGCGATGCGGCCACCACTGCGGACGATGAATTCCTTCTCCTGACGTCCCGGGTCTCCGGGTCCCAGGGTGCAGCTTTCATGCTTCTTCACGTTCTCTGCAGCAGGTATAGTCGTGCAATCTCCACCCGACCACTCACCTTGCGCACCGATGTTCCACAGATAATCCGATCCGGTGCCGAGTAAGGACGATGCAAACTGGATACTTGTGTAGTCCAGGTTCGGGCCGGTATAACTCCAGCCATAACGGACCGTCATGCGTCCTTCACGGTCGAGTTGTGCCAGGGCAGCCAGATTGTTCAGCGTATAGGGTGCAGAACCAAAGGCAGTAATCCCATGCGAGGTCCATATTTGCAGTTCTGCTTCAAGCAGGTCTGCATTTACAGCCACCTTGTTATGCAGGATCACATCGGGTTCCAGCATGCGGCCGGTAGGTCCGCGGTTGCCACGTGCTGTGTACTCGGGGAATACCTTCTTCACTGCTTCCTCCCCGCGTGTGTTCAGCAGGCCATCAATAGTGCTGTTCTTGATCCGGACCGGATTGTCAGGCGCCAGCTGGTCCAGCCGCTCTACCGTGATATGTTTCCAGAAGTCAGTGATCAGTCTGGCCATGTGTTCATAATTTCCGCCCCAGTCAGAACCGACGATAATCCATTGACCTGACTTTGCCACCGACACCGCTTCCTTCAACACCGATTCAAAGCCGGCGATCTGTTGCTCCGGTGTACCTTCGAGCAGACGGGCGACCAGATGTTCGTTGCCATCACGCAGTACATGCCGCAATGAGGTGAAGCCGGACTCCCACGCGCGATCCGTAGGGTGGCCGTGTGTAAGTATGAAACTCGGCATTACCGTGCGGCCTTTCAAATCTATCTGTTTTGTGGCCGGTCCGGCCAGTGCACGGATTTGTGCGTTGCTGCCCAGCGCGAGGATCTCGTGATCCAGCACCGCCATCGCTTCGACGATGGTCCCCGGCGATGTTGAAAACGAGGCATCGTCCATTGTGACTATCTTGCTGTTATAGAAAATCAGGTCTGGCGCACCAGGTCTGGATTCGGCTGATGGGGTCTGCGCGAGTAGCCAGTGTGACCAAAGCAACAGGACTGGAATGATCAGAAATTGCTTAAAGCATGAACGCATACATTACCCCCGGGTTTTGATGCTGAAACTGTTTATTTATACTAGCAGAAAATCCTGGTTATGCTGTACGTACATCTGCCGGACCCGGGTCTTGCAATAACCCATGCTGCGATGCAGAATCTGGTGTACTAAGCTTTTAAACATTCATATAAACAGGAATCCAGATGCCTAAAGCCAGTGAACTCAAGCGCGGAATGGTGCTTGATATTGAAGGTGTGCCTCACGCAGTCAAATCCGTGGAGGCAAAAAGCCCCTCGTCACGCGGGGCATCTACCCTGTACAAAATCCGGTTTACCAACCTGAAGACCGGTCAGAAGCGGGACGAGTCGCTGAAAAGCGATGATTTTCTCAAGCAGGCCGATTACGTGCGCGAGCCAGTACAGTATTCCTACCAGGACGGTGACAAATACGTTTTCATGAATACTGAAAATTTCTATCAGTACGAAGTGGGGGCCGATTCTATCGAGGACCTGATCGGATATATAACAGAGGGGCTGGAAGGCATGACAGCCTTGATCATGGATGGTGTGCTGCTAAGCATTGAACTACCCCAGTCTGTCGATATGGAGATAGTTGACACCGTACCGGGTATCAAGGGTTCTTCTGCAACGGGCCGTACCAAACCCGCCAGGCTGGCCACTGGCATGGAGGTGCAGGTGCCTGAATATCTGGATATTGGTGAGATCATCAGGATCAATACAAGTACCGGCAAGTTTATGTCGCGTGCCTGAAAATTCCGGAAATATAGTCAAGAGGGGACAACCATGAAATCACTCATATCCACACTGATGCTGACATTAGGGTTCAATACTGCAGTCCACGCAGACGGGCGCTTGCCGACGATTCCGCCGGAACAATATAACGATGAGCAAAGGCAGGCGGCCGGGGAATTTCTCGGGGCACGCAAGTCACCCGTGTTTGGCCCGTTCGAACCGTTGCTGCATAGCCCCCAATTGATGAACCAGACCCGCGCAATGGGGGATTATTTGCGTTACAAATCAGCCATCGGCAATACGCTGAGCGAACTGGTAATTTTGATCACGGCGCGTGAGTGGACACAGGACTATGAATGGTATGTGCATTATCCAATTGCCTTGAAGGCCGGTATCAAACCGGAGGTCGCCGATGCGATAGCTGATGGCCGCCGTCCAGCCGGTATGAGTGTAGATGAAGAGATCGTTTATGACTTCTCGATTGAACTGCACAGCAACAAACGGGTCAGCGATCAGACCTATGCACGTGCCCAACAGCGTTTCGGCAATAAGGGCGTGGTAGATCTGACCGGTATCAACGCGTACTATACGCTGCTGGCGATGCAAATGAACGTGGCTGAATACCAGCTACCTGAGGATGCGAAGAAACTGCCACGATTTCCTGAATAATGCGGGAAGAGGGAAACGGATAGACCAGTTCCTGCTGACAGCTAATAACTCCCGCTCACGGTAAAAAATATCCGCAGCCCGCCTGTCTGGTTACGCAGTTCCAGTGAGCGTAATGGTGATAGCCCGCGTTCGCCGGTATAGACCGTGCGTTCACGGATCTCTTCAAAGTCCAGTACATTTTCCAGATCAATACGCATCTTGATACCAAACCAGCGCGTGGTCTCGATGAAGGTATTCAGTTCCGCAGTGTTATCGCTGAGTTCAAGCTCGTTCACTTTATATCGAAACTGATCAGCGCGGTCCTGCAAGACGAATCCCCATGCAATACGGCTTTGCTGGAAGTCCTGTCTGTAATCGATGTTGTACACGTATTTGTTTTCTACGTCGAAAAAGTCAGATTCGCTGGTACTGTTCACATCTGACAATACCCGACTGTCTCCTGTGACCGGGTCCACGACACTGGAGTCCTGCCAGCGGGCCTTCAGCTTCAATCTTGCGCCTTGCAGGCCTGTCCACTGTAGTGGCAGCGTTGTTTCCAGTATCACACCGTGGCGCCTGCCGTCACCGATGTTGCCTGGCGCCTCAAAGTCAGCTGTCAGTGGCAACAGATCGAGTACGTCAGTAATACGGTGATAATAGCCGGTCAGTTTGACCACACTGTCCTTGTTGAAGTGGTGCTCATGACTCAGTTCTGCAACCCAGGTGGTAGCGGGACGGATGTCCGGATTGCCGAATGCAAGGTCATCCTCCTCGATTACAGTCGCGCTGACGAAGTCATTAAGATTAAGTTGTGACACTTCACGTGCCAGTCGAAATCGTGTCTGTTTGCCTTGTTCGGGTGAATAGGTGATCACAGCGTGTGGCTTGATAAAGAAAAAATGTTGCCGCTGATCTACATCACCGTTCTGGATCAGTGTGGAGACTTCCGCCCCCAATCCATAGTCGAGTTCGAACTGTCCCAGTGACCAGATGTCCTTCAGAACGAAATCGCCGCGGGTTTCCTCAACGCGGGAATTCGCACCAGCAACATCAATGAAAACAGGGCCGGACCGGTATCATCTGTCTGGTTGAACTTGCCATCGAGCAGATTATAGGCACCTTCCAGGTTCAGCTGTAGGGCATGGCCCGGAATGCCAGACCAGTCGAGTTCGAGCCGGGAGACCCCTTCGGTGCTTACATTGTAGGTATCAGCAATTCTGAACAATAACTGGTTACCTGTGGTAGTAAGCAATTGCTGGGTCTCAATCCTATTGATATATCCACGGAACAACAGGAATATCATTTTGCCGGTCAGTCCGGGAAGCAGGACGCGTTCAAGATCCAGGCCCGCTTCGTAGACTGGTTCAGTTGAATCCTTATCTATCACCTGGTTACGCGCAATGTTGCCTGTCTGCTGCGGTACGCGCCGGGTCACCAGGGTAAATAAATGTTCGACCACATCAAAGTTGGTATTCAAGCGGACGAAAGTCTCGCCTATCCAGCGTGATGCATTCAGATTACCGAAGATAAAGGTGTTCTTGTTTTCACGTCTGGCATAACGTATTTCGGTCAGAACGAGAATCACCATTATAGAAATCTTCCGTACTGAGATTGCCCACTCTGGATCGTCTGAAGCCGAGTCCGGCGTTATAGTCAATACCGCGCCAGTTATGGGATAGTGAGAGGCTGGCTTTCGGCGTCACCTCTCTGTGATTAAAGGTTTTTCTCAAATAGGCGTCCCACTGTATCGCGACAGGCATATCTTCGCGCATGATAATATTGATCAGACTGGATTGTCCCTGCATGTCTATCTCGCGTACCGGGCCACGGATCAATTCAATCCGTTCAACCAGGTCTGCGGGAATGCGTGCCAGGATATCGAGCGGCTGGTCCTGCTTTGCCGCAGGAGGCCGATCATTGATGAGCAGATTGCCGAGTGCATTGCCATAACCGCGCGTGGTAGTGTTGTTCTCCAACCGGAAGCCGGGTACCTGTCGCACCATATCGAGTGCCGTCGCGGGTTGAAATCGCTCGAAGTACGACCTGGGGTAACTGACTACATTGTTCTGGCTGTGATCAGCCGTGGAGATTTGATCCGGCGCTTGTGCTGCCGGCATCTCGTTGGTAGCGGCTGCCAGAGATGGGATGGAAGTGATCAGGCATAGCCATGCAGTTAAAGTGAAATAAAATCCCGCTCGCATTTGAATGTGATTCGTCCCCGTCAGTGATGCTGGAAAAGGGCCGGACCTGTGCAAATAAATACGTCACCCCTTTAGATTAGGGGTTCAGTATATTTAATTTTACCGGGTATGGCCTACCGTTTAATTCAAAATGGATATTCAGAACTGGTATCAGCAAAAATAAAAATTCAGTTGATCCGTTTACTAATGGCTGGAAGTTTTCACGCAAGCTCCGTGTGAACAAGCAGTGCCAGTTTCAGTATGCTCACGTGAAGCACGTCGAAGCTGCGTTTATCATCCAGAGCTAATCCTGATCTCGGGTCCTTGTTTTAAAATCATTGTATTAATACGGCAAACAGACCGCCCAGGTCTGGATTGATTGTGTTCGGGGTCGACCCAATCTGCAAATACTGTACGGCATAGGTTTCCCCCTGAGGACAAAATGGTAAATCGAATTCCATAAGGGTGCCACGAGTTGCCGGGAGCAGGCCCTCTGTACTCATCGTCCGGTATGGGCTTCGATCAGGACTGGCGGTGTTGCCCCGGTACTGCTGTTCTAATTTTATGAGATCCAATGGTTTGTGGCCAA
>JBCKWF010000069.1:0-8748 GCA_038922895.1 Gammaproteobacteria bacterium
TAGGGTTTCTTCAATACCTGCTCCATCCAGGATCGCTTCTCGCCGGTACCCAGGATGCCGCGCGCACCGGCATTGCGGATGTCCGGCCGTAAGGCAGTCACCATGGCCTCCAGGCCCGGAATCAACCTCTGAGTTGCCGCCCAGCCCAGATCGTTGAATATGATAAACGCATGGCTGCCGGTCAGGCCCTGCAGGGCACGACGCTGGTGCGCAACTACATCGTCTACGAGCGTATCGTAATTTTCCCGATATCCATAATATTCAAGCTGCTTGTCCTCCGCCTTACGCAACTGTTCAATATTCTCCAGGCTGTGGTGACGACGTACCAGACCATCCGGTTCACGTACATTCCGGACTCCGGCATTGGCCGGGTTGTTCGGTAGTGCCTTGGTCATGCCCGCGCGGGTAAACTGCTGGTCTTTCGGATCCGGCGTACCTATCCAGCCCTCCGCAATGTCCCAGATCGTCGCGATCCCTTTCGGCGGATTCGGGATTAACTCTATCATTATCCATTCACCCGGTTTCACACCGGCTTCCTTTACATAGCGGGTAATCTTCGCGTAGGTTTCCTCAGCGCTTGCCTCGACCTGCACGCCCATGGAAACATGCGGCAGGGCCAGTTCCGCCTCGGGCAGGTTTGCATCAAAAAATTCGAACGGATGGGTATGGCTCTCGATAAAACCGGGGATCAGCATCTTGCCGCCGAGATCGATTACCTCGGTATTCGGTCCCTTCATCTTTGCAAGCTCGGCTGCACTGCCTATCGCCTGGATCTCTTCACCCCTGACCGCAATCGCCTCGGCTATCGTGCCGGGGTCATCATTCAGTGCATGCACGTCCAGCGTGACAACCTTCGCATTTGTATAAATCGTGTCCGGCCACTTGACTACTGCTTCAGGCAACTGCTGCGCGGACACCGTGATCGTCATTGCGGTTATCAGCAACAGTGCTGTGAAGGACACCAGCTTTAATATTGATTGTTTCATTACGCCCCCCTGAGTAACTGATTATCCTGAATGATAAATCAATGCGATCCTTATCTGGAACCGCACCAAAAACGACTTTTGCAGATAAAAGTATAGTTGATCCCCGACTGTTGCGCATTCATTACGGATCCCAGCGTCAACCTGGCAAAATGCTAACAAGTATCGCATCTACCTGTTAATAAAATATTTTTCCCTGACAGCTGACTTCATTGCCGAGAGTGCGAGGCAGAAAGACTGCGTAAGACGTTGCGGTCAAATAATACCGGTTTTGTATCTACGCCTAGAATGAACCGACTATCTTAAACAGCGCACGCGCACCATTATGGCCTTCGCGCAATTCACGCCGTAACACCGGCGTCAGCGATCTTTCTCCAGTGTAGATAGTACGATCCCGTGTCACTTCGTTATTTAACAGGTTCTGGCCTTCTATACTCATCTTCAGTCCGAACCAACGCGTCGTCTCGATAAACAGACCTACATCAAATCCCTCGTTAAAAATATCAAGTTCATTGGCCTTGTACAATATACGGCTGTCGCGCTCGGCCACACCCCAGCCCCAGGATACTTTCGCAGTTTCGATGTCCTGGCGGAAATCGATATCAATGGCGTACCTGTCCAGATCGCGAAACAGCAGATCGCCCCTGAAACTGCCCTCACCGGACAGTCTGCGGTTCTCACCAGTGACCGGATCCACTACGGTCGAATCCACACCCTTGGCCCTGAAACTGATCTGGGAATTGCTAAGGCCGGTCCAATCGAGCGGTAGCGTTGTTTCCAGTATGACGCCCCAACGACGGCCATCGCCAATGTTACCTGGCGCCTCGCTGGTCGGTCCCAATGGCAACAGATCGAGTACATCCTTGATCCAGTGATGGAATGCGGTCAACTTGATCACACCGACGCGGCCAAAGCGTCTTTCATGACTCAGCTCGGAGATCCAGGTACTGTCAGGGCGTAGATCCGGATTGCCCTGTGCCACGTCATCATCCTCGAACACAGTCGCTGTGGTGAAATCGTTAAAATCGAGTTGGGATACCTCCCGCTCCAGACGCAGGCGGGTCTGGTTGCCGCGTACCGGCGACCAGGTAAAGATTGCACGTGGCTTCAAAAATTTGAATGAGCGTTCCAGTGTCGAATCACCGGACTGCGATATCGTTGAGCGCTCCAGCCCGATACCGGTGTCAATATCAAGATCTCCAAATGACATGCTGTCCTGCAATAGATAGTTCCAGCGCACCTCTTTGACCCGGACATTACCACCGGGGATAGCGATCACGATTGGACCGGCACCGGTATCGTCGGTAAACAGCTGCGCGTTATCGAGTACATTGACCGCACGTTCGATATCGGCCTGCAGGGCATGACCATCAATCCCGGCCCAGTCAAACTCCATGCGCGTAATGAATTCAGTACTCTGGGATTCCTCATCTTCGAGCTGAAAACGCGTCTGCACACCAGATGGCGTCAGATCACGTTGTGATACTGACGGCTCGCCATCCAGCAGATTATAAAGCACGATCGCCTTGCCCAGCAGCACCGGGGTAAGCACCCGCTCTGCGTCGAGACCGAGTTCCAGCCTGGTATTGCGGCGTATGGTCAGGATATCTTGGTACGTAACCGCCCCATTCAACTGGTTTTCGCGCTTTGATAACAGGCCAAGATCCCGGTTCTCGATCCCGGTACGTCCGTTCAATTGCACAAACGTCTGGCCAAACCAGGTGGCAGCATTCAGATAGCCATTCACATTCGGACCGTTACCTGCGTCATAGTCGGTACGGATCTCGGTCAATTGGCCCGCACCGTTATAACGTTCAATGACACCCGGATCTCCGAGATTCGCCCAGCGCGTATCAAAACCGATATTGTATTCGATATCGCCCCATTGATCGACCAGCGAAATAGATGCACCCGGGGACCAGCCGACCAGGAAGTTCTGGCGATTATGCAATTCCCAGCGCACCGTGGCCGGTGCATCACCGTGTAACACCACGTTTACAACCTCAACATGACCCTGCAGATCGATGTCGCGGATGCGGACACGGATCAGTTCAATCCGCTCGACCATGCCTGCGGATATTCGACCGAGGATTGCGGAAGGCAGATCCTGTTTTGCGCTCGGACGCCTGTCATTGATCAGGACGTTTCCGGCTGCACCACCGAAGCCACGCAGACCGCTGCCGTCATTCAGGGTAAATCCGGGCACTCGATTAACCATCTCCAGTGCCGTATTCGGCTGGTAGCGGCTGAAGAACGCCGCGTCAAACGTGACCACCCCGTCCACGGTAATGATACCGGACTCCGAGGCGGGTTGGCTTACCGGGAGTTCCGGTTGCTGAGCGTACAGCGGGTTTGCGGCGGCAATGCAGACAGCCGCCATGAGTGAAGAGAAAGACAAACGATACATCAAAAATACCTCTGTGGAGAAAAATTTCAGGTAGAACTGTACCAGTATTCCGTGTCGGTGCCAAACCTGACCGGTACGCAGGTTACTGCGGTAATCAAGGCATGGCGATGTGGCCGCTGCCGTATTATTGACGGTCGTGACCAAACGTCCCTTACGTGGAAAAAATTATTCCGGCAAGGCAAACACGTAGATGGCGTTATGCGCCCTTGCCGTTCGCAGTTCCGGTACCAGCTCAAGTTTACCGCTCGTGTGCGCTGCGCCATCCCCGGTCAGCACGGCTATGTACTGCCTGCCATTGACCGCATAGGTGATAGTACTATTCTGGATTATTCCTCCGAGTATAGTCTCCCAGAGAATTTTGCCGTCTTTCGCATCAAACGCCCGGAACCGCCGGTTCATATCGCCCCAGAAGATCAGATCACCCGCTGTCGCCAGGACTGCGCCGTTGCTCGGGAAACGTTGTGAATGCAGTACCTGCTGGAGGCCGGTCTCCATATTTACTTTCATTATGCCGACATAGTGGTCCGGGTCTGCGCCGGGACGAATGAAGGAATCGCGTCCTTCATGTCCGTCACGCGTGTTGAACGCCTCCTTACGGCCAAAACAGGTGTCATGGTACGGAATATACAGCGCGTTTTCGCCCGGGTGATAGGCCATCGGGAAATAACCCTTCGTATTTGCATAACAGATCACCTTGTGTTCCTGACCGGCAACACTGAGCACCATGTCACGACTGATGCTGGTCGCACCCGTACGCACATTGATATCTGCAATATGGAAGTACGGCGTAGCAAACGGGAAGGGCATCGCCCAGAGGAACTGACCGGTCGCCCTGTCCAGCACGGTCAGTCCACCCGGTTCACCCACAGTGACAACCATATCACGCTGCTCGCCGCGGGTGACATCGGGATTGATCCATTTGACAAGCGCGGGATCCGGATTGAATGCTGAGCGGACCAGTACGCGTTCCTGGGTCCAGTCGGAGTCCCAGTCATCGCCAGGCAAATGCTGGTGATACCAGGCCAGCTTGCCGCTATCAACATCCAGCGCCAGCGTCGAGTTACAATAGAGTTCAGCGGGTGCGGTCAACGGAATGGCAAATGGATTACCGTTATGGCGCTTGTAGCGTGTATGCGGTGTTGGATTGGCTACGCCCCAATAAACCAGCCTGCGCACCGGGTCATAGCTGGCAGGCATACCCCAGGGTACACAGGCACGGCTGCCGTCCGGCTTATTGGCCCAGGTATCACCGCCGGGCTCATTCGTCCCGGCTGCGACATTGAACCGCCAGACCTCTTTGCCGGTATCGGCGTCATGCGCTGCGATAAAACAGGTTTCACGAACATCTGATCCGTCATCACAGTTACGCCCGGTGATCATCTTGCCTGCGGCAACCATAGGACCGGTCGAATGTTCAACCCCGGCCAGATAATCATGTGCCTTTGTTTCCCAGTGAATTTTCCCACTGTCCACACCCAGCGCGAGTACATATCCATCAGGTGAGGCATAAAGAATCCTGTCCTTGTATATCGACAGGGTACGGGTCCGTTCGACCTCGATCTTCTCCCGTATCCCTTCCGGCATGGTGCGCCGATATTCCCAGATCAGATCGCCATTGGTATCGTCCAGGGACTGGACGATACCACCGGGGTGGGCCACATACATAACACCATTATGTACCAGTGGTATAGTTTCCTGACGGTCGCCCGCATGCATACCCCGGACCCAGGCCAGATTCAGTTTGTCTACATTGTCGCGATTGACCTGGTCGAGCGGGCTGAAGCGCTGACTGTCAAAGGTCCGGCTGAACATCAACCAGTCGGCAGGATCAGGATTCAATAACATTTCTTCTGTGACAGGAGTAAATTGTGGATCCTGTGCATATACCGGATGTAATAAAAGCAGCGAGATGATCGTGTGGCTAACGATGAATAATCTGGTCAACATTGCCCCCTCCATGCCGGATAACCTCCGGAAATATAGTGAACATTTCAGAGTGGCTTCTGGCACAAACCAGCAATAAACAAAATGGCCGGTTTGAATATTGACTTATTGATAGTGAATAAAAAAGGCCGGACAGACTGCAATCTGCCCGGCCTTTGAAAACAAGACAACTTATCTGTAACTGTATTCGAATTTCAGTCCATAGGTCGTAAAGTTACTCGGGCTGACTTCGCTGACGAACGAGCCCAGTCTGGTAAAGTCAAATTCCGGATGATAGGTCTGACGGACCTCGAGCAGGTTACGGCCCCAGGCCACTACGCGCCAGCTACCCTCTGCGTCACCAAAGCCCAGACTCAGACTGAGGTCAGCATTCCTGTCATACACCAGGTCCTTGCTGAAGTCAGAGCTGGAGGTAAAATAATCATCTGAAACCGAACCCTTCGCGTTGGCGGTGATTTCATACCGGTCCATTACCGGATAGCGATAGTCGGCCTCGTAGATGAGGCCCCAGTCCGGCGTGTACGGCGCCTGCTGACCACTACGGTCTATTATACCAACGGGTATGCCGGTAGCTGCTTCTATACCGGTATATTCGCATCCAAGTTCAGGCAATCTACGCTCGGCAGCATTACAGGGGGCATTGAAAAACTCTTTCATCTTACCATCCATGATTGCGCCGGCCAGACTTAAGGTCAGATTATCCGTCGCCGCATAATCAATGCTTAACTCGACCCCTTTCACAACCTGCGCCCCGGCATTCACGTTCACGTTCGGGTCATCCAGACGCCCGGTCGCAGCCTGCAATTGAAGCTGTGAGAATGTGGTCTCGTAGATAGAGGCCCCATAACGGGCGCGGCCGTCCAGCAGCATACCCTTCGAACCGATTTCAAATGTCTCGGACCGTTCATTGCCAAAATCAAATTCGGCAAACGTAGATGGGATAGTTGTCTGCCCGGTATCAAAGCCGCCGAGCTTGAACGACTGTGCCCATCTGGCATACAAGGAATGATTGTCCGTGGGCCGGTATCGTAAAACTACCTGTGGATCAACCTCTGTTGAACCAAAATCACCATCTCTGCCCTCGATAGCACCCGGGTAATTACGGCCCCCTATCGGCCCCTGGCCAGTTATACCTTCCGCAGGGGTATAGTAGCGGGTCATACCAACCACATTTGCACCCGTGGTTCCCTTCCAGTCACCCGGAGTGACCAGGGCCTGGGGGGCAGGGGTTCCGAATCCTTCCCTCAGACCAGCCGATTGGAAATACCAGAGTCCCAGGGCCGGATTATACGGCAGGAAGATATCATGCTCAGCAGGATTTGTGATCTGGATTAGCCTGCCGCTAAGCGCAGGGGTTGTCTGGATAACGCATGCCGCTGCCGTGGTATTAATATTTCCATCATTATCCGGGCAACCATTGACTATCCACTGCCTCACCCGACCTCCGGCAAAGGTCAGCTTGGAAATGTCGGAATAACGGGCACCCAGATCGATAGAGGCCTTGTCGTCCATAAAGTTGAACGTCAAGGTACTGAACGCTGACTTCCAGCGCACATCCTCCCAGACCGTATTCATACGTATGCCATCACGAACGTTGGCGCGCAGATTACCGGTCACATTGTCGAGCGTAGTGTCCTGTATATACAGACCCGCCATCCATTCAATCATGCCTCCGGTTGGTGAGGCAAAACGAAGCTCTGAACTCCACTGATCAAAGTTTTCGTTGCGGATCTGGTTGTTCTCGTAGTAAGGCGAGTCAAAATTCTCTTCAGAGGTCTCGCGGTCATACTTGGAGAACCCTGTCAACCAGTGGATATTGATTTCGTTGTCCAGCGTATAGGCGACATCCACATACGAATTCATCGAACCAATGGTTTCGTAACCATTAATGCTATCGTTAAACGCACCCTGTGGTCCGGCGAGCGGGTCCTGGCCCCAGTCCATCCATGCCTGGGCCGCCTCGCGGTTATCCAGCATACCTGAACGTACATTGGTCTGGCGGATATAGGTCGGTACATCAAAATACGGACCTTCGTTACTGCGGCTGATATTGCTGTTTAAACAATCTCCGCCGGCAACGGTCGGCATCGGCGCATGTGGAATGACTGTACCTTCGCCTATGGGTGGATTCGCCCAGACTGAAAACGGTTCACCCTCGGTACCCTGCGCACCATCCAGACCTTGCGCTACAGTTGCCGGTGGCGATGTCACCAATGGCCCGTTCCTGCCATAAACCATCGTATCACCGGTCAGACAGATTATTTTGCCTTCGCTGCCGGCGTCGATATCCGATACCTCAAATTTGGTGGTTACATTTAACTGATCATTGGGGGTCCACTGCAGCGTTATCCTGCCGCCCATGTCGTCCTGATGTGGAAATTTATGCCCATCTATTAAATCAATCAAATAGCCTTCGGTCGTTTCATATTTAGCTGCGACACGCATACCCAGTGTCTCACTAATCGGACCACCCGCTGCGAAATCAGCCTGCTTGGTGCTATTGTTACCAAGCTCAAAATTGGCGTCGGCTTCCCAGGTCGGCGTCGGTTTTTTTGTGGTAATACTGAACGCACCTGCAGTGGCGTTGTTACCAAAGTAGACCGGCTGCGGCCCTTTCAGGATCTCGATTCGTTCCACGTCCATATAGGCCATTTTCGCCTGCGACATACGGCCGAAATGGATACCGTCAAGGAATATAGGTGTAGCCTGTTCCAGCGTCAGCGCATTACCCGTCGTACCAAACCCGCGGATCATGATGACAGACTGGTCCTGCTGCGGTATCGCAATCAGACCAGGCGTAAGCGATGCGAGTGCCTCCAGATCCCGGAATCCCTGCTTGCGGATTTCCGCACCGGTGTATGTATCAATTGAAATTGGCACTTCCTGCAGGGATTGTTCCCTGCGCTGCGCAGTGACGACAATTTCTTCCAACTGCTGTGCCTGTAAGGCCGTCATATCGACAGACATACTGACCAGCATAGCCATGATCCAAATACCTGGTTTTTTTGTAAACATCAGCCCCCCTCTAATTATATTTTTAAACGCCTTTTTAAACTCCAGAACAACTTTGAATACTGAATTTAAATGCTCATCCAGTCTAGCCTACTGAACCCTTATCAACTACCTTTCCGGTAAACGGTGCTGCGCCAACTTCCAGCAGCAATGCCTCAATTTCTTCGTTGCCACGCGGCCGACGATAACGATCATCGTATCTGCCTATCGGTATATTGCGGTAATAGCGTGACTCAGGATCGCCCATCGCGATCATCAGCGGGGTCATACCATACCTGTCACCATGGTTAAGATCAACACCCTGATCATCCAGAAAACGGATCATGTCCTGCCAGGCCAGCGTAACCGCAAAATGCATGATATTTCTGCCATCAATCCTGCCGGCACCCGGACCGTTTTTCG
>JBCKWF010000070.1:0-8743 GCA_038922895.1 Gammaproteobacteria bacterium
GGGTCGGGTTCGCCGCCCCCGCAGTCGGAAATACCGATGCACCGGCTATAAACAGGTTTGCTATCCCGTGAACCGCGCTATCCACATCAACGACACCGTGACGTGGATTTTCATGCATGCGGGTGGTGCCCATATGGTGCCATCCACCGCTGAGAAAGTCAGGCCATTCGTTATCGGCGGAGTCTGTCAGCCAATCCAGCAACCTGATCCGGCCGAGACCACTTCGACCGGTCTCCCTGGCCAGGATCTCGCAGGATTTACGGATTGAGCGTTTATCGATCTCGGCCAGTTGCCAATGCAATATTGCCCTTGGCATACCCATCGCGTCCCTGTCTGTTCCCAGACCCACACGCGAATCAGGATTGGGTGATTGTTCATGGCGGCAGGCCAGTTTGAACATCTGATAGGGTGACACGGTTGCTGGTTTCTCCACCTTTTTATCAGCAGGTTCAACCACATCCTGCTGTGCGGGTTTGGCAGTGTCCTGTTCATCGGAGTAGTGCAGTAATTGCTCAGCCGGAAACTCCTGGAACGTCCCACGTGGATTATTGCCAACTCCGCCTGGGGTCAGGCTGATCGTACCGTTCAGCAGATGGTTTTGCCTTTGTATCGCCCGGGTCAGTGCCAGTTCACCGTACGGGTGGGTCTGGCCATTATTCCACCGATATATTTTCAGTGCACGCGGTCTTTGCAGTACCAGTTCGGCGACCGGCATCTGCACATGTTCCATGAAATAGCGCCCGACCAGGTCATTATCGTTACCGAGCCCGGTGTTTACCCGCCGGTTTGATGCGAGCAACAGGCGTGCATTCTGTATCGATCCACAGGCGAGCACGTAGTAACGCGCCTTGACTGTATGTTGCCTTCCCTCCAATGTCCTGAAGCTTAAACTATCTATCGCACTGACCGGTTCGTTCGCTTCTATATCGCAGACATTTGCATACGTATATAGATGCACATTTGCTGAGTTAACGATCGCATCGCGATATCTGCTGCCAAAACGCGTGGGTGGACTGAATTGCCACATCTTCGTCCAGACGTTACGGCGGTTGTATGGCAGGCGTATCATGTCCGGATCCTGGTTTTCCCAGTAACTGGCAGCGTACTCATACGGACCAAGCTCAACCACTTGCTGCGCACGCCGGTAGTAAGGATCCAGATCTTCCCGTGTAATCGGCCAGCCGCTGTCAGGTACCCAGGGCCGTTTTTGAAAGTCGACAGGATCGTAGGGTGCGCAAAAGCCGCCCCAGTGTCCGGTCGTTCCACCGAAGTAATGCAGTCGTGCGGCTTCCAGCGGATAGTATGGTCTGCCGGTGATTTCGCCACGGTAGAGGTCCTGCAAACCGGCCTCCAGATTGAATCCGCCGCCTTCGAGCAGGATGACCCTGGCAGATGTGTGCAGCCAGTCGAGCGCAATGGCTATACCCGCAGCACCGGCACCGACGATACAGATATCACCTTCAATCAGGCTGCCATCATTTAACCCGCGTGCATCGGTGTGCATTACGGAGTTCAGGAATACAGGATGGAATAAAGTGCGGTTTGCCGGGCTTCGGTCCTGGAGAGCATCCATCCGTTCAGCAACAGGGTATCACCCTGCTCAAAATCCTGTCTGATCTTATTGTCGATGTAATCATTCAGGTCACTGTCAGGCAATCGTTCCGTATGGATGTGTTCAAACACGATCGCGTCCGCCAGTGCAGACAGGTCATTTTCACCGGGGTACTTAAGACGGTAGGCGTGTCCTATCGAGCAGATGCAATCACGGTCACCAAGAAAAACTAACAATCCGGTCCGGGCTAATGCAGATACGCCCGTCAGGGACAATCTGGCCCGGGTGTTGAGCGGAAAGCCAGCAGTGAGTATGCCTGCGGCAGTATGGAGAAAACTTCGCCGTTTCATACGTCGCTATTCAGCGTGCGGGCAAGGCAGGATAGATTACACATTTATCCGGATTATATTAGAACCTGTCTCAAAATAGCTACGCTGCCGGCGTTATTGTGTTAAATGGACCCGGAATGCTCATGCTTCAGAGTAAGCCGCGTTCGGCAAATGACACCGACTCTCCATCTCCGATGACAAAATGATCCAGTACCCTGATGTCGATCAATCCCAGCGCATCACTTAGTCGGCGGGTAATATGTTTGTCTGCCTGACTGGGTTCGGCAATACCCGATGGATGATTATGGGCAAATATAACCGCTGCGGCATTATGGAACAGGCTGCGTCTGACGACTTCCCTCGGATGTACACTGGCACCATCGATCGTACCAGTGAACAGTTCCTCAAAGGCAATGATCCTGTGGCGGTTGTCAAGAAACAGGCAGGCAAATACTTCATATGGGTAGGCACGCAGGCGAGACATCAGAAAATCCCGTGTCATTTCCGGACTTTTCAGCGGGGCATCACGTTTCAAGGTTTCTTCCAGATAGCGTCGACCCAGCTCCAGTGTGGCCTTCAACTGGACATATTTGGCCGTGCCGAGACCTCGGATACTGCACATCTCGGCCTGGCTGGAGTCGATTAGCGCCCTGAGGCTGGTGAAATGGAGCAGCAGTTCCCTGGCCAGATCGACTGCGGATTTACCCGGGATACCGGTACGCAGGAATATCGCCAGTAACTCCGCATCCGACAGACTGGCCGGTCCCCTGGTCAGCAATTTTTCCCTTGGCCGTTCTGATTCTGGCCATTCAGCTATCTTCATATGGACCTCCGTGTCCGTTTTACCTGCCAATATACAACTTTTTTCCCTTTCTTATAATGAGTTGGCGCAAAATTAGGGTAAACTTGCGCTCATGAAAACATTGTCGCATAAAAGAATATTGCTCGGTGTCAGTGGTGGCATTGCAGCCTATAAAAGCGCCGATCTGGTACGAAGATTGCGGGAGCGCGGTGCTGAAGTCCATGTCGTCATGACCCGGGGCGCCGGCGAATTTGTCACTGCCCTGACTTTTCAGGCGCTTTCCGGACGTCCTGTTTATACCCGCCTGCTGGATCACGATTCCGAGGCAGGTATGGGCCATATTACCCTGGCACGCTGGGCCGACCTGATTATTGTTGCGCCCGCTACGGCCAATGTTATCGCAAGGCTCGCGCATGGGCTGGCAGATGATCTGCTGACCACCCTTTGTCTGGCCGCTGATGTCCCGTTGATGCTGGCACCGGCGATGAACCAGCAGATGTGGCTGGCAGTGGCCACCCAGCAAAATATTCTAACAGTAACGAATCGGGGGGCGGAAATTCTGGGGCCGGCACAGGGCGAACAGGCCTGTGGTGAAACAGGTCCCGGCCGTATGCTTGAGCCGGCTGATATCGTCCAGGCGATTGAAAACCGGTTTCGGACCGGGTTGTTGTCCGGCACCCGGATTCTTGTCACTGCCGGCCCGACCCGTGAAGCGATAGATCCGGTCCGCTATATCTCCAATTACAGTTCTGGCCGAATGGGTTTTGCGGTGGCCCATGCAGCGATGGAAGCGGGGGCAGATGTGACCCTGGTGTCCGGTCCGGTCAGCCTGGAACCACCAGAGCGGGTCCGTTACATACCGGTTGAGACGGCCGAACAGATGCAGGCGCAGGTTTTGAATGAGCTGGAGCGGATTGATATATTTATTTCAGCGGCGGCCGTGGCAGATTACCGCTGTGTCAGGGTGGCCCGCCACAAGATTAAGAAAAGCAGCGACAGAATCAGTCTCGACCTTGAGAAAAACGCTGATATTCTTGCGATGGTTTCCGGTTACAGGAAAAGGCCTTTCACTGTCGGATTTGCCGCTGAAACTGATGCTGTTTATGAAAACGCGCTGGTAAAACTACAGGCCAAGGGCCTGGATATGATTGCTGCAAACCAGGTCGGCCGCGGTCTTGGGTTCAATACCGAAGAAAACGCGCTGGAAGTACTCTGGCATGGTGGCAGTATTTCGCTGGGCAAATTATCGAAGGAAAAGCTGGCCCGAAAATTAATCAATATCGTGGCTGACAGGTTTCATGAGAAAAATTCAAATCAGACTCATTGACCCGCGCCTGGGTAATGAATTTCCGTTGCCATCTCATGCGACAGACGGTTCAGCCGGGATGGATTTATGTGCCTGTCTGGATCAGACTGTTACATTGTCCGCTGGCGAGACCCTGTTGATACCCGCCGGTTTTGCTATGCATATCCATGATCCCGGACTGGCTGCGGTAATATTGCCGCGGTCCGGCCTCGGCCACAAAAAAGGTATCGTGTTGGGCAACCTGGTTGGTCTGATAGATTCGGATTATCAGGGACAGCTGTTTATATCCTGCTGGAACCGGGGTAACGCGCCGGTCACAATCAGCCCGGGTGACAGGATTGCCCAGCTGGTATTTGTCCCGGTAGTGCGGGCAGAGTTCGAACTGGTGGAAAGTTTCGAAGAGACCCAGAGAGGTGCTGGCGGGTTTGGCCATACCGGTATAAGGAACCTCTGATTTTTGTGAGAGGTGTGCTGCCACACAGGGGAGTGTGTAACTATCAAATACAGTATTTGATTGTGCGAACGGAATAAAATCACATTTTTTATTTCGTGTGCTCTGACCAGGTCAGAGCGTATATAAATACAATGAAACAAGGATAAAAACATGGTTGAAGGTCCAGTATCAAAAAGACGGTTCAGTCGCAGGGTAGTGCGGCAGGCCATGCTGGCTGCGGGAGCGATAGTGCTCGTACTGGTGCTGGCAATTGCCAGCTGGTATATGTACAGCGCCAGTATGCAATCGAATCTGGAATCAAACAGACAGCAACTCGATGCAGCGGCAAAATCGCACGCACAGTCTGTTACAGGTTTTTTTAATGATATCAGTTCAAAGCTGACTGAGTATGCGGGCAACGAGCGTATCAAATCCTTGTTTGAAACAGCGGACACCGCGCAGTTATCGCTGGAGGCGGACGCGGCAAAGGCACTGTTCCCGTCTGCGCTGAAGCTAAGATTATTATTGCCGGGTCAACACGAGGTGGATAACACCAGTACTCCGCCACTTACATATGGTTCTATCGATATGCTGAACAAGGCCGAAAGAACTACCGGCACGATAGCCACCGAGGCGCTTTTGTTTGGTACAGAGAAGCAGCATATCGTGCTGGTCGAACGGGTGAAGAACCAGTCTGACCAATTGACCGGTATCATTCATCTAAGTCTGGATGTGGAGCTGCTGAAACAAGCACTCGCCAGTCTGAAGGCGGGTCCTGCATATCTGGAAATCAGGCAGTTCGCTTCAGGGAATCCAGTTGTACTTGGAAAAATTGGTGATGCAGGCCTGATGAACACAAGTGAGCCGGTCTCGACCTCAATTGCCGGTACGCTCTGGACCCTTGCATATTGGGGAGGCAGTAATGTGGTATCGGATAATGCTGTTCAAGCTGGTGCGGTTACTTCCTATACGACACCGGTGGCCATTTTAGTAATATTGCTGGTAATTGGTGGGATTAGTTTCATGTTGTTGAAGCGCAGAGATACTTCCGCACATCCGGGCAATCGTCCGGAAATAAGTTATCAGGGGGCGATAAGGGCAATTATGGACGGGGCCCACCCCGGTATGGAAAAACTGATTGCGAATATGCCGGTAAGATCAGCTAACAGCAGGGCTGTTCCAACAATATCCGCAGGTATGTCCGGTGAGGATATCACCAGGATGGTTAAAAAGGATGAGAGGAAGGCTGCAATAGAGGCCGAGGCAACACCAACACCAGCACCTGTGCCGGTCAAGGACAAGCTCAGTCCTGCCGACGACAAGGATGCCGGTAAAAAGGCTGAGGTTCTGCCTGAAGTAATCTTTCGCAAATATGATATACGCGGAGTAGTCGGCAAGACACTCACCGCTGACATTGTAGCAAAGATAGGCCAGGCAATTGGCAGTGCTGCAGAGGCAGCCGGGCAAAAATCCGTTATTGTCGGGCGGGACGGCCGTCTCTCGGGTCCTGAACTGTCAGAAAGCCTGATAAAGGGATTGCGCGCTGCAGGCAGGGATGTCATTGATATTGGCATCGTGCCGACGCCGGTCTTGTATTTTGCGACCCATCATTTGAATTCGAAAAGTGGCGTAATGTTGACCGGTAGCCACAATGGTCCTGAATATAACGGCCTCAAGGTCGTCATTGCCGGTAATACGCTGTCCGAGGAAGCTATTCATTCCTTGTACCAACGTATCATGAATAATGATCTTGTTAGCGGCACAGGTTCACTGGAGAGTGCGGAAATAATTCCGGATTATGTCCGGCGTATTACGGATGATATACCGGTTGCGCTGAGCAAGGCCTATAAACTGGTGGTCGATTGTGGTAACGGCGTGGCCGGCATAGTCGCGCCACAGTTATATCGCGCCCTGGGCCATGATGTCATTGAAATGTATTGTGAGCTGGATGGCAGGTTTCCTAATCATCATCCTGATCCTGGCCAGCCGGAAAACATGCAGCATTTAATCGACAAGGTACGTGCGGAAAAGGCCGACCTCGGTTTTGCATTTGATGGTGATGGAGACCGTCTGGGTATAGTTGACGGGCAGGGCAATATAATCTGGCCTGACCGGCAAATGATGGTGTTCGCCAGGGACGTACTCTCGCGCAACCAGGGCGCAACGATTATTTATGATGTAAAGTGCACCAGTCATCTGCGCAAAGTCATTGAAGCAAGCGGCGGCAAGGCATTGATGTGGAAGACCGGACATTCACTGATCAAGAGCAAGATGAAGGAAATGGATGCGCCGCTGGCGGGCGAGATGAGCGGACATATCTTCTTCAAGGAAAGATGGTATGGTTTTGATGATGCCCTGTATTCAGGGGCACGTATGCTTGAGATACTGATGAATTCCAGGATCAGGCCAACCGAGTTTTTTGCCGCGATACCGGAAAGTGTGTCTACGCCGGAGCTGAAAATTGATATGCCCGAGAGTGAACACCAGACGTTTATGCAAAAGCTGGAACCAAAACTTTCGTTCAAGGACACTGAAGTGATTACCGTGGATGGTTTCAGGGTAGAATTCAAAGACGGTTGGGGATTGATACGGCCATCAAATACGACGCCGTGTCTGGTGGTGCGTTTTGAGGCCGACACCAGGGAAGCATTGATCAGGATACAGTCCGCATTCCGGCAGTTGTTGCTGTCAATAAAACCGGACTTGAATATTCCGTTCTGATAATCTTTGCTGAAAATTGCAACTGTTCACACACACTATCGGGGCCGATACAGTTATCATGTTAATTCAACCGCAAGATATACAAAACTCCAGCAAGGCGGTGGAGATAGCCTCGGTTCTGACTGAAGCATTGCCCTATATCAGACGATTTAATAACAAGACCATCGTCATTAAATATGGTGGCAACGCAATGATAGACGAAAGGTTGAAAAACGGATTTGCCAGGGACGTTACCTTGATGAAACTCGTAGGTATGAATCCGGTCATTGTGCATGGCGGCGGGCCGCAGATCGGTACATTGCTGAAGCGACTTGGCAAGCAATCCGAGTTTGTCCAGGGCATGCGTGTAACCGACAAAGAAACCATGGATGTTGTAGAAATGGTGCTCGGTGGCCTGGTCAACAAGGAAATTGTCAGTCTGATTAACCGCAACGGCGGTAAGGCTGTCGGCCTGAGTGGCAAGGACGGTGACATGATTCGTGCGCGTAAACTGACGCTGTCACGCAATGAATCTGAACTGAATGAGCCGGAAATTATTGATATCGGTCATGTCGGAGAAGTAGAAAAGATCAATACCGCATTAGTTGACATGTTGATACATGGTGACTTCATTCCGGTGATAGCGCCCATCGGCGTCGGTGAAGATGGCCAGTCCTACAACATTAACGCGGACCTGGTTGCCTGTCAGATGGCCATTGATCTGCAGGCGGAGAAGTTGATCATGTTGACGAATACGCCGGGAGTCATGGATGCACACAATAATGTACTGACAGGATTGTCACGGGATCAGGTGCTCAAACTGATTGACGAAGGTGTTATCCACAGCGGGATGTTACCGAAGGTGCGATCTGCGCTGGATGCTGTCAATGCCGGCGTGAACAATGTCCATATTATTGATGGCAGGGTGGAACATGCTGTATTGCTGGAAATCTTTACAGACCAGGGGATCGGATCATTGATCAAACGAGGTTAATCCGGACAACTTACCAATGACAACCAGGACCAGATCGGATCGACGCCAGCACATACTCCAGGTTCTTGCAGAACAACTGGAGATCCATCCTGGATCGCGAATAACGACAGCGGCGCTGGCGAAGGCCGTCGGTGTATCCGAGGCTGCCCTGTATCGACATTTTGCCAGCAAGGCCAAGATGTTTGAGGCCTTAATTGATTTTGCAGAAGACACGGTCTTCGGTTTGATCACGAAAATACTAGAGCAGGATATGGATACGGATGTTCGTTGTGATCGCATCGTGAAGTTGTTGCTTGGTTTTGCTGAGCGTAATCCAGGTATAACCAGGGTCTTGCTCGGTGATGCGCTGGTCGGTGAAAACGAACGATTGAGGGTCAGGGTGGTGAAGTTCTTTGATCGTATCGAGACCCAGATAAAACAGATATTACGTGAGGCCAATCTGGGACAGGGTCTTCGCGCAAGTGGTCCTATAGACGTGACTGCAAATCATATCATGACCCTGATCGAGGGGCATATGAGCCGGTTTGTCAGGACCAACTTTGAAAAAAGACCGACTACATTTATTGACGAGCAGTGGACAGTGCTGAGGCAGGGACTCTTTAAGTGAGGCGTCAGGAGTAAAAAATA
>JBCKWF010000071.1:0-8570 GCA_038922895.1 Gammaproteobacteria bacterium
CCAGACAGCGGAATCGTTCGGTTTGAATTTACCGTTCATCCAAAGATCCCTCGACCATGCTCGGGATGACAAGACTTCACCTCGGGATGACAGTACTTTACCTCGTGATGACAAGACTTCACATCGTGATGACAATACTTCACAGAGAATAGCCAAAGGCCTTGTTGAATCTGTCCTTGAAAGCAGCAAGGTCGAATTTGTGATTTTGCGTACCCGGATGCTCTATTTTTATCGAACCCATTAACGCTGCAATACGACCGATCGTGTCCCAATCCATATCGTTCATCAATCCATAGATAAGACCGGCACGGAATGCATCACCACAACCAGTCGGGTCGGCGATAACCGTGGGTTTGACGGCCGGGATATCATAGCGTTTCTTCCTGGTATAAATTACCGATCCCTCAGCACCACGGGTGATGATGAGCGCCTTTAGACTTTCAGTCACTTCATGCGGTGACAGACCGGTTTTTTGTTGCATCATCTGCCACTCGTAATCATTTACGCTGAGCCAGGTGGCCTGATCAATAAACCTGCGTAAATCATCGAAATCAAACATCGGCATACCCTGGCCCGGATCAAACATAAATGGAATATCGGCCTCCTGAAACTGGCTGGCATGCTCAATCATGCCATCACGTCCGTCCGGCGAAATAATACCAATGGTTATACCCTTCGCATCCGTTACCCGGTTATGATGTGAAAAGGCCATCGCACCGGGATGGAAGGCCGTAATCTGGTTATCATCCAGATCCGTGGTTATAAACGCCTGGCCGGTGAAGACGTCGTCAATGACCTTGACATGGGTGCGAGCAATGCCGTTACTGTCCATCCATTCTGCATACACGCCGAAATCGTTTCCGACCGTGCCCATCGGCAAACCGTTCCCCTCTAATAAACTCAGGTTATAGGCGATATTGCCCGCACAGCCACCAAACTCACGTCGCATTTGAGGCACCATGAAGGAAACGTTCAGCATATGGACCTTTTCCGGCAGGATATGATTTTTGAAATGATCCGGGAACACCATAATATGGTCAAAAGCGAAAGATCCGCATATCAGCGCAGTCATGCATTGTTACTCCGTTTTTGTTATTGAATTTTCTGTTTTTCCAGCCACTACATAATGCCACAGCTATCTCGCCACCCCGTCCCGGTGTTCAACCGGCAAGCGCCGTCTTCCTGTTCACATTCCTGCCGGGCTTGTCCTGCCTGAACCTTTGCAGTACCCGGGCCAGATACTGGCCGGTATAGGAATGACTGTGTGCTGCTACAGCCTCGGGGGTCCCGGTCACAATGACTTCCCCGCCCTTGTCTCCGCCTTCCGGCCCCAGATCAATGATCCAGTCGGCCGTTTTGATCACATCCAGATTATGTTCGATCACGACAATAGTATTACCATGATCCCGTAATCGATGCAGCACCTGCAACAACTGCTTGATATCATGAAAATGCAGGCCTGTCGTCGGCTCGTCCAGTATATACAATGTCTTGCCGGTATCGCGTTTTGACAGTTCCCTGGACAGCTTGATTCTTTGTGCCTCGCCGCCGGACAGCGTGGTCGCATTCTGTCCCAGTCTGATATAGGACAAACCGACATCCAGCAAGGTCTGCAATTTTCTCGCAATCGACGGTACCGCATCAAAAAACTGGCGCGCGTCCTCCACTGTCATCTCAAGCACTTCCTGGATGTTCTTGCCCTTGTATCTGATATCCAGCGTCTCGCGATTATAGCGTTTGCCTTTGCACACGTCGCAGACGACATAAATATCGGGCAGAAAATGCATTTCAACCTTGATAAGACCATCACCCTGACAGGCCTCGCAGCGGCCTCCCTTCACATTAAAACTAAAACGGCCGGGATTATAGCCGCGTGATCTCGCCTCCTGCGTCGAAGAAAACAGGTCGCGGATCGGTGTGAACAAACCAGTATAGGTTGCAGGGTTCGACCGCGGGGTCCTGCCGATTGGGCTTTGATCTATATCGACAATCTTGTCAAGTTGATTCAGACCACGGATGGCCGTGTGGGCAGATGGGCTGGTATTGCTGCCGTTCAGTTCGCGCGCAACCGTCAGATAAAGCGTGTCATTAATCAACGTCGATTTGCCAGAGCCGGAAACACCGGTGATACAGGTCATCAATCCAACCGGTATTTCTACGGTGATATCCTTCAGATTATTGCCGGTCGCACCGATGATTTCGAGCATGTGTTTCCGGTTAAACTGGGTGCGGGTCTCAGGTATTTCAATCCGGTTACGGCCGGAAAGGTATTTGCCGGTCAAGGATTCCGCATGCCTACTGATGGCGGCTGGGGTACCCTGCACGACCACCTGGCCTCCATGTACTCCTGCCCCAGGCCCCATATCAATGACATGATCTGCCGCGTTGATGGCCTCTTCATCATGCTCGACAACAATAACGGTATTACCCATGTCGCGGAGACGTTTCAGCGTGTCCAACAGACGATTGTTATCACGTTGATGCAGGCCGATAGAGGGTTCATCCAGTACATACATGACCCCGACCAGACCTGCGCCAATCTGGCTGGCCAGACGAATGCGCTGTGCTTCACCCCCTGACAAGGTCTCGGCACTGCGGTTCAGGGTCAGATAATCCAGCCCGACATTGATCAGGAACAGTAACCGCTCCCGCACTTCTTTCAGGATTTTCTCGGCAATCTCGCCACGTTTGCCCAGTAGTTTGAATGCAGAAAAATAGTCGAAAATCAGTATGATCGGCATGGCAGTAAGGGCAGGCAAGGACTTGTCCCGGATAAAGACATTTCTGGCGGCAAGATTCAGCCTGGTACCATCACAATCCGGGCAAGGCTTAATGCCCCGGTACTTCAGTAATTCCTCCCTGATCATAATCAAATCCGTTTCGCGGTACCGGCGTTCCATATTTGGAATTATGCCTTCAAAACTGTGCTTGCGTTTTACATGGCCACGACCGCCGCTGATATATCTGAATTCAATCAGTTCATCCTTGCTGCCATACAGGATGATTTTCTGAACCTTTTTCGGTATGTCCTTGAAACGGCTGTCGATATCGAATTTGTAATGATCGGCGAGTCCCTTGATTAACTGGAAATAATAGGCATTGCGCCGGTCCCAACCGCGTACTGCCCCCCCTGGCAGACTCAGTGCCGGATCCTGCACGACCTGATCCGGATCAAAAAACTGGATCACCCCAAGGCCATCACATTTCGGACAGGCCCCGGTCGGATTATTAAAGGAAAACAGCCTGGGTTCCAGTTCACTGATACTGTAGCCACACTGGGAGCAGGCAAAACGCGATGAAAAAACGATATCGGCCTGGCCGGGTTTGTCCATAAAGGCGACTATCACAAGACCGCCGGAAAGGCGGGTCGCCGTCTCCACCGACTCTGCCAGTCTGAGGCCGATGTCCTCACGCAGCTTGAACCGGTCCACCACGACTTCAATCGTGTGCTTTTTATGCAATTCCAGCTCGGGCACCTGGTCCAGTTCAAGGATCTTGCCATTGATCCTGGCCCGGATAAACCCTTCACTGCGCAGGCGATCGAGCAACTGCAGATGCTCTCCCTTGCGCTCCTGTATAACCGGTGCAAGTAACATTAATCTTTCGTCACCCGGAATAGCGATGATCGCATCGACCATCTGGCTGACGGTTTGTGCCTCCAGCACGATTCCATGCCCCGGACAACGCGGTTCACCGACGCGGGCATATAACAGGCGCAGATAGTCATAGATTTCAGTGATAGTGCCGACAGTGGATCTGGGATTATGCGTGGTGGATTTCTGTTCGATGGAAATGGCGGGTGACAGGCCATCTATATGGTCAACATCAGGCTTTTCCATGATGGACAAAAACTGTCTGGCATAGGAAGACAAGGACTCTACATAGCGCCGCTGCCCCTCTGCATAGATGGTATCAAAGGCCAGGGAGGACTTGCCTGAACCGGACAACCCGGTAATCACGACCAGTTTGTCGCGCGGGATATCCACATCGATATTCTTCAGATTATGCGTCCTTGCCCCACGTATATGTATCGTATCCATTAAACCTTTTCGCCAGCTGAAATAAACTGCTAATATTAAATTGATTCTCTCATGATACGCAAAAGAGAGTTTGATAATTTACCTATAAAATTAAGGAGAAAACCATGGCAAGAGGCATAAACAAAGTCATTTTGGTAGGAAACCTGGGAAATGACCCGGATGTGCGTTATACCGCAGGAGGCGCGGCCGTCAGTAATATCAGTATTGCAACCAGTGAATCCTGGAAAGACAAGGAGTCCGGTGAAATGCAGGAAAAAACTGAATGGCACAAGGTCGTATTTTTCGGCAAATTGGCCGAAATTGTGGCGGAGTATCTGAAAAAAGGCTCGCAGGTCTATGTTGAAGGCCGCTTGCAGACGCGCAAATGGCAGGACAAGGAAGGCAATGACAAATATACGACCGAAATTGTAGCCAACGAAATGCAGATGCTCGGTGGACGCCCCTCAGGTGGCAATTATGAGAAGTCCTCACCCCCCTCACCCCCCTCTGAAGCTGGCGGTTCCAAACCTGCCAAGGCATCTTCCCGTCCGGCTGCGGATGAGAACTTCGTCGACGACGATATTCCCTTCTAGAGTGATTCAATAGCCATAACCGGCCATATGCGGTGGCTGGTTATGGCTTAGTTTGTCATCCTTGCGCAGACTTAAGGATCTTTATTGTCAATAAAGACAAGATTTCTCAGTCGCGGAGCCTGCCCTGAGCGAAGCCGAAGGGCTTCTTCGAAATGACAGAACATTTCAAACTGAGCCACTACCCGTGTGACCGGTCATGGTCAATTATTTATCAGTCGCGGGGCCGGTGTCTGCCCGGTTTTATAAAACCGGAAAAACGCTGCAGATATTCAGGGAATATTATAAATATCGCGCCGGTAACCAGCAGATTCAGTATGCCCAGCAACAGATATATCTGCGGGATGGTAAATGCGAGTTTTATCAGGAATATAACCAGCAGGGCCGAGGCCACCATAAATAATGCATTCAGGATATTGTTCGCGGCAATAATACGTGCACGATGTTCCGGACTGGAACGATGCTGCACCATCGCATACAAGGGCACGATATAAATACCGCCAAAGAAACCAATACCGGTCAGGGCAAGCAGGATGCGCCAGTGCACTGGGTAAGCAAGAAACTCGGCAGCCCCCATAGCGATAGTCCCCTGATGTACCCCCGGGATTCCGGTAATAAACAGATCAATGGCAAACAGGCTGAGTCCCAGCGCCCCTATCGGGACCAGGCCAGGCTCGATATCACCCCTGGACAATCGTTCACACAGCAGCGAACCGGTGCCGATTCCGAGGGAAAAGGCGGTAAGCAGTAATGTCGCCACCAGTTCATTCCCCATCAAGACATCGCGGGTATAGGTCGGCACCAGTGACAGGTAGGTCGCCCCCAGGAACCAGAACCAGGAAATCGCAATGATGGCGATAAAGACATTACTGTCCGAGATCGCGTGGCGGAGGATGTGGTATGTCTGTCTGGCAATGTTCCAGTCGATATGCAGCGTGTTATCGGAGGCGGGTGCAATGGGTATATACCAACTGGCAAACCAGGCAGCACTCGCAACACATACAGCAAGTATGGAAACCAGGTATATACCATAGCCTTCTATCCCAACCAGCACGCCACCGATGATGGTACCGGCGAGGATCGCCAGAAAAGTACCCATCTGTATCATACCGTTGCCACCGGTCAGTTCCTGCACGCTGAGATGCTGGGGCAGGATGCCGTATTTCAACGGACCGAAAAATGCGGACTGGATACCGGTGAGAAACAACACTGTCATCAGTATAAAAACACTCTGGGACATAAATCCCGTGACAGCGAACGCCATAATCAGCATTTCCGCGAAGGTAATGCGGCGGATGAGGAACGATTTTTCGTACTTGTCCGCTATCTGTCCTGCCGTGGCAGAAAACAGGAAGTAAGGTAGTATAAACACACCGCCGGCCATGGCGACCAGGATGCTGCTGTTGATGGAAAGTGTGTCCGCGAGTGTAAAGGTAATAAAAATAATCAGCGCGTTTTTAAATACATTGTCTTCCAACGCACCCAGGAACTGGGCGCAGAACAAAGGCAGGAACCGCCTGCTCTTCATCAAGGTATATTGGCTCATGGACTTAAGATTTCATTAATGCCATATTGATTATTAAAAACATGTTTACGTCCCGGAGAACAGTATGGCGATTGTGACACAAATTAACCTGTTAAAGAAACGCAGGACAAAAATAGTCGCCACCCTGGGCCCTGCCTCTGCCACAGCTGAGATCATCAGACAACTCATGCTCGCAGGCGTAAATGTATTTCGCCTTAATATGTCACACGGTGACTATGACTTCCATCGCACCAGCTATAACCATATACGCGTAGTCGCAGAAGAACTAAAACTGCCAATCGGGATACTGGCCGACCTCTGCGGTCCGAAAATCAGGGCGGGCAAATTCAGGAACGGAGAGATTTTACTGAAGGCCGGCACCCGCATCACGGTCACTACCCGCGACGTTGAAGGCGGCCCGGAACTGATACCTTCCCAGTACACTGCGCTCGCCAAAGATGTGATGCAGGGAAACCGGATACTTTTAAACGACGGCTTGATAGAATTAAAAGTGATTTCCGTCCATGATACAGAAATTGTTTGCGACGTCGTATATGGCGGCGTTTTAAAGAACCATAAGGGCATCAATCTTCCCGGAGTGAATGTCTCGGCCCCGTCACTGACAGAAAAAGACAAGAAAGATGCAAAATTCGCCCTGGATCTGGGTGTAGATTTTCTGGCGCTGTCATTTGTTCGCCGTGCCGATGACATCAGGGAACTACGGACTATCATCAACGACTCTGGTCACCATGCTTCTATCGTTGCCAAGATTGAAAAACCTGAGGCATTGGCAGACATAGAACAAATCGTGGAGGCAACTGATGTAATAATGGTTGCCCGTGGTGATCTGGGCGTGGAACTGAACCCGGAGGAAGTGCCGGTTGCACAGAGTCAGTTGATCGAGAAGGGCCGCGCCAGATTCAAACCTGTCATCGTTGCCACCCAGATGCTCGAGTCGATGGTCGAAAGTGCCAGGCCCACACGTGCCGAAGTATCTGATATTGCCCATGCAGTGACGCTTGGGACTGATGCAGTCATGCTGTCCGCTGAAACAGCCTCAGGAAAATTCCCTATTGAAGCTGTACAGATGATGGATCGAATCGCGAGACAGACAGAATCTCACCTGTGGAAAAATGGAGTGTATGGCGCTACTAATACTGCACTGGTGATGCCGCCAGTACCGATCTGGGATGTGATTGCCAATGCGACTGCGCATATTTCACGGGACATTATGGCCCACGCGGTGGTAATCATAACGTCCAGCGGCATGTCAGCGGCAACCATGAGTTCGGCCCGCCCGGCCGCCCCGGTGGTTGCAATTACCAACCGGAAGGATGTTTACCGGAAAATGGCATTACTGTGGGGCGTAATCCCGGTCTATTCGGAAGATGCCGGGAAGATGAACCCGAACGAGATAGCCAGAAAAACTGCACGCGAACTGGAACTGGTCTCACCTGGGGAATACATACTGCTGGTCAGGGGATTTCACAGCGATCCGGCGATGAATACACCGACGATTACGTGTTTGATGGTGTAGTCAAGGTGAAGTGTATGGTTTGTCCCGGTTTATTTTATCTTTAAACGACTTATTAAAAATCAATCCACAACCGGATAGGGTAATCCCTCCTGAAAATAGGGGCGTTTAGAAGTAGGATAAGTAAATCTGTCACCTTTTCCTAATTGAGAATAAAGTTTGTATTTATTTGAGAACTGGTGATACTCAAAAATAGGAGGGTGTGATGTTAGAAAGTGAAAAAATCAAGGTTTTAGAATCGATATCTTCTGAAACAGAATTACGTACAGAGTTAGTAGTTCCCCTCCTTAGAAAGATGTCAGTATTTTCTGAAGTTATAGATAATCAAGGAGCTGAGGAAGCCGGTGTTGATGTAATTGGAATTTCAACCTCCCCATTCAAAAAACCAGAGTACACTGCATTTATTTTAAAGCGAGGTGATATAACCCTTAAGTCAGCTGATAAAAAAAACAACATAGTTAATATAGTTGAGACACAAATAAGGATGGCAATGAGGCATCCGTTAACCCATCCTAAGCTACCAGCCTCAAATATTTTAGCCAATAGAGTAATAGTACTTACAAATGGCAAGATATCAAACAATGCCGAATACGCATTAAAAAAATCATTTGCTTCAAATTCTGAGTTGAACCTAGATTTTGTTGGCCAAGATAGATTAATACAACATATAGATGAGTTATGGCCGCGATTTTATGAAGATCGTCGCCCATTTTTGTCTTCATACGCACAAAAATTACTTAATAGTTTGGATATAGTAAATTTTGATCAGTTAGGACAAGCAATCCGCCCAAGAACTCTAACAGACATATATGTTGATGCTCTTCTATACGAAGAGGAAAGCCCACAGTCAAACTCTTTTTCCTTTTTTGAAAAAGAGCCCATCTCTGGTGAACAGTTATGTA
>JBCKWF010000072.1:0-8538 GCA_038922895.1 Gammaproteobacteria bacterium
TGTAAACAGGTAATAGATAAATATTAATTTCATGGGGGGCAACATATGAACTGATATCTTGCAGCGTTAAAGAAGTATGCGGTATTCAGTGGCCGGGCCCGACCTACGGAATATTGGTTTTTTGTTCTGTTCAATATCATCGTCAGCAGCATACTCGCAGTCATTGATATAACCATGGGTAGCCTTACTGCGGAAAGCGGACTGGGTATGTTGGGCATCATCTACTCACTCGCCGTATTAGTCCCGAGTCTGGCTGTGACGGTACGACGTCTGCATGACACTGACCGCACTGGCTGGTGGTTGTTGATCGGCCTGATACCAATTATTGGTGCAATTGTGTTGCTGGTATTCACCTTACTTGACAGCACACCGGGTGATAACAAATACGGCGCAAACCCCAAGGTTTGAGTGATACTGCATTAACGGGGTCTGTGACAAAGGCGATCCCGGATTATTTCCGGTCGTTACCGGCCCCGGCATCCCTATTGGTTGATACCCATCCCATCAGTACGTTCTTCATGGCATCTTCAACGGACATATCGGTATTTTTCAGCCAGGATTTTGGCAGAAACAAGGTGAAACCACCTACCTGGTAACTCATGGGAAAATAGACGGCAACCCGGTCCTCCTTATCCACCTCGTCAGGCAGCGGCGACAGATCACTACTCATGACAAACCCGATTATCTCGATACCGCTGTCCGGCATCCTTACCACGACTACTTTATTGGCCTTATTCCTGCCGGAATCCGGGGCGAGATACCGGGTCAGTTCCTTGATGGCGGAATAGAGACTTTTTACCAACGGGATCTGCAGCAAGAGACCTTCAAACCACGCATAGATGTGGCGGATGAACCTCGATGACATCAGCAATCCCAGCAAGAAAATGGTAATGATACCAAGAACTATCCCGGCCCCCGGCAGAGAGGTCATGCGAGGGAAGAAAGACTGGATTAACTCATTACTTATCGAATTCAGCCAGTTAAAAAAATAAAAAAGCGGATAAATAGTCAGGAGCAGCGGCAACAGCACCAGTATTCCACGGAAGAAGGTTTTGCTGAAGAAGTTGGAATTCATCTGGATCAGTATACTACACGGTAAGCATCACGCAGCATTTCCCCTATCCTGTGGGTCGTATCCGTCAACATGATTAGAAGCATCAAAGTCATAATTCTTACCCCCCATCATTTCGGAAATGGCAGGGTTCAGGTCCGGGTAAAAGTTGCCCGGCAAACTTCTGCAGATTTGTTACTGCGAGCCTGAATTCCCCAGGCAACGGAAGAATCAGGTGTGGCTATCTCCCAGGGGATTCCTTATCCATCGTATCCGTTAATCTGACTATGTTTCAGCCGATGTATATGAAATTGTCATTTATTTGGGCTACACTTTCATCAGCTGATTTATTCCGATTTTGCAATCCGGGGCCACCTCATGACGCAGAAATACACTATTAATGTTGACGGTCAAAATCATGTAATTGATGCTGAACCGGACATGCCATTATTGTATGCCTTGATCAATGAACTGGGACGCAAAGGGCCGAAATTCGGATGCGGTCTGGGGCAATGCGGGGCCTGTACAGTCATACACGACGGTGTTGCGATTCGTTCCTGCATAACATCGATTTCAGATACGAAGGGAAAAGTCCGTACCCTTGATGGAATCGGGACCCACGCAAACCCGCACCCCCTGCAAAAGGCCTTTATCCAGGAAGAGGCCGGACAGTGTGAATATTGTATTAATGGCTGGTTGATGACAACGCTGGCATTTCTTGAAGCGAATCCAAAACGCACAGACAGTGAAATTCGTGATCTGCTTGTGGGGCTGCAATGCAGGTGCGGAACACATATGGCTATCCTGAGAGCGGTCAGGCGGGCTGCCGATGAGATGGCAGGCTAAGGGGGAGAGACAATGTTAGAAAATTTGACCGGATTAAAAATTGCCAGACGCGACCTGCTGATTAATTCATTAAAAGGTGGTGGTGCATTGGTCCTGAGTTACAGTTTGCCCATGCGCGCACTGATGGCTGCCGATCATCCCGCAGCTCTGCCGGCCGGCCGCGACCTGGATCCCGCCAGGCTGCATACCTGGATTGCCATAAACAAGGAAGGTGAAGTCACAGCCTACTGGGGCAAGATGGACCTGGGGCAGGGTGTGGATACCGCCATCAGCCAGATGATAGCCGAGGAACTGGATGTAGATATCGATCACGTCACCACTTTATATGGTGATACAGGCATGATGGCGGATCAGGGTGGCGCAAGTGGTAGTACCGGGTGTACCGCTTCTGGCGTGGCATTGCGGGACGCGGCAGCAGAGGCACGTCTGGTATTGCTGGAGAAGGCATCGATAAAGCTGAATACACCCTTGGAGAATCTTGCAGTTAAAAACGGTGTGATCCATGTCAAGGACAACCCATCACGTAGCGTGAGTTATGGTGATCTGGTAAGCGATAATTTATTCAATGTCCCGCTCGAATGGAACGGAAAATATGGTAATGGTCTTGGACTGAAGAGCCGCGCCAGGCTAAAGGACCCGTCCGATTACAAGATTGTGGGCACCTCGGTTGGCAGGAAAGATATTGCCGGAAAGATTATTCCCACAACGGAATTCGGCGTACATGTCAGGCTACCTGGTATGTTGCATGGGAGGATGATTCGTCCATCAGCTGCGGGTGCTACTATCAAGTCAGTCGACAAATCCTCAGTGGGCCATATTCCCGGCGTACAGGTTGTGGTGGAAAAGGATTTTATCGGGGTGGTGGCCCCCAAAGAGTGGGATGCCGTACGTGCAGCCAGGGAACTCAACGTAAGTTGGGATCATTCCGATGTCGGTTTTCCGACCACATCAGAGGACCTGTTTGACTTTATTCGCAATGCAAGCGCAGACAAGGCTGATGTTGTACTGGATGAGGGTAATGTTGATACTGCCCTGAGCGGGCCAGGAAAACTGCTGGATGTCGAATATGAATGGCCATTTCAATCACATGCCCGCATGGGGCCTGCATTTGGCCTGGCAGATATAAAGGCTGACTCAGGTACGGTGTGGACAGATTCACAGAAGATTTATGATACCGCCATCTGTGCCGCCAAACTGATGGGAGTTTATAAAGAAGGGGAACCGTTACCGGTGCGTGCCATCTGGACACCCGGGCCGGGTACCTATGGTCGCTCGGATTCAGGTGATGGTGCGGCCGATGCCGTGGTACTTTCTATGGCGGTGGGTGCACCGGTGAGGGTACAGTGGATGCGATTCGAAGGACATGCCTGGGACCCCAAGGGACCCGCATCGGTCATTCGCATGCGCGGCTTGATTGATCCGTCGGCGAATGTAACGGCCTGGCATTTTCATTTGAAGGGATTTTCAAGACAGGATGTCAGTTCCCGCGAAGATGGCCCGGGTGAGGTACTGGCAGGACAATTACTGGGGCATAAGCGCGAACGGCTCTGGACCATGTCCGAACCGGAAAATTCATACGGTTTTGAAAACAAGCGTTACACCTGGGAGGCCATCAAACCTCTGCGGGAGATGGCCTCGCCGTTACGCACCTCCCACTTTCGTGACCCTTATGGGCCCGAGGTCCACTTTGCCGCTGAATCGTTTATGGATGAACTGGCCTATGCTGCCGGTCAGGATCCAGTGGCATTCAGGCTTAAATATGTGACGGATCCGCGCGATGCCGATGTTATCAGGGCGGCTGCGGAGATCGCCAACTGGGAACCGCGTACGGCCCCGCGCAAACGACGGGGTGCGAATGGTGTACTGGTGGGTACGGGCATATCCTATGCACAACGCAGTGGCTCAACCAATGCGATCATAGCCGAGGTCGAGGTCAATCCCGATACCGGCAGGGTCTGGGCAAGGCGATTTTTCGTCGGCGCTGACCATGGTCTCATTATAAATCCGTTTACCCTGGACCGTACTATCGAAGGCAATATCATCCAGGCCACTAACCGTACCCTGTACGAAGAGGTCAAATTCGACCGTATGATGGTGAAGTCTATGGACTGGATAAGCTATCCCCTGTTCACGCCGGTGGATGCGCCGGAAGCGATCATTATTAAAAAGATTGACCGGCCGGAACTGGGCAAACCGATGGGGGCAGGAGAACCAACAACCCGCGTCACCCCGGCAGCCATTGCCAATGCCTTTTTTGATGCGACAGGTGTGCGTATCCGCAAGGTACCGCTGACACCCGAGCGGGTAAAAGCCGCGCTGGGCACGGCTTGACTGAAGCTTAAACGGGCGTTAGCAGGGTGACTACAACCCTGCGCGCCGGGACAAGTGCTGGTTCTAGAGCGAGACCTGGCCGTCTTTCATAGGGATACGTCGGTCCGGATCGTAGTTCAGGTTAATAGTGCGGTCTGCGCCATCGTAGCGATATGTCACCTTATCCCCGCGGACTCCTCTCGATTGTCGTAGACGGTCTCACACCTTCGTTCTGTTGTCTGGTAAGCATTATTATCTTGTATCTTTTCTTGCACCTGGTTACCGGCATAACCGCCAACGACGGCCCCGCCAACGGTCGCCGCATCATTGCCTTTCCCGCTGCCAATCTCATTGCCTAAAACACCGCCAATTACCGCACCCGTGACTGTGCCTAGTATCCGGTTTGGGTCTTTGACCTCTTTATTTCGGGTTACCACTACATCGTTACACACTTCGCGTGGGACCTGCACTGTCTTCGTGATCGGAGTCACATCGATTACTTCGGCATAGGCACTACTGCTGAATCCACTATCGGTTCCGCTATTGCTACTACTCACCTTGTCGCATCCGGCGATCAGTCCAGTTGCTGTAATCAACAGGACGCTGAAAATATTTTTTATAACGGATTGGTTATTCATTGTTGGTTCCTCATACTGAAAAAACCGAACTATTGGTTATACTTAATAATCCATAGTGTAGAGCCGCAAGCTTGAAGTCTGTGCGCTATCAGACATTAAGAAGAATGTGCGATACCTACGCGGGGGGCAAGGCCTTCCCGAGGTGACTACTATACTCGTCATTTTGGCGAAACCGGCCCACAGGCTGTGAGAGAGGTCGTGCGACACTTACATGGATGTAAGCGGCAGGCTACAGGGATAGCAAGCCGAGTGGCCGGCCTGATTGGCCATCGCGTAGCGTTTCTCCTTGCCCATGACCCTTTAATCGCTTTCGGGTAAATTCCCCGCCCCTTGGGGCGGGGCTGTTTATTGCATTAGTTATATCCGCAGTCTAAAATTATGATTATTCACCCGGGCCGGAAAGAATGATTAAAACTTTCATTCAAATCGTTTTCTTGTTAATCCTGTCGGGATGTACCCCGAGCTATACATGGGTGAATGATGGTTACCCTGTATCACAGATGAAAGATCAATTTGCTGTTGATCAAGGAAGTTGCAGGAGTGAAGCTAATGACAGCTATCCAGACCCTTACCCGGTTGATGATCCAGATGATGTTTATTATCAATGTATGCTGAACAACAGGACGGAAGGGACTCCTACTGATATGTCTGATGATGAGATAACTGTGAGCAGGCCCGTGAGACAAAATCCCTATGTTTGTACCCCAACTCATCAGGCAAGACAAGAGTACAGGGCTTATGAAACTGAATTAAGGCGCCAGCGACATAACCGGACAAATTTTATTGACGGCTGTTTATCACTTAAGGGTTGGAAAAAAACTCCGACTGAATAAGCTATCGCAATGCTCAGAAAGAGGGTGGCGACAAAATCCCGGATTAATCACAGTTGTCTCCGACTTTGTCAAGTCCTGATTCAGGTAGCCGACCCCATTACAGAACCGCGCATCAAATATTTTAGGTACTACTGACCGACAAAGGCTATATTTATATGCAAGTAATAAGGAGAGCGAGATCTGATGAACTTTAATATTCATTCACGTCTAACAAGGCATATGAAGATAGCACTTTCCTGCATGCTTGTATGTCTGTCCTGCTGTTTTGCAGTTACGCTTGCCGCCCAACCGGCCGCTGTCGGCCCCGCTGAAATTACCCGCATGACGGTTGATGAGATAATGGGTGATATGCGTAGCAATGAGGCCTTGTATAGCAGGGAACCGCACAAAACTGGATGCAATGGTTGAAAAACAGCTGTTGCCGCGCTTTAACTTTGATGTAATGACACAACTGGCAGTGGGAAAATACTGGTCACAGGCCACCCCTGAACAGAAGGCTTCACTGGTAAAAGAATTTCGAACCCTGTTGGTACGCAGCTATAGCAACATGCTGTTCTCAAATATCAACAAGCTGTACTCACACCGCAATGAAAAAGCCTCGGTTGACTCACACAGTATGACCCCGAATGGTGACGCGATAGTTGAAATGGAGTTCGACAGCGAAACCAGCGAACCCGTATTACTGGTATTAAGGATGCGGCGTGACCGTGACGACTGGAAGGTCATCGACGTTTCGTTCAGCGGCATCAGCCTGATCGTGAATTACCGCGCCAGTTTCACCCGTGAGATCAGCCGCTCCGGAATAGACGGAATGATTACCAGCCTGATCAATAAAAACCGGGAAAACAAGGAATTAAAGTAAACTGTTCCGCCGATTGTCCGTTATCTCTTGGAAGCATGATTCATATGGATCTTAATAGTGATTAAAACCTGCATGCAAATAGTCGGCTTGTTACTGCTGGCGGGTTGTGGCCCCGGTTATCGCTGGATAAACGATGAATATCCGGTTGCAGAGATGGATGATCATTTTGAGATGGACAAGGGCAACTGTATCCGCGAGTCAGATGCCACCTATCCTGATCCGTACCCGATCCAGGACCCGGATGAATATTATTATGAATGCATGGCGAACACGACGCGACTGGAAAGGTATGCAGTCAAGAACGAGGACGGCACAACGGAATATCGCACCGTCACCAGAAGAGGTAATCCCTACCTGTGTACCCCAAGCCGGGAACATAAACGGTATTACCGAGAATATGAAACTGAATTAAGGGAACAAAGAAACAGCCGGGCGAAGTATGTCAATAGTTGCCTGTCTATTATGGGCTGGCAACGAATCCAGATTGAAGAAAATACAGATTAAGCGGATTTCAGGGTTCAGGTAACCGGCAATGGGTTGACTACCATTATCCAGAAAGTGATCACAATCGCGATAAAGGCATGGATACCAAGGACCGTCCAGCGCCGCATCAGACTTATCCAACTTACCCAATCCCCTACGCCATCATCGCTGCACACAGCAGTATTATTGTTAAGCCAATCAACTCCCAGTGCATGAGCATTCTTATCTTTTTAATCTTCGCATCAGAGATGGTTGGTACCTGTCCCTGCCTTACTGAACTTCTCCAGGACATGAATTCGAGCGTAGGGTAGATCGACAACAAGCCGACGAGGATGAATGTCGACAGTTTGATAACGAACGGGATGCTGTGGGCGTAATAGTCTGTGCCTTTTTCGAAATAGATTACCCGCAACAGACCGATGACGAGTATCACTCCGGCGGATGCGCCGTAGATAGTGTCGGCCAAGATGACCTGTTTTGCACGTGCCAGGGTCAGTTCGCCTTTTAGCAGCATGAATTCAACGGTCAGGAACGAGAACAGGGTAAAGGCGGCAAGGTGGTGCAGGAGGGCGAATAGAATGCTCATAGTTTTGTGCCTGGGATGATGTGGTTAATAATAAATGGACAGTTCTTTGTCATGGGTCTTTTGATCCGGGCCCAGCAGGGATTCAACCCCTTCTATGGTCCTTATGTACTCAGGTGGTAATCGATGTTCTTTTGCACCCCGTATGACATGTTCTTTATACCAGTGATAGGGTTTTAGTGATGAATCGATGTCAGTTGCATAATAAGTAACAGCGTCAAACAGTTCACCATGTATTCCGACCAGGGACACAGTCTTTTCGTTATAGCCTTGCCCCAGTTCTTCGATTGCATCAAGTTTCTGTTTTTCAGTTGTGAGGAGACGGTAAACAACACCATAAACAAAGTGTTCCGCATCATCGGTAAATTCAATGTCACATTTGCCGGAGCCTTTTTTACTCCGCTTGTGAAATCTCAGTCTATGTTTTTCCAGACGCGCAACAGATACACTCTTTGCTGAATGTACTCTGTTCATTAGTCTGGGTGTAGACATATTAGAGCCATAGGAAAAGTAAAGGAGGGAAGTCATGGTTATGACCGGGTGTATGGACCAGCTTGCTTCATGACTAATGACATTCTCCCCAGATGCTGATTGGCTGGATAAGGATGTCTCAGGCAAGGGTAAAAATCAAGGGGTGGTAGTATTGTTTTACTGGATACTGGTCGCTTCGGACGTCCTGTCCTCGGCTTTGGCTTCCTGCGTCGCCCTACCGCTTACATCCATGTAAGCGTCCCGCGACATTTCCCACATCCTGTGGGTCGCGTTCGCCAGTATGACGATGGGGTTGTTTTATTGGCCGCTCGGCTTTGTCTCCAAGAGTCGCCCTACCGCTTACATCCATGTAAGCGTCTCGCACATCCATGTGCTTCGCGGCATTTGTACATCCTGTACGGCAGTGCTGGCCTTTGCCAGTATGACGGTGAAAGTGTGAC
>JBCKWF010000073.1:0-8515 GCA_038922895.1 Gammaproteobacteria bacterium
ATATAATCCAGGTCCGGGCTGGTGTCGATAATATCTGCCGCTGCTTCAGACTCCGAGGCGGTGCGATTGAAGACTGCCTTGATAAAGCGGAAGTACACGGTGTGGACAGTTTCATTGCCCTGATCGTCACGCACAATAAAAAAGGGCGCCTGTTTAACCTGGTGTTCGCCTGCAAGCAGCATGCCTTCGCTGTTCAGGTCACGTTCATCGGCAATGACGACACGGTCAATTTTATCCAGCAGACTGGCTTCAGCCAGCCGTGCTTCGACCTGCTGGCATTTGCGGCAGGCGGATCCGTCTGCCAGTACCTTTTTTACCATTGTTATGTGCATGGCGATATCACTGGTCTCAGGGTTTGCTGATATTACCTGCATGTAAACCGCACTCCTTCATGGTTTCCTCTTCCCACCACCAGCGGCCTTCACGCTCGTGCTGGTTCGGTAATACCGGGCGGGTGCACGGTTCACAACCTATGCTGATAAACCCCTTGTTATGCAGTTCGTTGTAAGGAACATTATTTGCCCGGATATATTGCCAGACCTGGGCTGAACTCCAGTTCGACAACGGGTTGAATTTGTACAAGGTGTGGTCTGCAGTCGAGAATGCGCCATCTTTTTCAACGACTGGCACGCCGGCACGGGTAGCTGGACTCTGGTCTTTTCGTTGCCCGGTTATCCAGGCGTCCAGGGTGGACAGTTTACGTCGCAGCGGGACTACCTTTCTGATACCGCAACATTCCCTGTGGCCGTCCTTGTAGAAACTGAACAATCCCTTGTTGGTCACCATTTTCTGCACTGATTCGGCATCCGGAAACAGTACATCGATATTAATCCTGTATTTTTCCCTTACCTGTTCAAGGAACCTGTAGGTTTCAGCATGCAGTCTGCCGGTATCCAGCGAGAAAACCTTTAAATCCGGCCGGATTTTAATGGCCATGTCTACCAGCACGACATCTTCCGCGCCGCTGAACGAGATGGCGATATTGTTGTTAAAACTATCCAGCGCGAGCTTCAGAATATCTGAAGGGTGCCTGCTGTCATATTCAGAGGCAAGTTTTACCGCATCAAAGTTTGTTTTGCTCATGCCTGCAACCGGATAGCTAAATTAGGTGAAACCGGATAAATAACGCAATTGCTCGTTATTGGCGGGGATACTAGCAGAATTACTTATACAAAATAAATAATAACTGATTATACAGTTATCAGGTTTTCGTATAAAGCCGGACGATCAGTAACCGGTGTGGCTTTCCAGATATTTTAACTGTAAATAGCTGCCGTGTGATGACATGTCGGTTATCTGGATAGTTTTATCATCGAATTTTTCAATGATGATATGGATGCGGGAGATATCGCGTAATGCCGGGTCCATCATGACGGTACTTACGGAGTCCCTGCCAACCACATTCCGGCCTTTTTTCAATTCGTAACTTCTGCCTGCATTATCTACAAAATTTAGCTTGTCCTGGGTCCGCTTTATCTTGCAGGCGTGGCGAGATAACAGGATATCCAAATCTTCGCCAGGATTTAACGTTACAGTGACAGATTCACCTTTGGGCATACGTTCGAACTTGTCACCAGATACCGCGTTCAAGCTGGATGCCGGCTCAAAAATGGTATTCTCAAGCATGACGGTGTCCTTGAACTGGCTGCCTTCTGCCGGCACTTCCTGCGGTTCATTCTGGGTCTTTTTCTTCTCGGAATAGAGATATTTTATGATCTCCTGCCGGGCCGACAGATACTGCATATATTTGACCAGTGCTATTCGCCGGAATGGATTCAGCTCATCATTACCGTTATTCAGACTGGATATAATGTCGCGCCAGCCATGGTCCTGGGAAAATATAACAGGATCCATTTCACGTAATGCGCGATTGATGCTGTTGGTGTCCTCGATAGATTTCGATAATACGCCGACAAACCGTTTTTCGATGTCCTTGATGGTGTTTGCTTCCTTTTTCAACTGCTCGGTGGAAAACTTGACCATGTCGGTGATTTTCTTGGACGGTACCGCTGTCCTGCCCGCAAGCCCAAATTCAAAGTCAGCTATAGAACAGAATTTATAGGGCCGTTCACCGACCTTCAGTTCTATCGGTTTAGTGAAAAATTTGTTCAACATTTAATCAATGTTTCCAGGTTGGTTATCAGTTGTAGGGAAAATAGCTGGAAACACCCTGAAATACAATTCAAGTATCCCGGTTTCGTGCCATTATCCACAATTATTTCTTGTTATTATTTAAGGGATCATCTGCTGGGTAACGTCCCTGATAAACGACTCTATTCGGACGATTATACTTGGATTTGGTGAATCTGCCAGATTTGTGTAACGAATACTAATCTGCGACAAATCAAGTCTGTATCCACGCACTATAGTCCCGGCAAGGGGTATGTGTGGGCAGTCCTAGGGCTGGCATGATGGAAGTAGTTCAGGCTGATGCAAGTAGTATAATCGTTCATTTTCAGCGCAATCTGACAGCTTTTCGATCCATTCGTAAAAGAGGGTCAGACTGGAGCCATGCTGTTTATAAGCGGCGAGAAAATCGGGAACCAGAGTCCTGTAGGTGGACAGCGCGGATAAACGGGCATTATTAATCTCGCTGTTAATCCAGAGGTCATAACGGGTATCGTCACCCCAGCCACTGCTCAGATCCCGGTAATCCGTGTTCAATTGTTCAAGTAACCGGGACTTCTCTGTCCGCATGTCCTGTTCCGACAGACTGGATTGATAGAGGCTGGCAAACCTGTCCCGTGCAGCCAGGGCCAGGCTGATAAATTCTTCTTGCCGTTCAAGTGTTATCTGGGCGGATTGTCTAATATCGGGAGGCTGGGTCAGTAGCCAGCCCCGCAGGCCTATCTCTGCGATCGCGTCGGCAAATGCCTCGTTGAAGTCTGTAGCATGCTGGATATACAGGCGTTGATGCGCAAGTTCATGGAACAATAAACGGGCGATTTCCCAGGTTTCCAGTTTCAACATCGTATTCAGTAACGGGTCCTCAAACCAGCCCAGGGTCGAATAGGCTAGAACCCCGCCGACGGCAACTTCCCAACCTCTGTCAGACAGTCGCCGGGCCGTAGCGAGGGCCTGCTGCTCGTGGAAATAGCCCCTGTAATTCACGCATCCGACCACCAGATAACACCATTGTTTTGGTTGCAGGGAGAATTCAGGTGCAGCAAAAATATTCCATACAACGTAATCGCGCTTCAAATCCTTGTAGTGCCGATAGCTGCCATTGTCAGGCAAGGCCAGTTCAGAGTAGGCATACTCCAGTATCGCCTCTATTGCAGCCAGTTTCTGTCTCAGTTGCGGGTCGGTAGCGGAGTCAGCAATGATGTCCTGGACAGACAGTTGTTTCCGGAACAATTCTGCCTGGCCGGAAACCGACTGTGCATAGTAACTGAAGCTGCATGCCCCGGTTAACGCACAAAATAATATCAATATAGACCGCGCCAGTTTCATTAACGATGTTACCCAGGAAAACGAAGTATCTTACTGAGGTTCACGGGTGACCGCATGTCACAATCCGCTGCTGGCGTACTATGCCATATTGTCATTACCCTGGCTGTCTGCAGCCTTCAGGATTGAATGCCAGTCTTGATAGCAGTCGGTCATAGCGGATAGTCTGGAAAAAGCCTGAAAAATGCGGTTAAATGGCGATCTCGTCGTTATGCAGGCCTGTCCATTCGGGTATAATCAAACCATGCCAGCCAGACTATTTTCACGATATTTACTGATTCTGACCGTATTTATGGTCACAAATGCATACCCGCAAGAGTTGCCTGGCGTGGTGACGGTCCCGGCTGTAAATATGCCTGTTCCGGACCCGCTGCAGTCTGATCAGCTGGGGATAGACCCGGGGGCAGGTCTGCTGCAGGCAGGGTCATCGGGTCGACTCCGGGACGTCGTCCTGGTACTGGATAATTCAACCAGCATGAAAACGAATGATCCGCAGTATCAGCTCGGTAAATCGGTAACTGAATATATCGCCAGGATGGGTGATGACACGAATATAGCAATCATCCTGTTTGATCAGGAGGCCAGACTGGCACTTCCGTTGCTACCCGCAACCCTGGATAACCGTGAACGTGTTACGGCAGCGCTGGCACAGCTGGATTATAACGGTACCTATTCGGACAGTGCTGCAGGCCTGGAGAAGGCCGTTTCCGAACTGCAAAACAGCGGTCGCAATAATGCAGACAAATACATCGTGTTCATGACGGACAGCGGTGTAGAGACAAGCGATGGTAAAATCGACACTGAACGGTCCGCCTGGTTACAGCAGGGCCTTGCTGTCGATATTGCAGAGGCTGGAATCAGGATCTATGCACTGGGTTTTGCCAGGGCCGCAAACTCCGAACTGATTAGCACTATGGCGCTGAAAACGGGAGGGGAATCGTTCCACGCCTTGCAGGCAGATGAATTATCAGTAGTATTTACCGATATATTTAATGATATGCAGCAGGATGCCAGTCCGGTCCCGGTAGATACTGCTGCAGTTGCGGTCGAACCATCTCCAGCACTTCCGGTAGTTGTAACAGCGCCTGTCGCACCCGTACAGCCTGTAGGACAAGAGGATCGTACTCGCTCAATGATTATTATTATTGCGGCCGTCATCCTGATCCTGACTTTGGGCACACTGATTGTCTTGCTGGTAAAACGCGGGCGCATCTACAAACAGGCATCTGAAACCCATGCCAGTGAGGCATATCTGTATGATCTGAATGGTCGTACATCCGCGCCGAGGTACACACTGGGTATAAAAGCGACCATGTTCGGCCGAGTTGCCGGCAAGGACTCAGGACACCTCGACTACATTGTTATTCCTGAATCAACCATAGGCCGTCGACATGCCACTATAGAGTACAAGGATTATGCGTACTGGATTATGGATCAGGGCAGTATCAATGGCACCTTTGTCAATGATGTCTGTATCAGTAGTGAGACCAGGCTGAAACACGGTGACCGGATTAGATTACACAAGGTTGAGTTTGATTTTATCATGCCGGATATGGAAGCGGCGGGCGAGACCAGGCTTGCTGAGCCCGCTGGTGCAAATGCCAGCAGTGAGGAGGAGGATGTCGATGCGATCAAATCCAGTATGGCCGGTCAGGCATTTGACCTGGATCTGGATTTTTCTGCTGCAGAAAGTTCCCCGGCTGCTGTACCGGCTGACCAGAAAGATGAAACCCTGTTGCCGGGGTTCGCTGTGGATGCTGCCCGGGCTGACCCGGATGAAGTGACCTTGATGCCGGACTATAATTATGCTGCTGAACCAAAACCAGCAGCAAAGGTCGGTGCTTCCAGTAACAAGATTAAACCATATGCAGACGAAACCTTGATGCCGAACAGTTTTAAAAATGTTGATGATGAAGCGACTATTCGTCCTTCCATAAACAGTTCGTCCGATGGCATCTTTGATGTAACCGGTGCTGACGACAAGGACCGGTAATCAGGTTGCATATCAGGGACAGACGTTCCAGATATTGGAGGACCAGACGCGGTCACACGGATCTCACAGACCCACTACCATTCGCTGGTACATATTGAGTTGAGGCTGAATGATTAATTTCTTTCACCGCAGCGTATTTTCCGTAATGCGGTCAGGTGTACTATGAAAGTCAGTGAATCAGGTTTGTTCGAAATTCTGACGGACGGACAGTTTCATTCCGGTCAGGAACTCGCAAACTGCATGGGTGTCAGCAGGACAGCCGTGTGGAAGCACCTGGCCAGTATAAGGAAAAAGGGTGTAGACATGGTCGCGGTCAGGGGCAGGGGTTACCGGTTGAGCGCGCCGGTCGAGCTGCTGGATACGAAAAAGATTTCCGGATACCTTGATGCTACTACAGCGATAACCCTGCAAGACCTCGACATCCATTATCAACTGGACTCTACCAACAGGCTTTTACGGGATCGTTTAGGCAATAATTCAATTCATGCACATGTTGTATGTGCTGAATACCAGACCGAAGGCAGGGGCAGGGGGACCAATCTTTGGCTGACTGCTCCGGCAGCGGGTCTGTGTTTGTCACTCGGCTGGCATTTCGAAAGCGCACCAAAAACCCTGTCAGCCCTGTCACTGGCTGCCGGCGTGGTTCTGACAGAATGTCTGGCGGAGATCGCGCCGGCAACGGTCCGCTTGAAATGGCCAAATGATCTTGTGTATGCCGGGGCCAAGCTGGGAGGTGTCCTGATCGAATCACGCGGACAGCTTGCCGGGGCAATCGATCTGATTATCGGGATTGGTATCAATATTGATATGCCACCAGGTCTTGCTGCAAACATAACGCAGAATGTTACCGATCTGACCCGGGTATTCGGATATCGCCCTTCCCGCAATCTGCTTGCAGCAATTATTATCAACCGAATGTTTCGTTTACTGGGTAATTATGACCGGTATGGATTCGAGTCATACATAGACAAATGGCGTGAACTGGATATTACCCGGGGCAGCAATGCTATCTTGCATCAGGCTGGTGGGAGTGTAACTGGACACGTTGTCGATATAGATGAATATGGATTTCTGATTATGTCAGTCGATGGCACGATGTCGAGATTCAGCAGTGGTGACCTGTCGTTAAGGATAATAAATGAATCTATATATTGATATTGGTAACAGTCGTATCCGGTTTGCTGCCGCAGAACGCAGTATCGATCAGCTTGCTGCCTATTACTACAAACCTGATACCCTGCCCTCGGTATTCCGGCAATACAGTAGCGGTCTGCAAACACCGGCGCGAGTGTTGGTAGCCAATGTTGCTGACAATAAAGTTGCAGCTATCCTGACTGACCTGTGTGAGACCGCATGGTCGATAAGGCCTGAATATTTAAAGACGGGCAAGGTCTGCTGTGGGGTCACGAATGCATATACCGATCCTGGCCAGCTCGGCGTGGACAGATGGCTGGCCATGATCGCGGCCTGGAATAAATATAAAGATAATCTGTGTATTATTGATTGTGGCAGTGCTGTTACCGCCGACCTTGTCTCTGCAGATGGACGTCACCAGGGAGGCTATATCATTCCCGGCAGTTATATGCAGCAGCAGGCGCTGGTCAACACTGCCGGCCAGATCACGATAAGCAGCGAATACAAATTCAGTGAGCAGGCAGGACGTTCTACTGATGAATGTGTATATAATGGGACTACATTGGCCGTGACAGCCTTTATTGAATACATTTTGCGCTCAATCAATGCAGCAGGCGAGGGCAAATATCATTGTGTTATTACCGGTGGTGGTGCGGACGCCATTATGAAAATACTGAAAATCGATTTCCGTCATGATCCGCTGCTGGTCATCGAAGGTATCAGGCTCGCAGGTAAAGGATGATATGAGGTGGCTGTTCATTTTTCTGCTGGTATTGAATGTAGTCTATTTCGGCGTGGAGCTGGATCGCGACACAGCCATCCGGCACAAACAAACCGGATCAGTATTACCGGTACCTGCCTCGGCACAGCGACTGCAATTAATACGTGAATTACCGGAACCTCCTGCGCCGCGAACGATCGACAGCGGTGTTGACGTAGCGGTGGCAACTCCCGTAGCCACAGATCTGCCGACAGACGCTGAGCTGGTAACAGAACTGCCTGAAATTCAGCTCGCAGAAGCAAGTACGATCATCGCAAGCTATACCTGTTTCAGAATTGGACCGGTGCTGGATGAGGAACCGATCAATGCGTTGCAGGACTGGTTTGATGCAAGAAATACCCCGGCGCAGACACATTTCGTAGAAGAACAGGGCAAGCAGATGTTCTGGATCTATCTTGCGCCCCAGCCATCCAGGGAAAACGCAATGGCCGTACTGGAGGAAATGCAAAGCAAGGGGATCGGTGATTTCAGATTAATCAACCGGGGCGATCTGCAGAACGCTATATCGCTGGGTCTGTTTTCCAGCCGAGAGGCAGTCAATACGCGGCTGCAAGAGCTAAAGGAAAAAGGCTATGTCCCCGTGGTTGTACCCTATGCGAATGTATCAAAGATATACTCGCTGGATGTCCGGATTAATGATGCAACCGGTCTGCTGACAGAAATGCAGAATGGGTACCCGGCCAGATTCGAATCCGTCCAGCTGGATTGTAACGATATAAATGCAGGTGAATCTGGCCCTTGACATGCATTATCATGTAGAATTGCGGTTAAATTTCGACTGCCATCAAGGGGATATTGTCAACGCTAAATAGAAATGTCCCCTTTTGCCTGTTTCACTCTCGTTACGGAGTGACGCAACGCCCCTCGGTGGCGGGCTTGCCGATGGGCATATTTCTCCAAGGGTGATCCAGTGCCGGTTTGTGCCCCTTGTTGTTTGTTTAACCGCGTTTTTCAAGCGCCTTGTCCACCCGTGCATTGACCGTCTTGCCGTCGGCTTCTGCCGCCTGTCGTAGCGCTTTGGTCATGACCGTATAGCTGAGTTTGCGCTGCCGCCAGCGCAGCTCCTGAGTGCCGTCAAAGTGTTGGTATAGCGTGACCTTGGCACCCCGCATCCCCAACCCTGTCCCGCTGGTTGCCACTTGCAGCAACTGGCCATC
>JBCKWF010000074.1:0-8448 GCA_038922895.1 Gammaproteobacteria bacterium
TGAGCGTGCCGCTGGCGCATGCTGATGTACCGGCCTGCTCCGTCTCATTTATGATAAACGTCTGGGTACCGTCGAGCCGGTGTTTGGCAATCATCGCAACCATCACCGGGATCGGTTAACCTTACGCGGACAAATCAAGGTGAATACACAGTGGCTGCTCTATTCAATCGTGCACAATCTGGGTAAAATTCATGTCTATGACCGGACCAACCTAACGAACAGGGACCGCTGAAGGTATGGCATCTCCGTATATCACGCAGTCTTTTCCGCCAGGGCATCCTGCCTGAGGTAACCATACCCCTTGTGTCAGACTAGTTGTCGCCTCAAAATTTAATTTTAGACTTGGAGGAAGCAATGGGATCACGTTATTCAGAAGCATTTATTGAGCAGGCGTTAATCAAGGTATATTCTCGTGGTGATAGGACGGTACGGTCGGTTGCGGAAGAACTGAACGTCAATTATCAAACAGTCAAAAATTGGATGAAAAGGAAGTCAAAGAAGGTGGGGATAATTAGCGTATTGGCTGTAAAAGAGAAGCGTCCACAGGACTGGAATGCCGAGTCGCAATTGGTAGCATTGCATGAAACCCATGGGTTATCCGGCGAAGCATTGCATGCCTGGTGTCGTGAAAACGGTTTATTTTCCCATCATCTGACAAGCTGGAAAACCGCTTTTTGTGCGGGTGTGAAGGCTGCGCCAGGCACCCGTGTTGTCGTACATTGAAAGATGAAAATGACCAACTCAAGCGTGAATTAACACGCAAAGAGAAGGCATTGGCGGAGGCGGCTGCGTTGCTGATTTTGCAAAAAAAGTTCCGTGCGCTTTGGGAGGGCGAGGTCACCTGACCTCCCTCGCAGAGCGCAGCCAAATCATCATGTTGGTGTCTGCAGCCGTAGCTCAGGGCGCACGCCAGGATCGTGCCTGTTCGGTTATTTCCTTGAGCCAACGTACTTTGCAACGTTGGCAGCTCGCCCCGCTATGTGGCGATCAACGCCCCGTGCGGTTGCAAGAGCCCAAAAATAGACTCAGTGAGCTGGAGCGAAAACGCCTGCTGGCAGTCGTGAATTCAGACGAATTAGGCAACCTGCCGCCGAGTCAAATCGTGCCCAGGCTGGCTGATCGTGGACAATACCTCGCTTCCGAATCAACCATTTACCGGGTGTTGAAAGCTGCGAATCAGCTTGCTCATCGCGGTGCAGAGAGACCTGCGCAACAGCGTCATAAGCCACGTGCACTCTATGCCACTGCACCTAGGCAACTGTTCAGTTGGGACATCACTTATATGCCGACGCTGGTTATGGGGTGTTATTTTTACCTGTATTTGTTCCTGGATATTTTTAGCCGAAAAATTATTGGCTGGCAGATTTATGACGTGGAAAGCAGCGACCTGGCTGGTGAGATTATGCGCGATATTTGCGCACGTGAGGACATCGCGCCGAATCAGGTGGTACTGCATTCTGACAATGGCAGTCCGATGAAAGGTGCCACGATGCTGGCCACGCTGCAAGCACTGGGTGTGATGCCCTCGTTTAGTCGCCCGACGGTTAGCAACGATAATCCTTATTCGGAATCGTTATTCAAGACGCTGAAATACCGACCTGACTATCCTCTGCATAAGTTTGAAGACCTGCTTTCTGCCAGACAGTGGGTTACCACGTTTGTTCAGTGGTACAACAACGAACATCGCCACAGTGCCATCGGCTTTGTTACCCCCGCAGAGCGCCATGAGGGGCTGGACAAGGCTCTGCTACAGAGGCGTGCTGATGTCTATGATGCGGCGAAGAAAGAGCGCCCTGAGCGTTGGAGCGGTGATACGCGAAACTGGCAGCATGTCAGCGTGGTTCACCTGAATCCGGATCAAAGCGTAGTCGAAAAACACCAACAAAAGGGGAAATATTTAGAGGTCAAAATGGCAGCATAAATTCAAACATTCAGGCGACAACTAGCTTGACAGCCACCGCATATGACCTCCGCACCCAAGGCCTCTCTTCCTAAACCACTTTTTCTACAGGCTCGTTAGAACGCTCATGTGGTTTTTCTTCATTTGAGCGTGTGGCAAGACCGCAGCGTCATCGCACTTCCCACCATCAAGGGTGCGGGCGGCTTCGAGCACAGGGTTCTTGCCAACGGTGTTATTTCTTTCCGGGGCAAGTGAGCCTTGCCTGTTCAAGGGTTGTCTTTGGCTGCGTAGGTTCTTTTCGGGCTCTGCCGCCGGTGGCAGGGGTTTTGTTTGCAGCGCATCAGGCGCAGCCCGTTTAGGGGTTCTGTTCAAGGGTAAAAGGTTCAAGTACAGTAGTCCCATCAAGCCTTTCAAAAACAGAGGGAAGGTCAATAGCTTGGGTTCAAACGGGGTCAGCTTGCCAGTGGTCTCTTGCCCTTGGATACTTGGGTTCGGATCCGCTGGGCTCTTGCAGCCATTTCTTGATGGGGTTGCGCGACAGACTCGTCCGCCGCTGAATCTCACTGATAGTTAGATGTTCACGCTAAAACATCCGTCGAATCTTTGCCTATATAACCAGGGTAATCACCCCTGTTTGCTCCTGCCTGGAAATTAAGCAGGATACGTGGATTACCTGGTCAAAATTCAACCGCTACACATGGGCTTATCTGGTCATTTTTAGACCGGCGTCAACACTCCAACAACACCCAGCAGCATCAGAAACCACCATTCATGGCGGATTGTCTCCCGGTGTTCCGACAAATGCCGGAAAGCAAATGGAAGAAGAATCGCAAAAGCAACAACCCAACGCCAGAATGACATCTGGAATGGAGGAATATGGTCCCGCATGATTCTGGCGAGCAGAAAATTCCCCGACCAGAACAACGGCGGCAGGGCAGCGGAAAAATAGACCAGCGGCCGGCGCACTTTATCCAACCTGTTAAAGCAGGATACTCGGATTGCGCAAATTTTGATCGCAGTCTATGAGATTGACCTGCTTGACCAGTATTTTCCATGCATCGTCATCGCGACGGAGGCGATAACCACACCAACCACCCCACAATCTTGTTTCATCGGCCCAGAATTCATGAATCAGCAGGTTTGATCGTACCATCACTATATCGTCACTAATGGTTGCAAATACTTCTATGTTACCGACCATTCTGACTGTGCGCGAAGCTGGGCGTTGCGACCAGGCATAGGACATTTGAAGGCGGTAAACACGATCTTCCAAACGTCGCCTGTCATCGAAAGCAACCGCTACTTCGCGGCGCGGATCACCGGCATACGCCGTGGCAGGGACCCAGTAGATACATTCACCAGCATACAATTGAAGCCAGTCATCGAACCGGAGGTCCTGCAGATAACGGGCCTCACGCTCCAGAAAGCGCCGGCAGGAATCACGTAACTCTGTATCGCCAATTTCGAGCTCCTTGCGTTGCCAGTCCGAAAAATCGGCGATCAGCTTTTGATAAAATTCGTTGCTGACATAATGCGAGGTTTTCGAGGGATCGTGCTTCTGGTTCATGCTAACCGCTATATATCGCGTACTACCACAAGTTGCGGATCGCTGGTCATAAGTCGTTTATATTCCTTCATATATTCCCGCATGAATACCTCATCAGTTGCAGGTGCGGTTATAGTCCCATCGCTGTTAAACTGGATACGTTCGGGAATATCCATGCCTCGGTGCATATATATCCATTCATCTTCCACTGCTCCCAATCCCACCTGTATCTGCTCGAAATTGGTCATATCATCGACCTCGCCAAAATTTGGGAAGGCCTCCTGGGTACGCATCCTGAGCGCATTGATGTCCTCCAGCGCACCATCAAAATCGCCCGCCTCATCAACTACGGCAGTGCCATACCATGTAGAGTTCGTCTCATCAACAGAAAGGGGTTGCAATACCTGGATATGATTGCCAAGAATCAGCAGATTGGGAAATACATTGATATTTACCGGTTCCGACGCCGCCAGGTCCAGTGCATAACCAGCCTTGTCACCAAACTTTGCCCGTAGTTTTTCTTCATAATGTTCCTTACCGGGGTGATGAGCTTCAATATCCCACAAAGCACCTGGGTAGTTGTCGACATTTGGCCTCTTGTCCTTGAAGTGGTGGCCATGCCCCATATACTTGACATACATAGGGGCCTGATCAGGGGAATTCTTATAAAAAGACATTCCCTTTTTCTTGTCAACTTCCATACGATTTTCCATCTCGAGCAACGAGCGATGCGAGAATATGACATGATAACCATCAGCAGAATTATCATAGGCGAGCTTCCAGTTACCTTTGTACTTCATCCGGTTAGCTTCACTGAGTATTAACTTGCCCCCAGGATGCCGATCTAGCCATTCATCGATCGGCTTGGTAATTGGCCCAAGATAATCAACGAGAGGCAACGCGTTTTTATTGAGACTGCCAAAGATAAATCCGCGATAACTTTCCACATGTGGCACCTGAGCGAGGTTAAATTTCGAATCAGAGAAATCACAGGCATAACCATCTGGCCAGGGTACCCCGCTTAGTTTGCCGGTATTGAGAAAGGTCCATCCGTGGTAGGGACACCGAAATATCTTTGCAGAGCCTTTGCCCAGCCTGCATACAGTGGTGCCGCGATGTGTACAACGGTTAAACAGGGCGCGGAATTTACCGTTGCTGTCCCGGGTCACGATGATGGGCCGCAGACCGAGCCGTGTCGTAACATAATCATTGTTATCCGGAATCTGGCTTTCATGGGCGAGATAGACCCATACGCCACCAAAGATTTTCGTCATCTCTTCCTGGAATATCGCCGGATCAGTATAGAGCAAGCGGTGTACCCGATCGTCCTGTACCAGCTCGTTATAGTCATATAACGCCCCGTAAATGCTACGAAACTGTGTGATATGTTCAGGTTTCTTCATGGATTGGCAGTATCATCAGGTTTACAGTATCCGGGCTAGAAAAAATCGAAGTACTCGTCCTGTTCCCACTGTGTAACTTCGCCGGCCTGGGTCTTACTTTCACTTTTTGCATTATAATCATCAAAACGTCTTAATTCAGCCTGTTTCAATTTTACAAAATAGTCCATAAAAAGATCGCCGAACTGATGACGCATCAACCGGCTTCCGGACGCCGCATCCAAGGCGGCAGCCAGGCTACTGGGCAGCATTGGATAGCTGGAAACATAGGGATCTGTTTCCGGAGGTGGTGGTACCATGCCACGTTCGACCCCGTCCAGCCCTGCGGCGATTTGCGAGGCAATATACAAATATGGATTGGCAGCCGGTTCTCCGGTACGGTTCTCCAGTCTTGTTGACTGGTCACCCGCACCGCTGAGCACACGGATCATCGTACCGCGATGATCTATACCCCAGCTCACCCGGTCCGGCGCGAGAGAGTTAGGCACAAAGCGCCGGTAACCATTTACTGTCGGAGAGGCGAATACCACGGTTTCGATTGCATGATCAAGCAACCCGGCCAGCCAGTAAGTCCCGATGGGGGACAGTATGTCATTACTGGATTCCGGTGTGAATAAATTGTGGCCAGTTACCGTATCGGCCAGTGACTGGTGCAAGTGCCAGCCACTTGAATAATAACCCTTCAGTGCCGGCCGGCACATGAAGGTTGCCAGATAGCCTCGGCGGCGGCAAAGCTGCCTGGTGGCCGTACGCATCAATACATAATCATCAGCCGCCTTCAAGGCCCTCTGGGCAGAAAAAGTGCATTCAATCTGTCCGGGTCCCCATTCCTTTTCAATCGACCGTAATGGCAGACCAAGTACTTCATAAGCTTTTGCAAGTTCGCTCAGTACCGGCTGCATCATGTCGAGATTGGACTCTGAATGATAGGAGTAGCCTGGTTCCACAGGCAGCGTGGCGACGGCGCGGCCTCGCAATCCAGGCTTCCCGACATGCTCCATTCCAATCTGGTCTTCCATAATACGGGTGAGGTACCACTCCACTTCCAATCCGATGATATAATCACGGCCCTTTTCGGCCAATCGTGCAATTTGTCTCTTCAGAAGTCTCCTGGTAGAAAAGTGAAACGGACTGCCATCCTTGAAATATTCGTCACACAGGATCCACCCAATACCGGGTGCCCATGGCAACACCCGGAAGGTCTCCGGATCCGGTACCACGACAAGATTGGGTGAGCCGGTCATCTCTTCCAATCCCATGCCGCCACCCCGGGTAAACGAGCTGAATACACGCCCTCCCGCACCATCCAAGGTACTGGTGGCAACATTAATATTATAGCCATTGCCCAGGGCCTCCAAGAACACAGGGACGGTGAGAGCCTTCGCCCGCACAGCACCGTGACTGTCCGCCCAGGCCAGGCGGATAAGATGCAGATCCGCCTTTTCAATCCTGTGTTTCAACTCCACGACCAGGCGCGCCTGGTCGTCAGTCCACAATCCGTGTTTCTGCGTAAAGCTATGTTCCGCCTTCATTCGAATCTCTCTCAAATATGATCGTGAACAACAGTATAGCGAATCAAACTCAAGCTTGAACTATTGCATCGTGTGATGCCTCACAGGCAACTTGACCCGTTTCAGTCTTCTCCTGTGCCATGAAGATAATTTCCTAAATCGTCATGTATATTAGAAACAAAAAGATCCTGCGGTCTCATGCGGGAACTGGTCAGTCCCTGCTCGTGTAGATATCTTGTCAACGCATCAAGGGTAGGAAGGCTTCCTTTTATTGAATAGTCCCAATAGTCATGTCCCATCAATCCACGGGTAACCTCAATATCATCAATCAGCCATGGCAATGTAGCAGACAGGGCGTCTGTATCATAAAGCCGCTTGTAGCAAATTTCCTTGGCCTTGATAAAGGCCTTGTACAGGCTGATTGCCAGCCACGGACAGGTATCATAAAGGTCCCTGCGTAACACCACCGTATGCATTATCGGGAAGATACGTGTACGGCGATAAAAATCAGTTTCAACTTCCCGGTAATTCGGGAAGAGCCTGCGCACTTTCCCGGATTTCTGATTGAATGATCTGGGAATCATGACGGATATCAGGGCGTCGATATCACCCCTTTCCAGCATCGCTTCCGGTGACTCCGGGGCTGCCGGAGTCACCGAAATGGCCGGAGGAAGCTCGATTTTCTGTACCGCCGTACCAACCACCCATTTCATGTCTTCGGGCCGCACATTGAAATCATCCTGCAGCAGTCCTCTTGCCCAGACTGAGGCCGTCATTTGATAATCACCGACCCCCATGCGCTTACCCTTGAGATCGCCCGGGACCTTGATACCGGCACTCGAATTTATATAGATCGCGGAATGGCGGAAAATACGCGACGTAAATACCGGCAAGGCAATAAAGCGCTCATCACCCCGGGAACGCAAGATTGTGTAGGATGAGAGCGACATCTCGGAGACATCGAACTCGGCATTGTTCAGCATACGCCAGAAGGTCTCGCCGGGGACCATCGGCAGATAATTTAACTCCACACCTTCCGGCTGAACAGTCCCGTCCATGAGCGCCCGGGTACGATCATAATTTCCGCAGGCCAATGTTAATTTTAATTTTGTCACTCGCTAGGGGCCATATAGAGAGATAATTAATTGTAATACTACTAATAATTGGTACAGAATCAATTACTATTTTAATTTGATACCCGAATCTAACAGAATAAATCCGAATAATCCGATTGAAGCGAGAATCATAAAAATCCAGCTGCCATCGTCCCGTTGTCGCTGACCCAGCTCACCACTTTTCACGAGGGTTTGCTTGAGCGTATCCTCTCTCAAAAACTGGACCAATTCCTTTGTTTCCACCTCGCCGAAGTATCTGCCTTTTGTTTCAGTCGAGATGAACTGCAATGTCTCGCTCTCCAAAGGTATGGTTATAAGTTTATCGTTTTTAACTATAAACTTATTGACACATTTACCGTCTTCAAAAGTTGGAATCGGCGTTGGCGCATCATTACCAATCCCTATAGGGCACCTCTAATAATTCATATTTTGTCGTCCCCGCGAAGGCGGGGATCCAGGTACTTGATTAGGCTGGATTCCCGCCTTCGCGGGGACGACAAAATATGAATTATTAGAGGTGCCCTATAGTATGAACCCTGATATTTACGTCTCTCAATTTTTCCAATGGTTCCTCAAACGTACCGCGCTTGCTGTTTTCCATATATCCATCACTGAGCAGAATGACATTCACAAGACTCCCGTAAATTTCGGGAAGTCTTCCTTTCTTTTCAGCAATTATTGACAATGCCCTGCCGGTCTGGGTGTCTGTTCTGTCATAAATCAATCCTGCATATATACTATGCTCGATCACATCTTCAAGGTAACTATGATCAAAAGTCATCTGGGTAATGGGGAAGGACAGTCTTTCATACGCCACTATGCCAAACCTGCCTTCAGGAAGGCCCGACAGCACCTTTCTCATTACCTGCTTCGCACGTTCCAGAAACGAGGATTCGGCGCAAGAGTTTCTGGCTTGCATACTAAACGATACATCAACAACAAAAACATAGTCCCCTGTTTGCTCAAGCTCACTATA
>JBCKWF010000075.1:0-8441 GCA_038922895.1 Gammaproteobacteria bacterium
TAACTGGCCTGAACAGATAACAACAGCGCGCTGACCGCCCGGTCAGCGCGTCTCAGGCAGTGGAATGAATTCAGTCTCGCCTGGCACCTGGGCAAACCTGCCTTCCTTCCAGTCAAGCCCTGCCTGTTCAATACGTTGCTTCGAACTGGATACAAAATTCCACCAGACAAACCTTTCATTGATCGATGTACCACCGAATATAATCAGGCGCGTATTTGCCAGCGCCAGAACTTCAATCTGCGCTGACACACTGCAAATTGCCATATCAAACGGTCCAAACCTGCGCTCACGTATGGCCAGTGATCCACTGATCACATGTAGCGCACGCTGTTCATACTCATCGGGAATCATCAGGGTAGAACCTGCAGGCATCTGCACATCCAGATAGAACAACGGTGAATATGTCCTGACCGGCGACTGCTGCGAATATGCGGAACCGGCGACAAGACGAACAGTAACATCGCCTTGCCTGATGACGGGCAGGTCGTTCTGTGCGCAGTGCTGGAATGCTGGGTCAGTTTCCTCGTCGGTTTCCGGCAAGGCTATCCATACCTGCAGACCATGCAGGTACTGACCGGTGGCCCTGACAGTCTCACCGCTACGTTCGGAATGGACGATACCACGTCCGGCCGTCATCCAGTTGACTTCTCCGGGTTTGATCGCCTGCACATAACCGAGACTGTCGCGATGCATGATCTCACCGGCAAACAGGTAAGTGAGCGTTGCCAGACCAATATGCGGGTGCGGCCTGACATCTATTCCTGTATTCGGCTGGAAATTAACCGGTCCGAAATGATCAAAAAATACAAATGGCCCGACCTTGCGGCATTGTAAATGTGACAGGTATCGCCTGACGGAAAAACTGTTGAGGTCGCGTTGGGCGGCCTTGATGACTACATCGATACCGTCACACGGTGCGCCCGTAAAGTCTGCCTGATCCATCGTCATGGTCCTTCCTGCGGTTCGATACTACATGGTTTGATGACGGCGAATAGCAAGGCAATAATCGAGTAATGCCGGGCAGGCCGATTCGATCATATCGAGTACCAGCTCAAAACCATCCTTACCCCCGTAATACGGATCAGGCACCGGAGGTGCCGCATTGCCACTGGCCACCTGCTCAAGAAAACTGCCGAGCAGGCGGATATGATCACGCGCTTCGCCTGCAAGCTGCTGCAGATCACCCAGATTATTATGGTCCATCGCCAGAACCAGATCAAAATTTTCCATATCCAGTTTATTTACTTGACGTGCCCGTGATTCGAGCCGGTAACCGCGTCTGATGGCCGCTTCTTGCATACGTTCATCCGGCAGTGAACCGGTGTGATATCCGATCGTTCCGGCCGAGTCGATATGGAATAGCTCATCATATCCGCTACGCCGCAGGTATTCGATGAATACACCTTCTGCGGCCGGGGAGCGGCAGATATTGCCCATACATACGAACAGGACTTTGACTTTTTCAGTGGTGGGTTTAGCCATATCAAAAAGACTATATTTTCAATCCCTGGAGAAAATAAATTTATGCACAATAATTTGTGCCATAAACCACACAGAGTACATCGGGAAGAAGTAAATTATCAGTTATTGATAAAAATTGTAGCACCCGTTGTGAGTTTTGATTCAACGGCGATATGCGCCTGTACGGCGTCCTTCAGTCCAAATTTCTGGCTAATCATGACCTTCACTGCACCGGTCCGGACCACATCAAACATCGCTGTCGCACCCTGCTCCAGCTGGTCACGGGTGGAAATATAATTGAACAGGGTCGGTCTGGTCAGAAACAACGAGCCCCTGCGCATCAGGTCGAGTATATCAACCGGTGGCACCGGCCCGGTGGCATTGCCGAAAGACACCATCATGCCCAACGGCCTCAGGCAATCCAGCGAGGCGGTGAATGTTGCCTGTCCCATTGAGTCGTACACTACATCAACACCTTTACCGCCAGTAAGTTGCCTGACCGTCGTCACGATGTCCGCCTTGTTATAATTAATCACCTCGTTACAACCGTGTTGTTTCGCTACTGCGAGCTTGTCATCTGATCCGACCACGCCGATGACCCTGGCAGATAAATGTTTTGCCCACTGGCATAATATCGTCCCGACCCCGCCGGCTGCGGCATAGACCAGTATCGTGTCACCCGGTTGTAATGGCCTGGTCTTCCGGATTAGAGCCCAGACAGTCAGCCCTTTCAGAAAGCTCGCGGCCGCTATCTCATCTGATATGTCTGCGGGCAATTTTATCAACTTGCTGGCTGACATGATCCGTTGTTCGGAATACGCACCGGTTTCCGGCACTGCATAGACAACCCGGTCACCGATCTTTAAGGTGTGTACATCTTCGGCAAGCTGCTCAACCACACCCGCTGCCTCACTGCCCGGTACAAACGGCAACGGGATCGGGTACAGTCCCTTGCGCCGGTAAGTATCGATCATGTTAAAACCAATCGCGGTATGCCTGATCCTGGCCTGACCGGCCTGCAACTCCGGCAATGGGACCTGCTCCCACTGCATCACTTCAGGCCCGCCGGTTTGATGTAATACGATTGCGCCGGTCATTACCATGAATGTTTATTCTACATCCAGTCGGCTGAACACAGCTGCCGTGCCGATAAGAAATTCATCTTCAGTGACCCCGCCGCCAAAATGCAATACAGGTGGTACGAGTACCTTGACGTACTCCGGAGTTTCTGAAAATTCGGAGCGGGCGGTAATTTCCGGATAAAGTGACAGCACGATCATTGCGCTGGCAATCACCAGTGCGATCCAGGTCCGCTGTCCGGCCGGCTGGTTAGTGGCCAGATACAGGTTGAACCAGATCGTGGTCGCCAACAAGGCGAATTCAACCAGCACCAGCATGGCTGTACCCAGGGTAAAATCAAGCGTATTGAACATAAGCACTGCAAACAGTTTTGACAACAGGAACTGTGCGCCGATCAATAACAGGATCAGGGTGAACTGCTTTCTGAGTTGTGTCTCATGTCTTAATACCCGGCCAATCACAGCCCAGAACAGTGCCAGTCCAATCGCACCACCAAAAATAAACAGCAACACATTGGTTATTTCCTGCCATTTGAAACCACTGAACATATTCAGCCACTGCTCGCCGGCATAAAACAGTGTGACCATCATTATCGCAGCTGCTACCAGGCGGGTGTCATCCAGATAGCGGACCATGTTGTCCATGTCTGCTACCTTTACGGCATCTGCTACAGCATGGTCCGGCGTATAAATATAGATCCTGGTCTTGCCCAGCACATATTCCTCTCCCACCAGCAGGGGTACGGTACCACTGATATGTTGTTTGCCCCGGACACTGGTACCGTTCAGGCTGCCGAGGTCCGTTATCATCAACTGGTTATTTTCGTCCTTTTCAATGACAGCATGGTGGGCATTAACCGCCGGATCGGTCAGGACCAGATCATTGTCCCAGGCGCGTCCGATAGTCAGCCATTCCCCGCTCAGCTTGCGGTACTGATGGCTGCGACCGGACTGGTCGATAATGTCAAAAATCAGTTCCACGTAATACTGGCAAGAAACTTTCTGGTGAATTGTTGTGCCATTTCCATACTGACCCCGGCCAGGGTAAAGTGACTGACCAGTCCACTCCTGTTTTCATTCACAGTCGCGCCGAGGTAGAGCACATCGTACAAGCCAGGATATTGCCGGTATTGTCGCGCACAGAATGTCCCTTTCGTTATGATTTCACGGTCTTGCCCGGCCGACTGCTTCGCATGAAAATCTTCATGGCATTCAAAACTGGTCACATCTTCCTTGCCGGCGGCATTGTCCGGAAAGACGCTTTCTATCTGGGTCTGGTATGCATTGTAAAACTGCACGACATTCAACCCGTCGGACTCCAGCCAGTTAAACTGGTAAACGATGGTGCCGGTGGTAAAGCTGCCAGACAGGTAGATATTCTCTTCCTGGCTGCATACACTCATAATGTTTTCATAGGCAAGGTCCGGGTCATCTGCGGACATGCCCCAGCAACGAATATATCCGGCAATTTCATTCGGGATATTCGCCTGCTTGAAAGTGGTAGTCTGCCAATCATTGTTTATCAGGTCGCCAATGACCCGCTGCTGGTTCTGCATCAACTGCGCGGTAATAATGGAATTAATATCATCGAGCTGGATCGGCCCGTTCCTCGGGCGATTGATCAAGTCAGCCAGCCTGTCCAGTGGCACCAGGAAACTGATCTGGTTACCGGAGGTGGCAACATTCACACCGATGACCTGTCCTGCAGAGTTCAATGCCGGTCCACCGCTCATGCCCGGATTAATCGAGCCTGAAAAATGGATGCGTTCGTAAAGGCTGTATGCGGCCATGCCATTATATGTACCTGGTACCACGGTCAGGCCCAGATCGTGCGGGTTACCCAGCGAATATATCGCCTCGCCCTGTAGCGGCAGACCATTGGCCAGTTCCAGATACTGCCCCGTAGTGTCAGCCTTTTTTAACAAGGCCAGATCATTGATCACATCGATATCAACCAGCATCAACTCACCCTGTCTGCCGTCAAATCCGGCAAACTCGATCCGGTAACGTTCCGGGTGCTTCGTGTATTCGGACACCACATGGTAATTCGTCACCACAGTGCCGTCAGCGCTGATTTGAAAACCGGAACCGAGTGCAGCCTGCTTGCCGGAGGCCTGTTCGAGGATACGAATCTGGTAAATCCTGTCGTTGTACTGTTTGAACAGCGATATTGCATCCTGGGCCGGCAGCAGATCTGGGTTCAACATCAGCCCGAACACCAGTAGCCAGACCTTGTGGAATGTCCGCTGATTTATTCTTACGTCCATTGTCAGATAGTGGCAACCGTTAAATTTATTGTGTTCCATTGTACGTCATATGACCATGGTTTACAGCCCCGGCCGGCGTATGAACATCATGCAGGCCGCCCAGATAATAACAGAAACCTGCAGCAGGCAGGTGTAAAGCATACCCGATGCAAGGTAGAATACCTGGCAGAATCAGCTCAACCGTAATAATCAGGAAATACTATGGCCCAATACATAATGAGTATGCTCCGTGTCGGCAAGGTCGTACCGCCGAAACGGGAAATACTGAAAAACATTTCTCTGTCTTTCTTCCCGGGCGCCAAGATCGGGGTACTCGGACTGAACGGTTCCGGAAAATCCACACTGCTGCGTATCATGGCCGGCCTGGACAAGGACATCCAGGGCGAGGTCCGTCCGCTGGCCGGAATCAAAATTGGTTACCTGTCGCAGGAACCCGAACTGGATCCGACCAAGGACGTGCGTGGCAACGTCGAGGACGGCGTCAGACCGATCAAGGATCTGCTGGATAAATTCAACCAGATCAGTGCGGCATTCGGTGAAGAAAATGCCGACTTTGATGCCTTGATAGAACAACAGGGTAAACTTCAGGAACAGCTGGATGCCTCTGATGCCTGGGACCTCGACCGCAAACTTGAAATAGCCGCCGATGCACTACGCCTGCCCGAGTGGGACATGGAGGTTACCAAACTGTCCGGTGGTGAACGTCGCCGCGTTGCACTGTGCCGTTTGTTACTATCGAATCCTGATATGTTGTTGCTGGATGAGCCGACTAACCATCTGGATGCCGAATCGGTCGCCTGGCTTGAGCGGTTCCTGCATGAATATCCCGGTACCGTAGTTGCAATCACGCATGATCGCTATTTCCTCGATAACGTCGCCGGTTGGATCCTCGAACTGGATCGTGGACACGGCATACCATGGGAAGGCAATTATTCCTCCTGGCTGGAACAGAAGCAGCAACGTCTGTTAATAGAAGAAAAGACAGAGAGCGCCCGCGCAAAAGCGATAAGAGAAGAGCTGGCATGGGTACGGGCGAACCCGAAGGGACGCCAGGCCAAATCGAAGGCACGTATCGCCCGCTTTGACGAACTTTCCTCCAGCGATTATCAGCAACGTAATGAGACCCGGGAGATCTATATTCCGCCCGGTCCACGGCTTGGTGACCAGGTGGTTGAATTTGAAAATGTCAGCAAGGCGTTCGGTGAGCGTTTGTTATTCGATGATCTCAGTTTCCGTTTACCACCCGGCGGTATTGTTGGTGTGATCGGCCCGAACGGCGCCGGCAAATCGACCCTGTTCCGCATGATCATTGATACAGAGAAACCTGATTCCGGCACTATCCGTATCGGTTCGACGGTGAAATTGTCCCATGTTGACCAGTTCCGTGACGACCTCAACGGCAAGAAGACCGTCTGGGAAGAGATCTCGGAGGGACTCGACCTGATTACAGTCGGTTCATATCATACCCAGTCACGCGCCTATTGCGGACGTTTCAATTTCAAGGGCAGCGATCAACAGAAACTGGTCGGACAATTGTCCGGCGGGGAACGCAATCGCCTGCATCTGGCCAAGCTGCTGCGCAGTGGCGGCAATGTGCTGTTGCTCGACGAACCGACCAATGACCTCGACGTCGAAACACTACGTGCACTGGAAGAAGCGTTGCTCGAATTTCCCGGTTGCGCAGTTATCATCTCACACGATCGCTGGTTCCTCGACAGGATCGCGACGCACATACTCGCATTTGAAGGCGAATCAAAGGTGGTCTGGTTTGAAGGTAACTTTGCCGATTACGAGGCCGACCGTAAACGCCGTCTCGGCGATGATGCGGACAAACCCACCCGGCTCCGGTTCAAGAGGCTGCAATAATGAACTGTTGTCCTCCTGAGCGAGCGTTAGCGAGTCGAAGGATCTTTCTTTAAAATTAAGGAAAATTGTTCATGGAAGAACAACTCTATTATGTTTATCTATTAACTAACTGGAACAACAAGCTGCTATATATTGGCGTGACCAATAATCTTGAACGCCGTCTCTACGAACAAATAACAGACTCACTGCTGGCTTTACTCAAAAATACAATATCGACAAACTGGTTTATTTCAAAACAACCAATGATGTCGAGGCGGCCATTGCCAGAGAGAAACAACTGAAACACTGGCAACGCGAGAAGAAGAACAGACTGATTGAGGGTTTAAACCCTGACTGGAATGATTTAAGCGATGATCTGGATTAAGATGCCTCGACTCGAGGAGCCTGCCCTGAGCGAAGTCGAAGGGCTCGCTCGGCATGACAGCAAAAGAGAATCACGGCAAACTGTCCATTGTCGATATATTGTCATTCTAGAGGGCAGTGATTTTTCGAGCAATGGGTTATTCTGTCATCCTGAGAGAGCGTTGAGCCTGTAGAAAAAGTCCAAAAATGCGAAAAATTTATGATTTCAAGGATACCAAATCCATTCCCAACCATGAGAGCGTTTAATAGAGAGCAGCTGAGGAGGTCATATTTTTTATGCATCTCGCAAAAATACTTTTTCTACAGGCTCGTTAGCGAGTCGAAGGATCTTTCTTTTAATAAACCAGATGCCTCGACTCACTCGGCATGACAACAGACAGAGGTTGATTAATTAATGCATGTAGTTACACACCTGTTAGCAGGCTGGATAGTCGCTGATCAAGCCAGACTTAATCAGCGTGACACGGAAATAGTTACATGGTCCTGCGTCATACCAGACATAGATGGTCTCGGTATGGTGGTAGATGCCGCCAATTATCTGCTTGGCCGTACCGGCACGACATATTATGAAACCTATCATCATTATCTTGGCCACGGTCTAATTGCAGCGATTGTTGCAACTGCTGTTGCCTATACACTCGCTGTTGAAAGGCGCAAAACCGCTGTGTTTGCATTTTTAGCTTTTCATCTGCATCTACTGATGGACCTCGCTGGTTCCAGGGGATCCAATCCGATAGATATCTGGCCTATCGATTATCTCGCCCCGGTATCACAGGCATTGTCCTTTTCCTGGGACGGCCAGTGGCCATTGACCGGCTGGCAAAACACAACGATTACTGTCCTGTTAATGTTGCTCTGTCTTTATATAACACCGCGAAAGGGGCACTCGCCTGTGTCACTGTTTAGCAATAAGGCAGATTTGCATGTTGTAGCCGCTTTACGCGCGAGGTTTCACACCGCAATCAGGAAGTAAAACGACTGATCTCATTTATTCGTAGGGGTCCTGGTTTGTTGTTTAATTATGATTTTTTCAATGAGACAGCGCCTCCCGCAATGCAACATAGGCTTAGACAGTAGAAATCATGTAGCTGTGTGAATTACATCACACTATTTTCCGCTGTAATGATCCTGTCACTGCTATGTTTTAATTAGAGGATAGCTTTCCCGCTAAAGTGAAATCATCGGGAACCATATGACCTATGTAAGATCACTACTGTCCGGTTAATATGCGAATAGATTCAATTGGTTGGTAGCGTTACCCTGCTCTGAAATGTAAGCACTGCCCGCAAAGGCTTGCTGGATGGGCATCTTCTCGAACAGAGTGAGCGAGAAAATCTGTAGCAAAGTGTAAAGCGAAGCCTCCAGATTGAGGCGTTTTTTGACGATGGCGACGAGGACATAAACC
>JBCKWF010000076.1:0-8083 GCA_038922895.1 Gammaproteobacteria bacterium
GTGAAGCGGTATTTAATAGACAATTTTGCTATCAAGTAAGCAGCATTATTATTTTTATTAGCAACGTGAATTTTAACAAATTCAGGCGTAGGCGAAGGGGATACAAATGCGCGAACTAGTCAAGGATTTAATCGATAAGAAGATCTCCATGCGCGGTTTTCTGGCAAGCATGGCGGCAGCAAGTTACGCTACCGCTGCGGCGCGCTCTGCGCTGGCAGCGGTAGAGCCGTTTATTCCCGGTACCGAGTTGCCGGCGGGTTATGCCCGCAGTGTGACCGGTACCGGCGCAGAATTAATGGTGGAACAGATGATCGAGGCGGGTGCCCGCTATCTGTTTTGTGCCAATGGTTCGGGAATTGGACCCATTGCAGACGCGTTGGTGAGTCGTCCGAATACGATCGAGTTAATCCAGGCAACCCAGGAAGGTCAGGTGGTTGCGATTGCAGATGGTTATGCCAAGGTTACCGGCAAACCGTCATTTGGTTTTTACAGTCGTGTTGGGCTGCCACATTCCACCTCGAATATGTACAACTCCATGAAGGATCGGACGCCGCTGGTAATGATGAGCGACCATGCAGATGCGCCTTCGGAGGGTACCGATACCCACGAAGATGTGGATAACTGGGAGGAAATGGTCAGGGCATATACCAAGTGGCGCTGGACCTGTCGCAGGCCTGATCGGCTGGCAGAAGGGGTGCGTAACGCCTACAAGGTATCGAGTGTGTTGCCAGGTGGTCCGACCCACCTCAGGGTTCCCCGTGATTATATGTATCAGACCGTGACCGGAGAGGTTTATTCGGGACAGGCCCTGCATGTACCGATGGAGCTACGACCATCCGCGTCGGAGGTGGAGCGTGCGGCCAAGGTACTGTTGAATGCAAAATTCCCCTTGTTGCAGGTTGGCCCGGAGGTCACGGTGTGCAATGCACGGTCCTCGATGGTGGAGCTGGCGGACCTGCTGGCGATCCCGGTCATGCAACATAGAAGCTATTATTGTGACTTCCCGAATACGCACCCGTTGTGGGTGGGTGAGGACAACCAGGTAGACAGTTTTGTGAAGCAGTATAAGCAGCCGGTGGATCTGCTCCTGAATTTTGGTGCGCGCCAGCTGCGTTACGTTTATGCCGGGCGGGGTAAGGCGATACATGAGATCCATGCCAGCGTGGATCAGAATACGATAGGGCGAAATGCCCCGCTGGTGGCAGCGATGGTGGCAAATCTGGACGAGGTGGCGAAGGATTTGATTGCGGCGGTGAAGGACATGACAACGGCCGCGAATCTGAAGAAATTGAGCGCGGAACGGCGGGAAATATGTGCCGCGCATACAGCGTCATTGCTCGCGGCGCGGATGCAGGCGGGCCGATTGAGCAAAGGCGCACCTGTACCATGGCCGCGGCTGGTGTATGAATTGCGCCAGAATCTAGAACCTGATGCGGTGGTAGTTGAGGAGCAGGGTGAGGAGTACAAGACCTTGGGACTGTTCCCGTTTGCAGATGATGCGATGCTGAAGATAGGCCGTACTACCGGATCAGCGTTGGGCTGGGGGGTTGGTGCATCGGCGGGTGTGAAGCTGGCATTGCCGGACCGACAGGTGGTTGCGTTAGTGGGGGACGGCGGCTTTTTGTTCGGACAAACGGATTCATTATGGACTATGTCGCGTTACAGTATTCCGGTGATGGTAGTAGTCTATAACCATGCTTATCCGGTTGCTTGACAATTTAATTTATCCCTCAAAATACGACTGGATCAGGTTGAGAATACCGCCTCGCAATTGATTCTACCCCCCGGATGGTTCCATTCGCCCGAATAAAGCTGCGCGTAAGTCGGCGACACAGACCGTACAGCCAAGCCAAGAACGGAATTGAACGCCGTCATCGGATAGAAACGACGGTTGAACCTGAACACATATTCATTTAGATAGGCTTGCAGGTGCTTCGGGTCTATACGCCCGTGATGCGTACTGAGTATCCACGTATTCAAATTCGAGAAGATCAGATGGATCATAGGCAAATGCGCTTCCGCCTTTTCGGGATCCCCGGCAAGCACGAGCGGATGATGATCGTAGCCGAGTTTCTTTAGCCAGTTATATCCATGCCATCCATCAGTAAAAATCTGACACGATGACGTGATATTCTCTTTAACGAAGGCAGCCAGAGATTGCGCAGATTTGTCGTGGATCACCTGTAAGCGAAGCCGTCCGGCGTAGCCCCTTCGCTTTGTTGGAGTGCCGCCATCGTGTGAATCCTTGTGTTTGGCCGTGTGGTCGTCGCCACTCAGGCGCGTCCTGACCTCGACGGCACCGATCACCGTGACCTTGTGATGTACCCCACGTCCTTCACCCCGCGTCTCACCCCCGACAAAGCATTCGTCAACCTCGACGGGATGCTCGCTGCCGATGGTGTCGCGCTCAGGCCGTACCATGCCGCTCCGCAGTTTGTGCAAGAGGTTGTAGGCAGTCTCATAACGGGTCAGTCCAAGTTGACGCTGAAATTGCAACGCCGACATGCCAGGTGTTTGTGTTGTCAAAAGATACGCCGCCCAGAACCACGTCGAAAGTGGAGTGTGGCTGGATTGCATGACGGTACCCGCCGTCAGCGAGGTGCTCTTCTTGCAGCACCGGCAGCGCAGTACGATAGAAGTGCGGGTCGCGAAACGGTACGGCTCACCAGCCACCCCACAATGCGAGCAGATGAAGCCGTTTGGCCAGCGCAAGGACTCAAGGTAGACGGCACAGGCTTCCTCGCTGGGGAAGAACCGTTGAAACTCGGGAAGAGATGTCGGAAATTTACGCGTGTTAACGTTATTACAATAAGCAGACCTTGCCATTTTGTCAAGCAACCGGATAAGCATGGTCTATAACAATCACAGTTATGAAGAGACTCGCTGGCGGATTATGGGCAATGCCGGCCGTAGTGGGGCTGCGGCGAAGGCAAACCGTGATTATGTATCGTATCCTGGCGATCCAGACGTGGATTTTACCAGACTGGCATCGGCATATAACATTCCGGGGGCGGTGGTAAAGAATACGGATGAGCTGCAGGGCGCGATCAAGCGTGGGTTGAAGACACTGGCAGATGGTCGGCCGTTCGTGCTGGACGTGCATACCCGGCCAATAGGTGTAGGCACGGATGCCTGGCGTCCGAAGTTTTCGGTGGCGGAGTTGCGTACTCGCAAAGTATAAATTAGATTACAAGCGTGAGGGCATGTGCAGATGTCAATCTTAGTGTCGGTAATCAGGGCCGATTCATCACCTGGGTCCCTCCACAATGTTAACTATGCTTTATATACAATGCAGAACCAGTTACGAATTTAACTAGATAACCAGCACTAACCGGGAATCCTGAAATAGCATTGTAAGCTTTAAAAAAAATACCTGGCGGTTATACCTCCATAAAAATTCCGTGTTGGTGCTGGCTCAAAGAATCTGTTACCAAAAGCATTAATTGCGACATTCGCATTGTAGTGCTCGTTAAACAAATTATTAATGCCTAGAAACGGGGACAAGGCTAAATCCTCAAGCTTGAATTCATTACCTATACGAAAAGTAGAAACTTGGTAGTCTGGATTTATCAAAGTATTCAAATTATTTACGAATACATCACTTATGTATAAAAAGTCCCATACGGCATAAAATCCGGAATTATTTCGATATGCCAGTTCTGTATAAAATTGATGATCTGGCAGACCTGGCAGTTTATTCCCCTCAGCCAACGGCGTGGTTTCGAAAACATCAAATTTAAAATCCGAATACGTATAGGCAATACTTGCCTGCAAATTTTCCAATATATCAAATTGCAATGCTGCTTCGAGCCCTTGCCTGTCTGTATCTGCATTCTGAAAAAACGCGCGATTACCTACATTAACGGTACTGGTTACTTCATCTTTTACCGACATTGTATACATTGCCAGCTCAAAATTTATCTTATCAAACAGCATTCCTTTCGCGCCAATTTCAAAGCTGTCCGCATTTTGTGCCGTCACATTTGCAAAACCTCCAAGATTGACATTCAGGCTTCGGGCCGGATTCGCCAATTCAGTAAATGTAGGAGTCTCAAATGCAAAAGCATAATTAGTATATAAACTGATATTTTCTAAAGCCCTCCAGGAGAGACCGGCTGCAGGACTAAATTCTTCAAAATCAAGTTCTCCGGACTGATCAGCATTAGTCAGGAATTTATCTTCTACAGAGAGATCGACTATATCATAGCGACCACCGAGTGATAAATTTACTGTTTCAGTAAGTGCCAATTCATTACGGAGGTAGAACCCATAGGACCGGGCATGCTCCAATTGATCAAAACTCAAGTTACCTTTGATTCCAGCATTATTGATAAAACGTTGCCGATCATCTTTCTGCGCATCAATATCAATGCCAATAATTGTATTATTTAACAGGCCAAACAAGGTTGATTCCTGGCTATATTGGGCACCCCCACCATAAAAAAACCTGTCGAATTCAACAACACCATCAGTTGCTGACATGGGGATATGTGTGCCTAATGGAAGAATATTTGAAAAATTTTTCCATAAATAATAATTACTGAACGTCAAGTGCCTGGTTTCGTCAAGATCCCTGTTATATATCAAACCAATTTTTTGTTGTTCGAACGCCTCACCTGCATTGGAGCTAAGATTGCGAGCTTCTGCCTGTTGCGGATTTTGCGTGACCTGTACATCTGTAATAGCACCAGGATCATCCGCCATTGGGGAATCTATTGCATTCAATATGATAGTGATATCTGATTGACTATCAATGTCATAACGAAATTTAGTGTTAATCAGTGAATGCTCTACCCGGGAATGCTCACGATAGCCATCCATCGACATCGTCGAAATATTTAGCAGATAATTCAGTTTTTCAAACTGGCCGCCAGCTTTTACCTGATATTTTTGATTATCAAATTCTCCGATATTGATACCGGCTTCTATAAAGGGGACTTCCGGTCCATCTTCTGTATACAGGCTGACTACACCGCCGGAAGCAGAACCATACAATGAAGATGAAGGACCGCGGAGAATTTCAATCCGATCGACAGAACCAATATCCAGATCATCAGTACCACTCTGACCATCCGTCAACGTTGCCGGAATCCCGTCTGAAATTATCTTGAGCCCTCTTATACCAAAGTTTGCGCGGGCTCCAAAACCCCGGATAGAGATGCGTAAATCCTGGGTGAAGTTATAGCGGTTCTGGAAGAACATGCCTGGCACCCGATTTAGAGACTCGTCCAGTCCCAGTTGCTGTCTCCCGACCTGGATGTCTTCTTTATTAACTACCGACACGGCAGACGGCACATCAAGTAGCGATTGATCCAGACGTGTAACCCTGACCTTAATCACCTCAATGTCGCTATTGTCTGAGCGAGCCTGATTACTCGAGGTTGAGTTATCTATTTCAGCGTTACTCTCTTGAGACTCATTAATACTGGACTGGCTAGCTGGCTCGTTAGAAGGTTCTGATGCTGGAAATTGGTTCAAAGATAGAATATAAGCCATCAGATACAGGTACACATCCTGCGACAGACTACCTGGAGCATCCTGCGGCATGGTTTGCCTGATAAGATCGTAGTACCCGGTTATTTGATTTTTGCTGTTTGGTGATTGCTGGATCAATTTCGCATAACCCCGGGGTATATGACAATTTATGCAACTCCTTTTATATGCACTTGCCCCTCGTTCAGCTTGCTGTTGTGTATAGATACCTTCTAGTATCTGCTGTTCGCTAATCTGCTGTGCTTCTAATGGACCCGATGGCCTGGATAACATGATAATTGCCGCAGCTAAAACAAGTAGTTGTTTGATAGGCACCATCATTAATATAGCTCGATACATAATATTGCTTACCCCCCATGAACTATCAGTATTAATATAATACTTTAAATTTTGACGGAATTCTCTTGGTTTAGATATAAGTGGGCACAAGCTTTATTGGTCAACTCTTCATGCTCATTTGGGTAATGCAAACACGTAAATAGCATCTCACCTATCATCTATGCTGCAATAAAGATTTACCCACACGTTATAATAAATAAAAACGATGCAAATAACTGCCAATGTACAAATGGATGAAAATCTTCTGTCAGTATAGGACCTATACTTATTGGCCCTCTTTGCCAACATGTTGATAGAAGATAATGCAACTAAGCTGGTTTTTTAACTTATTCAGGCAAAGCAAACACATAGACAGCATTATGTCCGCGCGCTGTCTTCAGCTCCGGCACCAGTGCAAGCTTGCCGCCGGTATGAGGTCCGCCATCACCGGTTATTATCGCCACATATTGTTTACCATTGACTGAATATGTAATTGTGCTGTTCTGAACGATGCCTCCTACGATGGATTCCCACAGGATCTCACCGCTTTTCGCATCAAAGGCCCGGAATCGACGGTTCATATCTCCCCAAAATATCAGGTCGCCCGCCGTCGCAAGAACAGCCCCATTGGTCGGATTACGCTGCGCATGAAAGCGTTCAACCCGTCCAGTCTCCATGTTCACCTTGGCAACTCCCGTCCAGGCATCCGAGTCTTCACCTGTACGAATAAAACTCTTAAAGACATGCCCATTCTCGGTTCCCAATGCGCCTGTTCGCTTCAAACAGGTATCATGATATGGGATATACAGCGCATTTTCACCGGGATGGTAGGCCATCGGATAGTAGCCCTTGGTGTCAGAAAAGCAGAGGGTATGTTCCTCCTTGTCCTTAGTCAGGACTGTGTCGCGGCGAATACTGGTTTTGCCGGTACTCCCGTCAACGTCAGCAATATGAAACAGGGGAGTATCAGCCGGAAATGAGATCCCCCAGAGAAACTCTCCCGTGCCCCTGTCCAGTACCCACAATCCACCCCCCTCTCCGACTGTCGCCACCATGTCCCTCTGCTCGCCCCGCTTGATGTTCGGATTAAACCATTTCACCGCCTGCGGATCGGGATCGAACTTGGAGGTAAATAAGACCCGCTCGTGGGTCCAGTCTGAATCCCAGTCGTCGCCAGGTATATATTGATAGTACCAGGCCAGCTTGCCCGTATCCGCGTCCAGGGCCAAGGTTGAATTGCAGTAAAGCTCGGATGGGGTCGTCAGCGATACCGCGAAGGGCTTGCCGTCGTGACGCTTATAGCGTGTATGTGGATCCGGGTTGGCTACCCCCCAATAAACCAGGTTTCGTACAGGATCATAGGCACCGGGCAACCCCCAAGGAGAGCAGCCTCGGGAACCTTCTGGTTGACCTCCCCATGTGTCTCCCCCCGGCTCATTATCTCCAGCAGCCGTGTTAAACCGCCAAACTTCCTTACCTGTTTCTCCATCGTGGGCCACAATGAAACAGGTTTCCCTAAGGTCTGGGCCGACTGTACAGTTTCTGCCGGTGAGTACCTTATCGCCTGCCACCATGGGTCCCGTACTATGCAGTGTGCCTGTCTTGTAATCGTGCGCCTTGGTCTCCCAGTGTAACTCACCACTTTCGATACCCAACGCCGCTACGTAACCATCGGGCGTAGCGAAGTAAACCATATCCTTATAAATACCCAAAGTACGTGCCCTACCAACCTGACCGGGGCTAATAAAATCAGTAATATCATCTGGCATGGGTCGGTTATATTCCCATATCAGGTCCCCGTTAGTGGCGTCCAATGCCTGGATTATGCCCCCTGCATTCGCAACGTACATAACGCCCTGATGAACCAGTGGAATATTCTCTTGCGTGCCAGGATGCATCCCTCGCGACCACGCCATCTTTAGCTGGCCGACGTTCTGACGATTGATCTGATCGAGTGGGCTGAATCGTTGGTTGTCGTAGGTACGACTATACATAAGCCAATCAGCTGGATCCGGATCCAGCAGCATTGCCTCAGTGACTGGTTGATCCTGTAACGCCTGGGCTTGAATTGAACCGGACGATAATAGAGACAGTGCTGTGGTCACTAAAAATATCAGGCTACTTAGCTTTATCATGTCTTCTTCCTCCTGAGATGAACCATTTTAAAATCGAACTGGCTAAGGTTTATCTGCAATCGTATTGAAACTGATCTGTCCGGATGATCATGTTTGCCACATCCGTAGATTGTGGGGTATACAGCCAGCCAGACTGC
>JBCKWF010000077.1:0-8044 GCA_038922895.1 Gammaproteobacteria bacterium
GTTGCCACGCAGATAGAGGAAGGTGATAGGACTTTTCAATGACATTAACTTTTTCTAGCATACCGGTAGAGTCGATATGGAATTGAGCGGCGCAGAGATTGTGGTGCGGTGCCTGCAGGAAGAGGGCGTCGAACATGTGTTCGGCTACCCCGGCGGCGCCGTCTTGTTTATTTACGATGCCTTGTTCAATCAAGACAAGGTCAAGCACATCCTGGTGCGGCACGAACAGGGCGCAGTACATGCCGCCGAGGGCTATGCGCTTTCCACCGGCAAGGTGGGGGTGGTGCTGGTTACCTCCGGTCCCGGCGTAACCAATGCGGTTACCGGCATCGCAAATGCCTACATGGATTCTACTCCATTGGTAATTATCAGCGGCCAGGTGCCGTCCTATGCCATCGGCGAAGATGCCTTTCAGGAAGTGGATACGGTCGGTATCACACGCTCTTGCGTGAAGCACAACTTCCTGGTCAAGGATGTCAAGAAACTTGCCAGCACCATCAAGAAGGCGTTTTATCTGGCCAGGAGCGGACGCCCCGGCCCGGTGCTGGTGGACATTCCCAAGGATGTGTCAAATACAAAGACGGAGTTTCATTACCCGTCTGAAGTGTCCATTCGTTCTTATCATCCGGCACAACATGGCGATCTGGGTCAGGTCAAGCAGGCTATACAATTATTGATGCAAGCCAAGCGTCCGATGATTTATGCGGGCGGCGGGGTGATCTTGTCTGATGCTTCCAGGCAATTGACTGAACTGGTGCGTTTGCTGGGCTTTCCTTGCACCCTTACCCAGATGGGCTTGGGGGGGGTTCCGGGGACGGATAAACAATTCGTCGGCATGCTGGGCATGCACGGCAATTACGAGGCCAACATGGCCACGCAGCATTGCGATGTGTTGCTGGCCGTGGGTGCGCGCTTTCATGACCGTGTGGTTGGAAACGTCGACCACTTTAATCAACAGCAGCGCAAGATCATTCACATAGACATAGACCCTACCTCCATCTCCAAGCGGGTGAAAGTGGACGTGCCTATCGTCGGCGATGTGGCGCATGTGTTGGATGATATGCTGGTGGAATTGCGCAGCAGCAAGCAAAAGCCGGATAAGCAGGTGGCTGACTGGTGGAAGCAAATTGACCAGTGGCGCAGCCGGAATTCCTTGCTGTACAAAAATTCCACCGAAATTATCAAGCCGCAGTTCGTGATCGAAAAGCTGTATGAAGTTACCAGGGGTGATGCCTACATCACGGCCGATGTCGGCCAGCACCAGATGTGGGCGACGCAGTATTACAAATTCGATAAACCGCGCCGCTGGATCAATTCCGGCGGCCTGGGTACCATGGGCTTTGGCTTGCCCGCCGCCATGGGCGTACAGTTTGCCCACCCCGATGCCACGGTTGCCTGCGTCACCGGTGAAGGCAGTATCCAGATGTGCATCCAGGAGCTAGCCACCTGCAAGCAATACCATTTGCCGCTTAAAATTATCATGCTGAATAATCGTTATCTGGGCATGGTGCGGCAGTGGCAAGAGTTCATACACGGGAATCGCGAAGCCGAATCCTATATCGATGCACTGCCCGATTTTGTCAAGCTGGCCGAAGCCTACGGCCATGTTGGCATGCGCGTTGAGCAACCATCCGATGTCGAATCGGCGCTGCAGGAAGCGTTCGCGCGCAAGAAGGACTTGGTATTTATGGACTTTATAATCGACCAGACCGAAAACGTGTTTCCCATGGTGTTGGGCGGCAAGGGTTTGTCCGAAATGATCCTGGAATAAACAAGCAGCATGAGACACATCATTTCCGTTCTGCTGGAAAACGAAGCCGGGGCGTTATCGCGCGTGTCAGGGCTGTTCTCGGCGCGCGGCTACAACATCGAATCGCTCACCGTGGCGCCGACCGAGGACACCACGATGTCGCGCATGACCATCGTTACCACCGGCTCCGACGAGGTGGTCGAGCAGATCACCAAGCAGCTCAACAAGTTGATCGACGTGGTCAAGGTGGTCGATCTGTCGGACGGCGATCACATCGAGCGCGAGCTGATGCTGGTCAAGGTGCGCGCGATCGGCAGGGGTCGCGAGGAGATGAAGCGCATGGCGGACATTTTCCGCGGGCGCATCATTGATGTCACCGACAAGGACTATACGATCGAGCTGACCGGCACCGGCGCCAAGCTCGACGCTTTCCTGAATGCCATCGACAGGGCCGCGATCCTGGAGACGGTGCGCACCGGCGCCTCCGGCATCGGCCGCGGCGAGCGGATTCTTAAAGTCTAGCAGTTTGTTGAAAAATTTATTCGTTTCGGAGCGCGGTATGTGTTGGACGTTGCAAGTTTATGTGGTGAGGCATTATCGCGCGAACACTAAGGAATTGTCACATAAATGAGTAAATGGATAGAAGGCAAAGTCGTCAACAAAAAACTTTGGACCAAAGAACTTTATTCGTTGCAAATCGATGCGAATCTCGAGCCGTTCCGCGCCGGGCAATTCGGGCGGCTTGCGCTCGAAATCAATGGCGACATAGTGGGGCGGTGTTATTCCTTCGTGAATGCGCCGGGCGAGCGACCCTACGAATTCTATTCCATCATCGTGCCGGAAGGCCCGCTTTCTCCGCGTCTGCATGATCTCAATCCAGGCGACAAGGTGCTGCTCGCGCCCAAGGGAGCCGGCTTTTTCACGCTCGCCGACGTGCCGCACAACCAGCACCTATGGTTACTTTCAACGGGGACCGCGCTGGGGCCGTTTCTTTCCATCTGCAAGACCGAGGAACCGTGGCGGCGTTTCAAGAAAATTGTGCTTGTGCACGCCGTGCGCCATGGCCATGAACTGACTTATCAAGAGACCATAGAGCTTTTGAAGCAGCGCCATCCCGATCAATTTCAATTTATTCCTTTCATCAGCCGCGAGGACACGGCATTCGCCATCAAAGGCCGCGTTCCCGCAGCGATCCAGGACGGACGGCTAGAAGCGCGCGCCGGCATCGCAATCTCGTCCGAACATTCGCAAGTGATGATTTGCGGCAATCCCGACATGGTGAAAGATACGCGCGCCGTGTTGGAGGGCCGCGGCCTTAAGCTCCATAAGCGCAAGGAGCCGGGGCAAATTTCCGTTGAGAATTATTGGTAAACGAGCGCTTGTAGCAGTGGCGGAATTCTGTTCTTCTATACTTGAATGATGAGACCAGCGAACAACAGAGGAGTGCGCTATGGAACACAAGCACGGCATCGAAGCCGAAATTCAACACCTCCAGCAATACGGCCTGTACAACCCCGCCAACGAGCATGATGCCTGCGGCATCGGTTTCATCGCCCATATTAAAGGCAATAAAAGTCATTCGATCGTTGAGCAAGGCTTGCTCATCCTGAAGAATCTCGCCCATCGCGGCGCGGTCGGTGCCGACAAGTTGATGGGCGACGGCGCGGGCATTCTGATTCAGCTGCCGGATCAGTACTATCGCGAAGAGATGGCCAAGCAGGGTGTCGAACTGCCGCCGCCCGGAGAATATGGCGTTGGCATGCTCTTTTTGCCGAAAGAAAATGCATCCCGCATCGCGTGCGAGCAAGAGATAGAACGTGCGGTGCGCGCCGAAGGCCAGGTCGTGCTGGGTTGGCGCAACGTGCCGATCGACACCGAGATGCCTATGTCGCCCACCGTGCGTGAAAAAGAGCCGGTGATCCGCCAGATCTACATAGGTCGCGGTCCAGACATCATGGTGACCGACGCGCTGGAACGTAAACTGTACGTGATTCGCAAGTCTTCCGGTCACGCGATCCGGGCGCTAAATTTGATCCACGGCAAGGAATTTTTCGTGCCGTCGATGTCGGCCCGTACCATTGTCTACAAGGGTTTGCTGCTGGCGGATCAAGTCGGCGTCTATTACAAAGACTTGCAGGATGCGCGCTGCGTTTCCGCATTGGCACTGGTGCATCAACGCTTCTCGACCAATACCTTCCCGGAATGGCCGCTGGCCCACCCCTATCGCCTGATCGCTCACAACGGCGAGATTAATACTGTCAAGGGCAATTTCAACTGGATGCGCGCGCGTGAAGGCGTGATGAAATCCGCCGTGCTAGGCGACGATTTACAAAAATTGTTCCCGCTGATTTACGAGGGCCAGTCCGACACCGCGTGCTTCGATAACGCGCTTGAACTGCTGCTGATGGCAGGCTATCCGATCGCGCAAGCGATGATGATGATGATCCCGGAAGCATGGGAAAATCACACGTTGATGGACGACAACCGCCGCGCCTTCTACGAATATCACGCCGCGATGATGGAGCCGTGGGATGGCCCCGCCGCGATGGCGTTCACCGATGGTCGTTACATCGGTGGCACCCTGGATCGCAACGGCTTGCGTCCCGCGCGTTATATCGTAACCGATGACGACTTGGTGGTGATGGCATCCGAATCCGGCGTGCTGCCGATTCCGGAATCCAGAATCATCAAGAAATGGCGTCTGCAACCGGGCAAGATGTTCCTGATCGACCTCGAAGCCGGTCGCATCATCGATGACAAGGAAATCAAGGATACCTACGCCAACGCCAGGCCTTACAAGGCATGGATCGATTCTGTGCGTATTAAGCTCAAAGAAATTAAGCTCGATGACATCAAGACGCAGACATCGGCAGAAACAACCACCGCATCCTTGCTCGACCGTCAGCAGGCATTCGGCTACACACAAGAAGATCTCAAGGTACTGATGTCGCCGATGGCGCTGAATGCCGAAGAAGCGACTGGCTCAATGGGCAACGACTCGCCGCTGGCAGTGATGTCCAACAAGCTCAAACCGCTGTATCACTACTTCAAGCAGATGTTCGCGCAAGTGACCAATCCGCCGATCGATCCGATCCGCGAAGCGATGGTGATGTCGCTGGTGTACTTCATCGGCCCCAGGCCGAACCTGCTCGACACCAATAACATCAATCCGCCGATGCGCCTGGAAGTGTCGCAGCCGATTCTGGACTATGCAGACATCGCCAAACTGCGCAACATCAGCGCCCACACCGGCGGCAAGTTCAAATCGCATGAACTGAATATTTGCTATCCGGTGGCCTGGGGTAAAGAAGGCATGGAAGTGCGCCTGGCATCGCTGTGTGCGAACGCGGTGGATGCGATCAAATCAGGCCACAACATCCTGATCGTGTCCGACCGCAAGATGGACGCCGAGCAAGTGGCGATCCCGGCCTTGCTCGCGACCTCGGCAATCCATTTACATCTGGTCAGCAAGGGTTTTCGCACGTCGACCGGCCTGGTGGTGGAAACCGGTTCTGCCCGTGAAGCGCATCATTTCGCGCTGCTCGCTGGTTTCGGCGCGGAGGCGATCCACCCGTATCTGGCAATGGATACGCTGGCGGAAATGGCCAAGGGATTGCCCGGCGATTTGTCGCTGGAAAAAGCCATCTACAATTTCCAGAAAGCGCTCGCCAAGGGCTTGCTGAAGGTGATGTCGAAAATGGGCATTTCGACTTACATGTCGTACTGCGGCGCGCAGATTTTCGAAGCGATCGGCTTGAATAAATCGTTGATGGACAAGTACTTCAAAGGCACTGCATCCAATATCGAAGGCATCGGCGTACTCGAAGTGGCAGAAGAGGCGTTGCGTCTGCACCAGCAAGCCTTCGGCAACGACCCGGTGCTGGCGCATGCGCTCGATGCCGGTGGCGAATACGCGTTCCGCGTGCGCGGCGAAGAGCACATGTGGACGCCGGATGCGATTGCCAAACTGCAGCATTCGACCCGATCCAACAATTTCAGCACCTACCAAGAGTATGCGCAGATCATCAACGACCAAAGCCAGCGGCACATGACCCTGCGCGGTTTGTTTGAATTCAAGCTGGACCCGTCCACGGCGATTGCGCTGGATGAAGTCGAGCCGGCGAAAGAAATCGTCAAGCGCTTCGCCACCGGCGCAATGTCGCTTGGCTCAATCAGCACCGAGGCGCACGCCACGCTGGCGGTCGCGATGAACCGCATCGGCGGCATGTCCAACACCGGCGAAGGCGGTGAAGATCCGAGTCGCTATCGCCAGGAGATGAAAGGCATCCCGATCAAGCAGGGCGAGACCATGGCATCCGTCATCGGCCGTGACCAGGTTGAAGTCGATATTGCATTGCAAGATGGCGACTCGGTGCGTTCCAGGATCAAGCAAGTCGCGGCGGGCCGCTTCGGCGTGACAGCAGCGTATTTGAATTCCGCCGATCAAATCCAGATCAAGATGGCGCAAGGCGCCAAGCCGGGAGAAGGCGGGCAGTTGCCGGGCTACAAGGTGTCTGAATATATCGCCAGATTGCGTTTCTCAGTGCCGGGCGTGGGCTTGATTTCGCCGCCGCCGCATCATGATATTTATTCGATCGAAGACTTGGCGCAGCTGATTCACGATTTGAAAAATGCCAATCCAGGGGCGTCGATCTCCGTCAAGTTGGTGTCCGAAGTCGGGGTTGGCACGGTCGCGGTCGGCGTCACCAAGGCCAAGGCCGATCACGTGGTGATCGCCGGCCATGACGGCGGCACCGGCGCCTCGCCTTTGTCTTCGCTCAAACATGCGGGAACGCCGTGGGAATTGGGCTTGGCCGAAACCCAGCAAACGCTGGTACTGAACGGTTTGCGCGGCCGCATCCGGGTACAAGCCGATGGCCAAATGAAGACCGGCCGCGATGTCGTGATCGCAGCCATGCTGGGCGCGGATGAGATCGGTTTCGCGACCGCGCCGCTGGTGGTTGAAGGCTGTATCATGTTGCGCAAATGCCACCTCAATACTTGCTCGGTCGGCATCGCGACACAAGACCCGGTGCTGCGCGCCAAGTTCTCCGGCAAGCCGGAACACGTGGTCAACTATTTCTTCTTCGTCGCCGAGGAAGCGCGGCAGTTGATGGCGCAACTAGGCATCCGCACGTTTGATGACTTGATCGGCCGCGTCGACTTGCTCGACAAGTCGAGAGCGATTTCGCACTGGAAAGCCAAGGGACTTGATTTCAGCAAAATTTTCTATCAGCCGGAAGTGCCTGCTTCCGTAGCGCGTTATCAAGTGGAGGAGCAAGACCACGGCCTGGAAAAAGCACTCGACCATAAGCTGATCGCGCAAGCGAAAGCAGCGCTCGAAACAGGCGAAAAAGTCTCATTCATTTTGCCGGTCAGGAACGTCAACCGCACGGTCGGCACCATGCTGTCTGGCATCGTTGCAAAAAAATACGGTCACGAAGGCTTGCCCGACGACACCATCCACATCCAGTTGCTAGGCACCGCAGGCCAATCGGCCGGCGCGTTCCTGGCGCACGGTATCACGCTGGATCTAGTCGGCGAAGGCAATGATTACGTCGGCAAGGGTTTGTCGGGCGGGCGCATTATCGTCCGTCCGAAAACAGAGTTTCGCGGTTCGGCAGTCGACAACATCATCATCGGCAACACCGTGTTATACGGCGCGATTGCCGGTGAGGCATTTTTTAACGGCGTCGCCGGCGAGCGCTTCGCGGTGCGCAATTCCGGCGCCATCACGGTGGTTGAAGGCGTCGGCGACCATGGTTGTGAATACATGACTGGCGGCACCGTGGTGGTGTTGGGACAAACCGGCCGTAACTTTGCCGCCGGTATGTCGGGCGGTATCGCTTACGTGTATGACCCTGACGGCGATTTCGCCAAAAAATGCAATATGGCGATGGTCACGCTGGAACCTGTCCTCGCGCACGCCGAGCAAGAAGCTAAAGTCGCTCGCTCGACCTGGCATAGCCAGCTGCGTGGCGACCAAAGTGAAACCGACGAGGCGATTCTAAAACGCCTGATTGAGCGCCATTTCAAGTACACCGGCAGCACGCGCGCGCGCGACTTGCTGGATGACTGGTCCAATGGCCGCAACAAATTTATCAAAGTCTTCCCGAACGAGTACAAGCGCGCATTGGGTGAGATGAATGCGGCGCAAGTGGTTAGTCAGCAGAAAGAAAAAAACGCAGCATAAGTTTGCGCCGCCAGTGCCTTCCTCCTGCTGGGGAAGGTCAGGATGGGGGGGCGGCCTCCAGCCAATGACAACAAGGATGTGGGATTCGACCCCGAACCCTT
>JBCKWF010000078.1:0-7995 GCA_038922895.1 Gammaproteobacteria bacterium
ATCTCGCCCCAGCATACTGTTAGAAAAAGTTGCACTTCGTTGTTGAATCCGCGAATGTTTGATTACTTCAGGTATGGTAATTACGATGTGGCATATCGCATAACAAAGGAATCAGACGTAGCATATGAACAAACAGGGTGACGACGACCTGATCGGCGGCGATCAGGACGCTGCAAATGAAATGCATCTGTTGTTTACGGTATCTGCCCGGATGCTGATCAGGCTGGGTGATGACGGCGCGTTTCTCGACTGGATCGCGGATAGCGGCCCGATGCTGGCACCCGGTATCGCCGCCGCCGTCGACCCGCGCACCGGGCCGCCCGCGCTCGCGTTTCGCGTCATCGGTGCGCAGATCCTGAACAACACACCTAGGCCGGACACGGATTTCCGTTGCCGAGCGGCTCAAAGACCGGGGCGCAACGACCCCTGTGACTGTGGCTCTGGGCGTCAATACAAGCACTGTTGCCTGCCGCTCGAAGCGGGCCCTGATTTTCTTGGCAGTTATAACATGCTGCCGCACTTGCTGGACGCCCTGCCGAAGAAGGTCTATGTCACCCTGCCCGATACCGCCGTGGATCCGGACAGGGTCGCAGACACCGCCCGCCAGTGGCAGGAACAAGGGGATGTTGAACGTGCGGTCGGCCTGCTCGAACCCTGGTTTACCGCCGGACGCAAGTTGACGGACAGGCTGGCCCCGCTTTTCGATCAGTTGATGGATGGCTACCTTGAACTGGGCCGGGATCGTAAACGGGATCGGCTGGTGGCGGAGATGATCGAGCGGGGCGATCGCGGTCTGCGCGCCGCGGCGATGCAGCGCCGGGCGACGATGCTTGCCGATCGGGGACAGGATGATGCCGCCTGGCAGGCGTTCCACGAGGCCCAGCGGGAATCTCCGGATGATCCGTCGCTGGCGATCCTGGAAGTGACCCTGCTGTTTCAGCGTGGTGAAATGGAACAGGTGCGCGAACGCGCGCGGTTCTGGTTGTTGCGGCTCGAACGTACCCGCAACGCGAATTATGCCGACCTGATCGATCTGCTGCGGCAGATCAGGATCGACCCGGTCGTTGCGTTGGCGGGACTGGCACAGGACATGGATCCGGATTTGGCCCGGCTGGGGGATTTATTCGCGAAGGCGCCGGGGGTTGAGGCCCATTATCAGCTCCGGACTGATGGTACTGAAGAGGGGGTTCTGGTCCCGGATCGCAAGCTGTCCGCCGTCGATGCCGGCTGGTACAGGATATTCCCCCGCGTCAAACCCGGACTGACGATGACCCAGCACGATAATCCTAAAGTGTGGGACGATGCCCCGGCCTGGCTGGACTATCTCGAACGCACTCCGCTGGCCTGGCAGAGTTTCGATATTGTTGACGACCTGGCGATGGCGGTAGATGTATTGCAGGTGCTGGGCACCGACATCACGCTGCTGGAACCGTTGCTGGATCGCGGCATCATGCTGCTGGCGCAGAACCTTGCCGATGCGAAAAAACCGGATACGGAATTGCCCTGGATTGTTATGGATAACCGCCCGGCCCTGCGTCTGCTGGCGCACCGGGTATTTCGCATACTGGAGTCTGAACAGGGGGGCATGCCGAACCGGATCTTTATCGAGTTGGCCGAACGCCTGCTCGCGCTGAACCCGCGCGATAACCACGGCCTGCGTACCGACCTGTCACGCGCTTATCTGGCACACAATGAACCGGACAAGGCTCTGGCCTTGTCGGACCGGTTCCCGGACGATTTCTGCGGGATGACGCTGAACCGCATCCTCGCCTTGTACCGGCTGGGGAGGCTTGATCAGGGCATGCAGACATTGGGCGATGCGGCCGACGATCATGCCGTGGCAATCAGGATGCTGCTTGCCGCGAACCCGAAACAACCGCCGCTGTCGGATTTCGGCATCCGCTTTCACGGCAAGGACGAGGCCTGGTTGTATCGTGTCGCGCATCGTCCGTTGTGGGAACGGGACGGCGCGCTGGAGTGGTTGCGCGGTGCGTGGCGGAAGGCAGGCAGGAAAAAGTAAGACGGGCCAGCCTCTGGCTAAACAGCGTTACGACCGGTAGCGGGCTGGAATGACAGACGTAGCGGAGTCAATACTACCGGTTTAGAATGTGATTTCCATGCATAACTGATGAGGTGACATTAACTTGCCTATCATGTAGGCAGTTCCGACCATGGCGCGGTCCAGTCCCTTGCCGATATTGGACCAATGTCCGGCCAGTGTGGCCAGTCGTTTGAGAATGGTGGAGTTTTCCCTCATTCACTTTTTCTTCCCCTTTTTTCCCGGCAATGCCCTTTTTGTGGCAGGTGGAAGAAAATTTTCTCCGGTCACCACCTTTCTACCTGTCCTGGCTTCCAGATCCTGGCGTGCCTTTTTGGCAATACCGCCGCCTTTTTTGCCGGCTTGCTTGTTTTCTCTCATGCCGGTGGCGTTGACGCTTTCAGCGATTTGCCGGGTGGAGAGTTCAGCAAGGGCGGTAAAGATGAGTTCGGCTTCGTTCATGTGATCTCTGAGGTTCTGGTCTTTCAAACCTTTCAGCGCCTTGTGGGTTTTTACTGAAACATCGGTCCATTCCTGATGAATCAGGTTGGTGAAGGGACACGCTCAGACGGGACCGCCCGTGGTCCTGGAAACATCGGTCCATTCTTGATGAATCAGGTTGGTGAGGCCGGCGTATTCCTTTTCGCCTTTGATTTCGTGATTTTTCCAGTAACCGGTGAGCTTGTTGCGGGTTTCCTGACCCATCATTCGTTGCTGTATCCACTTTTCGCTTCTGCCATGCTGTTGCCAGTATTCCCGTGCCCGATCCAGGGAGCGTTCCGGGTCGGCCATGTCCTGCATGCGTTCATGGCCGACTTTGGCCAGCCAGAGTTTGATTGGCTCGGCCTTGGGACTGGGGATGGACTGGATCAGCCGCAGCAGTGTTTCGGCGGTGGCGGTGTCTGTTAGCCTTTGTTTTCCATCATGAGCTGTCATTTTCAACTGGTGACAATTTGTCACCGTTTGGCTGCCTTCCATTTTCAGCCGTTCTTTCAGCTTGTTCCAGTATTTACGGGCGGTCTGGTAATCAGGCTGCTGGATCAGAACCTGGAGAATATCGACAACGGAGAAATACCATGTCCCGGTATCTTCGTCATACACTCTGCGGATCTGGTAGTCCTAGAATACGGCCAGTGAGAGGTCATTTTTCATCATTGCGCCTGGTCTGATTTATCCTGGTCCAAAAAAATCCAGTCTGGTTTTTTTGCTAGGGTCGAGTGAAAACATTCGGGGGTCAATCTATCTGTCAGGAAGTGTGAGACATGAGCAAGAATCCATTCAGGCATGATTACCTCCTTGTACTTCTTGTGCCAGATAGATAGTAGGCATGGCAAGTCTGTCCTTATTCAGGTTTATTATGGTTATCCTGGTCGAGGGACTTCGCGCTGCTGATATTTTCCACCTTATGAGGGTGATATTGTTTTTCAGCATTGTCCTGTAACCATAGTTCATTTTTATAGAGTCTGGCAAGCTGGAGAAGTTATAAAATAATTTTCGCTGTGGGTAGCAATGTGACCAGCCTTGAAATACGGCGGAAAACAGTTTCCGGTTCATTAAAGCCCCCTCAGGGATGAGTACATAATACATCCTATATCAGGGAGAGGCTCATTTCGTGAGTTTGAGGGATATTATCTGCAAGATCCCTCGAAAACGTGTTCCAGACGTTTTCTCGGTCTCCATTCCCGACTCGACTTTACCGATTCCATCCCTGGAATCGTGCCGCCTACATCCATGTAGGCGTCGACTACGCTCGGGATGACCAACAAAAGGCATTAAGGCTGGTGGATTGTTAGCAACTCAGGAAACCGGGGTATAATCTTGACTCCATGCATAACTGATGAGGTGACATTAACTTGCCTATCAGGTGGGCAGTCCCCGACCGGACCTCAAATCCCACACATGGGGCGCACGCCGTGGGTCGGCGCGGCGGGCAATCACCAGTGTTATTAAATACGGTGCCGGAGTGAGATGGTTGATTCCGGGAATCGCCGCAATAGCACTTTATCTTCGGTAACCAGTCTTGTTTTCAGTGTTTGTGCCAGGATGACAAATTGTGCATCGTAGGAACTGATCTTTTTGTTTATTGCAAGTTCCAGTGCCAGTTCCATATTAACTTCCTGTTCGGTACCGGTAAATAATCCGTTGGCAAGTTGCCAGAGTTCCCGTATGTCATTCATAGGCACGTTGCTCTGACGCGCGTAGCTTGTCAGTACATTCAAAAATTCATGACGCCACAATGCTGGCAGCCGCCAGTCGGGATCCGCTTGCCATAATTGCCGGGCCTGATCTGTCCTGTCGCCATCAATAAGGAAGTAGGCGACGATATTGGTATCAACCACGATCACTTGCGGCCTGCACGTTTCGCCTGATTGATGAATGCATCTGTCAGTTTTAACTTGCCCCGGTAGGGCGGCGGGATTTCCCTTACGGTGTTGTCCATATCCAGGGCTTGCTCCAGCAGGGTAATAACCTCCTTGTTCATGCTGCGATGATGTTGTGCCGCCTGCTGTTTGAGCCGGGCATGCAGTTGTTCGGGGATGTCGCGGATGACCAGACCTGCCATAGGATTCTCCTGGAACGGAATTTAAGTGGGTCAAAATGATATCATAATGATATTATTTTGCATATTATCAATCATGTTCGGTAGTGGCTCAGTTTGTCATCCCAAGCGTAGCCGAGGGATCTTTATTGTCAATAAAGGTAAGATTTCTCAGTCCCGGAGCCTGGCCCTGAGCGAAGTCGAAGTGGGCTGTCTTCGAAATGACAGAACATTTCAAACTGAGCCACTACCTCATGTTCGGCATTTTACCGGGGCCGGGGGTCTGTTCTGAAAGTTTCACAGACAGATCCCTCGAAAACGTGTTCCGACGTTTTCCCGGTCTCCGTTCGAAAACTTGTTCCGGACGTTTTCTACCGCCTACATCCGTGTAGGCGTCCCGACTCGACTCTACCGATTCCATCCCTGGAATCGTACCGCCTGCATCCCCGCAGGCGTGATCGACTGCGCTCGGGCTGACAGACCGGGGTAGCGAGTTACTCAAACGGGATTGCTGTAATACCAGGATTATACGGATTGACCGCCTTTGCAGTTGTAATTACAATGTACCCACATTAATGATGTGAGTGCTGCCATGAAAATCAGTATTGTGCGTATCGGTAATTCCAGGGGTATCCGTCTGCCAAAGTCGGTTCTGGACCAATGTCATATGAAAGACACAGTGGAACTGGAGGTAAAAGGTAATGCTGTCATCGTCAGGTCTGCACGTTTACCACGCAGCGGGTGGGCAGGGGCGTTTTCCGGCATGGCAGGTCATGGCGTTGACAAGATGCTGGATCCGGATGCAGATCTGTCCACGGAATGGGACCAGTCCGAGTGGCGCTGGTGATCTCGCGTTTTGAGGTTTATCTGGTCAGCCTTGATCCCTCTCATGGACACGAAATCCGCAAAACCCGCCCTTGTGTCATTATTTCCCCCGACGAGATGAACCATCACATCGGGACGGTGATTATTGCCCCTATGACCACAAAAGGACGCGATTATCCCACTCGTATCCCGCTTACCTTCAAGCGTAAAAAAGGCCAGATTGTGCTCGACCAGATACGTACGGTGGATAAAACACGTCTGGTTAAACGCCTAGGCAGGCTTGATAAGACTGTTTCGGCACAGGTTCTTGAAGTATTGCAGGAGATATTTGAGCAGTGATTATTTACCGTAACCGCCACAGGACCTTGTTGGTTTCCACCAGATCGAAGGCCTTCGGATCAAAGCCATCTCCAATCCCGTCCAGCATGTCTTCATATTCACTGTGGTTCGGATTACGTAATATCCTGAGCAGGTGTTGGTAGCCGGGGAAGCCGCCGCAGTCTTCGGGCGGGCAGGCGCGTTTACCGGCTAGACATAGCGGGTAACGCCTGTTTTTGTCAGCGGCCAGGGTCTTTTCTACCTTGATCTCATGCCGCCAACTGTCGCCGAAATCATATTCATAGATCAGGGTGTCGCCGGGTTCGGCTATCTGATCCAGACGGATATTGCGTTCATTTTTTATACGGGCGGGCGATTCCGGATCGGGAATACCGTAATATGTATCCTTGACAATGAACATGTGCAGATGACAGTCCTCCCAGCCCATGCTGACCTGCAGGATGTCGTGCAATCTGTCCAGTCTGGTGTCGGCAGGGATCTGGATGCGCCGCCATATCTGTGGGCGGACATGCTCAAGGGTAATTTTGAGTTGGTATATGTTCATGATCGGCTTCGATTACTGTCAGACCACACTGTTGTTTGTATTCACGCAAGAAATTTGCCAGTTCGTGCATTTTTCCCGGGCAAGCAGGATATCCTGTAATGAAAGCCTTGACCAGCAGCGGAGTTGCCCCAGCCGGGCACCTGCACATGTTGTAATACTCCAGTCTACTTTATCGGTTGTCATTTTTTGGTGGTGTCTGGGTATTACGCCGGTCACGCAGATCCTGAAACCGGCGTACGGTATCAGCCATGCCTTCAACCGCTTCCAGTTTTGTATACAGGCTTAGAGTACGGAAATAAAGAAAATGCTCCTGATTATGTTTCTGCCAGGCGCGTTTTACGGTATCGGCATCCGCTATGGATTTATCGTTCATTGTCCGGGTTGTCCGTCAGTATTTTCAGTTGCCGGATATCTTCCCTGTCTTTCTCACGTCCGACAAGTTCTTTCATGCGGATCAGTGTTTTTATGCTTACGAATCTCACCGGGACACCGGGAAGAAAATTCTCGATCAGGGCCTTGTTGTACTCCTCATCAAAATCAAAGGGCTCGTTAACAAACAAATCAATCCGGGTTGCCTCGTGCTGCTCACTGTAGAGTTGAAAGACAATCATGTTTTTCTCTTCTATCCAGATTTTACGGATATCCGGATCGGCAAAATCACTAGTTTTACCGGCACGAATGGCTTATAGCCGAGTGATGCCAGCGCACGCATTGCCCTGTTGATGTTGTCTGGTTGCAGCTGGAGTACCAGGTCGATATCGAAAGCCACCCGGCCATAACCATGCGCCGCCACGGCCAGCCCGCCGACAACCAGATAACGGACTTCAGAGGTATTCAGTACCTTGACTATGGCTTCAAAGCTTGCAAGTTTCATGCTTTGTGTTTCCGGGAGGTGTAATTTGCCAACGTTTTTTCAAGGCGGGAGATGATCTCGCGGCGCAGTTCGGCCGGTTCGAGTACTTCCACGTCCTTGCCGTATTTGAGTATGTCCATAATCAGTTCGGTCGGATTATTGTAGGGCAGGGTCAGTTCGTACTGGCCTGACTTTAATACGATACCGGCCTGATCCGGATGCCAGTGTTCATCAGCTACCCATTTAGCGGCGTGGGGGCTGAAACGTAATCTTGCTACTTTATCTGCTTTACCGGCAAAGATGCCGTAGGCATCGGCATAGTGTTCCTGCAATGTCTGTTCGTTAATCTCCACTGCCCGGTTGTCGTTGATATAAACGGGATGGATACGGTCCAGCGAGAAGCTACGAAGTCCATTTTGATCATGGCACCAGGCATCCAGGTACCAGTTATTGCGATAGTAGATGAGTCGCTGCGGCGAGATGTCCCGTTCCGTAGTTTTGTCCCGGGCGCGGCCGTGATAGAGGATATGCAGCTGTTTGCGGTCGAGCAGGGCGGTAGCAATGGTCTGGAAATTTTCGAGTCTGGTTTCTCGCGCGGCAATCTGCAGGATGCGCAGGCGTTTGTCGATCTCCGGGTGGCCAATATGGCGATGTTTGAGTATCTGCGCGATACGGTCGCGTATGGGCGCCAGTGCGGAATCCAGCAGTCCGGGTTGCGCCGATGTCAGTAATTTTTGTGAAAGCAGCAGGGCGTATAGTTCGGAGGAATTCAACCACAGTCTGGGCAGTTCATACATGTCCTTGTCATTCTGGTCATAGTAGTAGCCGTTATGTTCGCGGTTGTACTGGATTGGTGC
>JBCKWF010000079.1:0-7938 GCA_038922895.1 Gammaproteobacteria bacterium
TGTTGAATGCCGGAGTTTAAACCTGCTGAATCCGGCATAACACATACAAAATAAGTGTAAGAAGTTAACCTCAGATTGTTTTCAAGTCAATGGTTTCCTCATTTTAAGGATAGACAGCCAAGGGGTGTTTGAGCACAGAATCAACATGGCCGGGCCGACAAGCAACGGATACTTGACCTGTTTGCCTTTTTCTGAATTCCGTCAGGATTAATTTTGGGTGTCGCCTCTAACTTCCAGACCCTCCGCCTTTTGTTCGGGCAAAACCCCGTGAGGGCGGAGCAGGCCGGTCATATAACCTATCAGCAGCAACAGGAACAGACTGACGGACAATGTTACCCTTGCTGTCAGCGAATATATTGTGCGTTTCGATTTACCCTTGTCCTTGGCCAGAAAAAACAGCCCTCCCGCCAACGAGATGAATATGGCGACCAATAGTATGAATATAAGCAATTTTAAAATCAGGCCGGCAGTCATTGTGGGTTGGCCCGTAAAACGGTTATTTATTGCGGGAACGGAAACACATTGGAACACGGTGCGCTATAATCCCCGCTTATGCAAATAAGTAAGTGGTCATTTAATCCCGGGTTGGTGCCAACCGTAGCGTGTTTACTGATGTTCCCGTTATTGCTCGGCCTCGGATTCTGGCAACTGGATCGTGCTGCTCAAAGGCAGGCCGTATTCGATGAGTATACTGGCAGGGCCGGACTCGAGCCCGTGGACTGGAATCGGGAGGTATCGAAACCGCATCGAGATGGGGTTCTTGTATGGCGCCGTGCCATAGTGCGGGGTCATTATGCCGACGGCAATATATTTCTGCTGGATAATCAGGTTTTGAACGGTGTTGCCGGATATTCAGTGTACTCCCCGCTGAAGCTGGAAGGGACCAATCTAACGGTGATTATTAACCGCGGCTGGGTTCCTGCCGGCGACTACCGAGACAAGCCTCCCGATATTGCCCGGCCGACTGATTTGGTGACATTAACGGGTCTGGTCACAGACTACCCCCCGCCTCCCGGCATCCTGATGGGCGGGGACAATCAAAACCGGCAAAGGCTGGCGCCGGGCATCAGCCGTATGCAAATAATCAGTGCCAGCTTGCTGCAAGAGATACTGGCTTATCCTCTATTGCCCTATGTAATAAGGCTGGACGCGTCTGCCCCCTCCGGGTTTATTCGCGAGTGGCCACAGCCAGGATCAGGCAAGGAAAGGCATCTGGGTTATGCGTTTCAATGGTTTGCCTGTGCGGCGGCTTTGGTGGTTATATACATTTCTGTTAATCTGCGCCGCCGGACAGTCGAATGAGAACAGATATGGTCAGCCATAAAAACCGGCAAAGACTGATATTGACAGCGTTAATACTGGTTTTCTCGATGCCATTCGCTGCAGCCTGGTTTCTCTATAATTTTTCTGATGTTGGCAAGCGGGACAAGGGTGGTAACTATGGGGAGTTGCTGGTGTCCACTGTCAGCATGCCCGACACAAGGCTGCTGGATCCGTTGACCGGTGAATACAATCACAGTCTGCGTGGCAAGTGGAACCTGATTTATATGATGGCAGGAGACTGCGCGCTGGAGTGCAGGCGCAGTCTTGATATGATGCCGGGCCTCAAAAATGCATTAGTGAAAGATTCTGGCAGACTGCAGATAATAGTCTCAACCTCAGATTCAGTATTTGAAAAAAATTTAAGGGAATATCTGGCAACTTACAGTGGCGACAGGATATTGTTATTGCCCTATTCGGACAATGCCGGTATTCCGGGTCAGGTCCCGCCGTCAGCGAAGCCGGGAGATTTAGAACGTGGTAAATTCTATATAATCGATCCATTAGGAAACTTAATTTTGAGTTATTCTGCAAACACTAATCCCGAAGGAATAATCAGCGATCTGAAACGCTTGCTTCGGTATTCAAGGATAGGGTAAGAATGCAAACTGACAGGCTGTTGTTAAATCTGACACATGTGACCATGGTTTTTACCCTGGTGGTTATTTTATTAGGGGCCTATACCCGCCTCTCACATGCCGGGCTGGGCTGTCCGGACTGGCCCGGTTGTTATGGCAGACTGGTCGTGCCAGTTGATGAAGGCCGGATCGCAGAGGCGAACCAGTTATATCCGGACCGGCCGCTGGAGCATGGCAAGGCGTGGAAAGAGATGGTGCATCGTTATGCTGCGGGTGGTCTCGGTCTGTTGATACTTGCAATGACCGTAATTGCCTGGAACCGGCGCCAGGCTGACGGACAAATACGCTGGACGCCATTTATATTGCTTGGACTGGTGATTTTCCAGGCGTTGCTGGGGATGTGGACAGTAACATTGTTATTAAAACCAATTGTAGTTATGGGACATTTGCTTGGCGGTATGACCATCCTGTTGTTACTGGTCTGGCAGTTGCTCAGCTTGAAGTATGCAGGGAGGTCAAGGCTGCCCGGCCGAATGTATCGCTGGGCGATAGTCGGACTGGTCGTTGTTTATTTGCAGATTTCCCTGGGTGGCTGGACCAGTGCCAACTATGCAGCACTGGTTTGTCCTGATCTGCCGACTTGTCAGGGAAGCTGGTGGCCCTCCATGAACTTCAGGGAGGGTTTTGTCCCCTGGAGAGGCCTGGGCGTAGATTATGAGTTCGGTGTGCTGGATACGCCGGCGCGAACAGCGGTACATGTCAGTCATCGAATAGGCGCTGTATTGACACTTATTATTGCAGGACTGATAGCACTGGGTTCCATCAAGGACAGTAATCCAAGCGTAAAACAGGCGGGAGTAATATTATTGTCGTTATTGTTAATACAGTTCAGTCTCGGGGTAGCAAATATAGTATTCAAGCTGCCGATCGGCGTTGCAGTCTTGCATAATGGTGTTGCCGGCCTGTTGTTGTCAGCGATGGGTATATTAATGTTTCATACCAGATACGCGAGGGACCAGCATTGAAAGTGAATAGTATGAGCCTAGGCGGTCTGCCGGCTTGGCGGGATTATCTGGCCATGTGCAAGCCAAAGATTGTTGCCCTGATGGTATTTACCGCAATCGTGGGCATGTTTCTGGCCGTGCCTGGTATGGTGCCGCTGGATGCATTAATATTCGGTACCATCGGCATTGCACTGGCCGCCTCTTCCGGAGCAGTAATAAACCATGTGGTTGATCGGCGTGTCGATGCAATCATGCTGCGCACTAAACAGCGGCCGTTAGCGCGTGGTAACCTGTCTATGGAATCAGCAAGCCTGTTTGCCATGGCGCTATGTGCGGCATCGATGATCATACTGGTTTTATATGTAAATGCGTTGACTGCGATCTTGACCCTCGGCTCCCTGATTGGTTACGGATTTGTCTATTCGATGTATCTCAAGCGGGCGACGCCACAGAACATTGTTATCGGTGGGGCCCCAGGTGCGGCCCCCCCGGTTTTAGGTTGGACCGCGGTTACCGGGACCCTGGAGCCCGATGCCCTGTTGTTGTTTTTGATTATTTTTGCGTGGACACCACCGCACTTCTGGGCGCTGGCCATCTACCGCTGCGATGAATATGCAAAGGCCGCGATTCCAATGCTGCCGGTTACCCATGGTCTTGCCTTTACGCGGCTACACATCCTGTTATATACCATCGTATTGTTCCTGGTCAGCCTGCTGCCCTTCGTGTTTTATATGAGCGGGGTGATGTACCTGTTTGGTGCGGTTATACTTAGCGGGGCGTTTCTTTACCTTGCTATACGTATGCAGTTTGACCACAGTAACAAGCTGGCCATGCAGACATTTTCATATTCGATCGTTTATTTAATGGCGTTGTTTGGATTCCTGCTGGCAGATCATTATCTACCAGCGGCGATCAGTTTGTATGCGTTCATATAAATAACAGTTGTCGGACACGGATTAAGTCGGCTGGGCTTCCGCCTGCGGATAGACGTTTTTAATAAGCTTGCGGATTTCCTCCCTGCGTTTTGCCGGGACATCAACTATCAGTATGACGTGACCGGTCTGCAGTAACTGGTGATACGGCGCCAGGCGGGAATTTGGTGTGCTTGCGCCTATCAATGGCCCCGAAATCCATGCGCCTAACACTGCTCCGACCGTAGCACAGATGAATATTACATAAGGTGGTATCTGCATGCCCAGCGCTTCTGGATTAAAATAGAGATAAAATCCGGCCAGCAGCCCGGTCAGTATCCCGACAAAAAAACCGATATAGATTCCTCGCATAAGATTGGTCTTGTGTGCAGCTGTGGCTTCCGGAAGGTCTTTCATGTCCGTGCCCCGCTTGCAGAGAAAATGCATACGCTTATCCTCTATGCGCGCCAGCAACAGATCCTGTTCAACCTTGCGAGATGTCTCAACATCCGGCAGGACAAAGTAAAGCCTTCGACTCATTAAGCACCCCCTTCCTGTGTCATGGTCTGGCCAGAGTAGAATATTAAGTTATTCTAACGGCATGCTTTAAGTCTAGAACCTCTTGATACCGTTGTCGATTTTTTTGTAAGGCCGCGATATATCTCGCGGGTAGCAGCTATAAAATTGCTGCTCAGGCAGTAGTCATAGCCAGCCGCAGGTTTTTCATTGCATTCTGCTCCAGTTGCCGAATGCGCTCTGCAGAGACATTAAATCGCTGCGCCAATTCGTGCAAGGTTGCCTTGTCATTGTGCAGCCAGCGTTTATGGATAATTTCCCTGCTACGGTTGTCCAGTGATTCCAGCGCCAGGCTAAGTTTGTCCTGATCAACGGTCTCATTCTGGTTTAACTCAACTTGTTGTTCTGGTCCGTCACGCTGATCCTCGATATACAATACCGGAGACACGGTATCGTCATCATCATCTGCCGCTGAGCTGTCGAACGAAAGATCATAGGCAGACAGCCTTTTTTCCATTTCCATGACATCACTGGCGCTCACACCAAGATCCTTGGCCACGGAATCAACTTCATCCCGGTTCAGCCAACCCAACCGCTGTTTTGCCGATCGGAGATTGAAGAACAGCTTGCGCTGGGCCTTCGTGGTCGCAACTTTAACAACTCGCCAGTTTCGCAGGATATACTCATGGATCTCAGCCCGTATCCAGTGCACGGCAAATGACACCAGTCTGACTCCATAGTCAGGATCGAAACGTTTAACCGCTTTCATCAGGCCGATATTGCCTTCCTGGATCAAATCCGCCTGTGGCAAGCCGTAACCGTTATAACCCCGGGCGACCTTGATCACAAAGCGCAGGTGGGAGAGTACCAGTTCTCTGGCTGCCTCAAGATTGTCCTCAGATTTTAATTGCTTGAACAGTTCCTGTTCGCGATCCGGTGTAAGCATAGGGATTTCGTTGGCAGCGTGTATATATGACTCAAGCGAACCAAGCGGTAAGGCTATCTGTAAATTCATCGTATTAGTCCAGGTTGTTCCTATTAACGTTAAGTTTAGCACTCAATAGTTTAGAGTGCCAAGTTCGGGATTGGTTCGTATCGAAGAATATAAAAACTATATCAAATACAATGTTTTACACCGGTTCAGTGTCGCGGATATGACGCCCGACCGCAATCCAGGAACCGACCAGACCAAGACCGCCGCCGATAGCGACGAGCGCGCCCAACTCTTTGATATTGAGTCCTTGCAATCTGAAGTCACTGTTATACAGAATAGCCAGCTGAGTGACAGGGTCTTCCATGATAGCTGTGGTTACGATCAACAGCAGCCATGCCAGCACACTGCCGGCGACCCCATAGATCAGTCCGCTGTAAAGAAAGGGTCTTTGTATGTACGCATTGGTTGCGCCGAACAGTTTATTGATGGCGATTTCAGTGCGTTTATTAATTATGGAAAGCCGTATGGTGTTACCAATGATCAACAGGACTGCGATCGACAACAGGGTTGACAGAATTACTACGGCGCGTTTGAGCATATGCAGAATTACAATCAACCTTTTTACCCATTGTCGATCGAACTGGGCACTTTCTACTTCCGGTAGTTTACCCAGCTCTGCAAGCAGGGCCTCGCCCTGCTCGGTTGTTATCGCCACCAACTTTGGTTGCACCAGTAACATCGAAGGTAGTGGATTTTCTTCCAGTGAATCCAGTGCGTCGCCGAACCCGGAAAACTGCTTGTATTCAGCCAGGGCCTGTTCCTTCGTAATCAGGGATATCTGTTCAATCAAAGGGTGGCCTACCAGTTCCTGCTGTAATATCCCGGCTCGCTCATTGCTTACATCCGGTTGCAGGTAGAGTGCAATCTGAATGGTGCCGTCCCAGTTTTCCATTACCCTCTGCGTATTATCCAGCACAAGGTAAAAACCTGCAGGCAAGGCCAGCGAGATACCTATTACAGCAATTGAAAACAAATTGCCGGTCAGATTTCTGCGCAATTGCCCTACACTCGATAGCATTGCCTGAGTATGCTGGGACATCCAGATTTTCAGTCTTTTGCTGAAATTGTCTGTGTTACTGTTTTTAGAAAGACGCTTGTTCATGCTTCGGATGGTTCTGTGGCCGAGGTTAACAGTTTGCCGGCCTTCAATATCACAATTGGCTTTTTCAGCTTTCTGATCATTTCAAGATCATGACTGGCTATCACCACCGTGACACCCACCTGGTTAAATTGTTCAAACAGTTTCATGCTTTCCCAGGACAAGGCAGGGTCCAGGTTTCCGGTTGGCTCATCAGCAAGCAGTACTGCAGGCCGGTGTACCACGGCCCTGGCAATGCCGACCCGTTGTTGTTCCCCGCCGGACAGTGACAAAGGATAGGCCTTTTCCAGTGCCAGCAGACCGACCTTGTCCAGCGCGGCATGTACTCGTTTCCTGGTTTCCTGGTGTGAATATCCGGCAACGACCATAGGCAGGGCTACATTATCAAATATAGTGCGGTCGTTTAACAGGCGGTGATCCTGGAACATGAAGCCAATGTTCCTGCGAAACAGTGCAATCCTGTTGCCGGTCACTCGCTCAAGGTTTTGGCTGTTTACAATAATCTGCCCGCGAGTATGGCGCTCGATCAGTCCAATCAGCCTGAGCATCGTTGTTTTGCCCGCGCCGGAACGGCCGGTGATAAAGACCATCGCGCCCTGATCAATAAATAGATTAATACGTCTTAAAGCCTCCCTTCCGGAGTCGTAACTCTTGTAAACATCGGTAAACTGGATCATCGTTCTGTTGACAACAATGCGCTTACAAAGCCTTCGGAGTTAAACGGGGTGATGTCGGTGATTTTTTCGCCCGTTCCAAGGAAACGTAGCGGGATTCCAAGTTGGCTGGCTATAGCAAACACAATACCGCCCTTGGCAGTACCGTCCAGTTTGGTCAGAACAATACCGGAAATGCCTATGGCCTCATGAAATTGCCGGGCCTGGGCTAGTGCATTCTGGCCGTTACTCGCATCCAGCACCAGTAGCGTTTCAACCGCCGCGTTATCGTCAAATTTATTGATGGTGCGGCGAATTTTTTTCAGTTCCTCAATCAGGTTGCTCTTGTTCTGTAAACGACCGGCCGTGTCAACGATAACCAGGTCAGACTTTTTTTCCCGCGCTGCCTTCAGGCTGTCGTAGATTACAGCGGATGAGTCTGAACCATGCGCATGTGAGATAACCGGAACCTGAATGCGATCGCCCCACGAGCGTAGTTGCTCGATTGCCGCCGCCCTGAACGTATCACCTGCCGCCAGTAATACCCGGTAGTCCCTGTTATACAGATTGGCGAGCTTTCCTATCGTCGTCGTTTTGCCGGCGCCATTCACTCCTACTACCAGCATGATAAATGGCCTGGAGTCGGCAGGTATAATCAATGGCGACTCAAGCGGTTTTAATAAGCCCACCATCAGTTCATGCAATACCGAGATCAAGTCTTCTGACGAGTTGATGCGGTTTTTCTCAAGCGCCTGCCTCAGTGAGCTTATAATATGTGCAGTTGATTCGATTCCAACATCTGCCGATAACAAGCGCGCCTCAATTTCCTCCAGCAATTCACTGCGTGTGCGGTTTTTAAGGTT
>JBCKWF010000080.1:0-7877 GCA_038922895.1 Gammaproteobacteria bacterium
ACCGGAAGACTGCCAGATCAACAACTGGCCGTTCAAGTCGGGGACACACTTTATCGCTCTGTAAGCCCTGTCAGTCATGGCTTTCAGCGATTTGATCATCCATTTAACCAGACAGCAGTGATGTAAGATACAAGTTTCAAAAGGCCATCAACGAGTTGTCTCGAGGTGGCTCTTTAGGTGAGTGCTTAATCAATGCCTATCTGGTTAACCTTATGCATATCGACTTAACAGAGCTTCCTGATGCAGTCAGGAATGATTTCATCACATTCAAAAACAGGATTATTCAGAACCGTCAGGGAGAGAATTACCTGACTGTTGAATCAATTGTTAAACATATGGATGAAGCTGATGTACAGCGATTAGTGGATACGCTGTTTAAAATGTATGATACGGTCACGAAACATGATGAATCACTCGATCATGTTGCATAATTAATCCTGCGGTAAACCAGGGCTGCATCAAACATTTTTTTGGTGGTCGTTCAACCACTAACTATCAGGTCTTGCACGATATAGAACCATGCCACCTTTATTCAGCAGGCGTGTTATGTCCTGAAGGCCTGATATCCGCAATGCGTGCTCATGTTCCTCCAAACTCATAAACAGTGACGTATTCTTCAGATACGAAAAAAATCTTCGCGCCAGGGCCGCTTCGTAGATACCTCCTCGGCCCATATCCGCGCATCGGCCATCGTACGAAGATCAACAGGGCCAGGTACGTCTGCTTCCGGGTCTGGTGTCATGGTTTATTCAGCAATTTTCATATGGGCACGCTAACTAGCAACGGTCAGTATACCCAGATATTCCCTGTTTAAAAATTCATCAGGCCTTGATTCATGTGGCCGGTAACATATTGAAAATATAATAACCTTATAAGCATTTATGAGTTGTCACCACAGCCGTTTTTTCGTACAGTTCACCGCCCAACTAGCTGCATTGAGAATGCAGGCAAATATTTCAGTACCTTTTTGAGTAAACGAGAACATCGGCATGAGTAATACACAATCGCAGACCATCAGCCTGACGCACCTGCAGCGCCTGGAGGCAGAATCTATCCAGATCATGCGCGAGGTGGTGTCCGAGGCGGACAACCCGGTGATGCTGTATTCAATCGGGAAGGACAGCGCGGTGATGCTGCGCCTGGCAGTAAAGGCCTTCTATCCAGCCAGGATCCCGTTTCCACTGCTGCATATTGATACGACCTGGAAATTCCAGGACATGTACCGCTTCCGCGAACGCATGCAGAAGGAACATGATTTCAAACTGCTCGTGTATACAAACCAGGAAGGTCTCGACAAGGGCGTCAACCCGTTCTCGCACGGCAGCCAGATCCATACCGATGTGATGAAGACGCAGGCACTGAAACAGGCGCTGGACAAGTATGGGTTTGATGTCGCATTCGGCGGCGCCCGCCGCGACGAGGAAAAGAGCCGGGCGAAGGAACGCGTGTTCTCGTTCCGGACGAAGGACCATCGCTGGGACCCGAAGAACCAGCGTCCGGAACTATGGAACCTCTACAACACGAAAAAGCACAAGGGCGAAAGCATCCGTGCCTTCCCGATCAGCAACTGGACCGAACTCGATATCTGGCAGTACATCTATCTCGAACAGATCCCGATTGTACCTCTTTACTTCTCTGCCCCCCGCCCGGTAGTCGAACGGGACGGCGGCCTGATCATGGTCGATGATGACCGCATGCCGCTCGAGCCGGGTGAAAAACCGATGATCAAGAATGTCCGCTTCCGGACGCTGGGCTGTTACCCGCTGACCGGTGCGATAGAAAGCACCGCCGCGACGCTGGAAGACGTGATCCAGGAGATGCTGCTGACGAAGACCAGCGAGCGCCATGGCCGCGTCATCGACCACGATACATCAGCCAGTATGGAAAAGAAGAAGCAGGAGGGTTATTTCTGATGGCGCATGTATCTGACTTGATCGCCAGCGACATCAAGGCCTATCTGAAGTCACATGAAACGAAGAGCCTGCTGCGGTTCATCACCTGCGGCAGCGTCGACGACGGTAAGAGCACGCTGATTGGCCGCCTGCTCTATGAGAGTAAGATGATCTTTGAAGACCAGATGAAGACACTCGAGGCTGACAGTAAACGCATGGGTACGCAGGGCGAGAATATCGATTTCGCGTTGCTGGTCGACGGACTCGCCGCCGAACGTGAACAGGGTATTACGATCGATGTGGCCTACCGGTTCTTCTCGACCGACCGGCGCAAGTTCATCGTTGCTGATACGCCCGGTCACGAACAGTACACCCGCAATATGATCACCGGCGCCTCGACCGCGGACCTCGCGGTTGTATTGATCGACGCACGCAAGGGCATCCTCACACAGACCCGGCGGCACAGTAATCTGGTTAAACTGGTCGGCATCGATGAGGTCGTGCTCGCGGTGAACAAGATGGACCTGGTCGGATATGACCGGGAGGTATTCGACAAGATACTGAACGACTACAACGCGTTCGCTAAGCAACTCGGGTTCCGGCACGTGACCGCGATACCGATGAGCGCGCTCGAGGGCGACAATATCACAGACTACACAAACAATATGCCCTGGTACGCGGGACCGACGCTGATGGAATTTCTGGAGACGGTGCCTGTTGACGTGGATGCTGCCCGGCAAAAACCGATGCGACTGCCAGTGCAATGGGTCAACCGGCCGAATCTCGACTTCCGCGGATTTGCCGGTACGCTCGCCTCGGGCACTCTCAAGGTGGGCGATACGATCCGGGTTATGCCGTCAGGCAAGGAATCAAAAGTGAAAGAAATCATCCTGCATACGCAGGATCTGACCCAGGCCGTTGCCAGCCAGGCGATTACGCTGACACTCGAAGATGAAATAGACATCTCCCGTGGGGATATACTTTGCCACCCCGCAACCCCGGCGACGGCGGCAGACCAGTTCGAGGCGAAACTGGTCTGGATGATCGATGAACCGATGCAACCCGGCCGCAGCTTCTGGTTGAAGTGCGGTACCCGCACCGTGAATGCGACGGTCACCCGAATCAATCATCAGCTGGATGTCAATTCGTTTGAAAAACTGGCGGCCGAAAGGCTGACACTGAATGCGGTCGCCTCGTGCAACATCTCGACCGATCAATCACTGGTGTTCGATCCGTATGTGGAGAACAAGACCACCGGGGGCTTTATATTGATTGACCGACTCACTAATAACACGGTCGCGGCCGGCATGATCGATCTTGCCCTGCGCCGCGCGAATACCGTGACGCCGCACGCGTTCACTCTGAACAAGGAAATCCGCGCCGCCGCGAAAGGCCAGACCCCGAAGGTGCTGTGGTTCACCGGTCTGCCGGTTTCAGGCAAGAGCACGATTGCTAACCTGGTTGAACAGAAACTGCATGCCGCAGGCAGACACACCTATATCCTCGACGGGGACAATATCCGCCAGCGGTTTAACAAGGACCTCAGCTTCAGCGAGACCGACCGGGTGGAGAATATCCGCCGCATCGCTGAGGTTGCCAACCTGATGGTCGATGCAGGTCTGATCGTACTGGTTACCTCTATTTCACCCTATCGAGCCGATCGGGAGATGGCGCGCAGCCTGTTCAAACAGGGAGAGTTCGTCGAAATTTTTGTTGATACACCGGTTGAGATTGCCGAGCAACGCGATAAGAAAGGACTGTACAAGCGTGCCCGCACGGGCGAGATCAAGAATTTCACCGGCATCGATTCGCCTTACGAGGCACCGGAACAGCCGGATCTACGGATCGATACGACCAAGGTCTCGGCCGAGAACGCCGTAGCAGAGATTATTCAAACAGTGTTGTAAGAGCGGCGGGCCCTGTAAATTTAACTGTGTAATTGTCTATTATTACCCTATTGGGAGATAGACAATGACCAAAACCAAAGAGATAGAAGCGCTTGCCCGCGAGATAGGCAAAACCATCAAAACCGAGCAGGAGCTGACTGCCTTCCGGCAGATGCTCACCAAAGCTACAGTCGAAGCAGCGCTGAATGCCTCAGGCATACTGTACTACTCCACTGTTACCCTGCGCGCCCTCGCTATGATGATACAACACACTGCATTTATTATCATGGGTGTCTCTGGCTGATAGTCAGAATTACGGCTTAAATGACCACAGGGGTGAACGAATGCTAACCCAAGTGGATGTTCCTGTTTGATTGAACTAAAATGTACCGATAATTCATTTCCGGAGAAAAATCTATGCCAACATCTCAAGAGAATAATGGTATGACCCGACGTGAAATGCTGCTGACGACGGCAGCGGCCTCGATTGGTACCACCCTGGCCGGCTGTACCACCCTGGCCGCCACCCGTTCAGTAAAACGCAATACACTGGAGATTCCGGGTACAGATGAGCTGAGACCGGATGCGATGCCGCGCGGATTTTCCCAGACCGAGATCGAACGACGCTGGACGAAATGCCGTGCATGGATGCAAAAGGCAGGCTTTGATGCACTGCTGGTCCCGACCCGGCCAGATGGTAATGCCGATATCAAATGGCTGACAGAAGGTAACCCGGACTGGGTCGTATTTCCACAGCAGGGACGGCCTACTGCCATCTTCCGCACCCGTGATGACGCCGAGGCATTCGGTAAATCGACGCAACTGCAGATGAATCTGGCGGACAGCCGCTTGAACCGTTCTGATCTGATCCTGTCCAGCCTGAAAGACGCCGGGATTGCCAATGGACGGATCGGCGTAGGTAATCTTGCCGGTACCGTACGCAATGATGAGGGTGGGGTCAGCTATACAACGATGGTCCGGATCATCAATGGGCTGCCCGGCGCAAGGCTGGAATCAGCCGTCGATCTGTTGATGCGGGTCAAACTGGCACGCGGACCGGAAGAGATTGATGTGCTCAAACTCGCCAGCCGGATCAGTGAACTGGGACTGAAGGCGATCGTCGAAACAGCCGGTCCCGGGGTAGCCCAGCGTGATGTCTGGTTCCAGGTATTCAAGGCCTTGCTGGATGCCTCCGGCGAGGCACCCGGTCGGGTTTCCATACGCTCCGGTGACGAGGGCAATACCGCAAACGGACAGCCGCTGAATGAAACTATGCAGGCCGGCCAGATTATCAGCGAAGAAATCTCCTCGGCTGTACTCGGATACAACTCGCAGGTAAACCAGACGATCTGTATTGGTACTGCACCGGCAAACTGGGAGTCTGCCTATCAATTTAATATTGAGTTGTTCAATGAATTGCTCGAATGGGCCAAACCGGGACGATCATTCCAGGATTACAGTGCCTTTTACAAGCAACGGATCGACCAGCGTGTCGCTGCACATGGCGGCAACACGTATTTCGGCGTGGTGTTTCATACGGCCGGAGCCGGCGGAGACGGTCCACGCATGGGCTGGGGACGACCCGATGAAAACAGCGATCTGGTCATTGAACCCGGCATGGTGTTTACCCTGAAGCCACGCGTCCCCATCGCCGGGATCGAGACCCCGAACAGCCAGATCGGCGATGCCATACTGATCACCGAGACCGGCGCAGAGAGACTGGGACAGCGCAAGCTGGATGCCATCACCCTGACATAAAGCAACGGGCCCGAATGGCACTAGGCTTTTAGGGTCAGATACCGTCTTGAATTGCAAGTGCTGAATGATTAAAATTTGCATCAAATGGCTGTCCTGATTTAATGATCCCGTAAATCAAATGTGCCAGCTTGCGCATGACTGCCCCTACTACTGCCTTGGGGGCTAACCCTCTCGTACTGAGTCGATCACCGAAAACTTTTAGCACGGGGTTGTGCCGCCTGGCCACCAAACCCGGCATATACAACGCGCGGCGCAACTCGCTGTGTCCGGTACGACTCATCATCGTTCTGCCCTTGACGGAACTGCCTGACAAGCGTTGTCGCGGCGTGACGCCAATGAAAGCCGCCAACGCCTTGGCATTAGCAAAGCGCCGTACGTCACTCGCATAAGCCAATACCTTAGCCACCGTGACGTCACCAATACCAGGTATGCTACCGAGCAATTCGGCATCGTGCTTGAGATCGGGGTGCCGGTCGATATGGTCATTGATGTCGCGCGTAAGCTGCTCAATTTTGTTGTTGAGCCAGTCCAGATGGATTTGAACATCTTGTATCAAGTGAGTTTGCCCACTCGCCAAATGCGCCTCCATGCGGTTACTTTCCTGCTGAACCATCTCCTTGAGTGCTTGCAGGCGATCTACCCAGCCGCGTAATTCACGCCACGCAACGGGTGGGGGCGTCCACAGGCTGGGACGCATCGCGACACAGAATCGTGCCAGCAATGCGGCATCGGCCCGATCTGTTTTGTTGCGCGCGAGTTCGCCTTGGGCAAAGCCTTTGATACGGGCCGGATTCACCACGCTGACGCGCCAGCCCTCTAGCACGAGGCTGGTCGCCAGAATTTCGCTGTAAGGCCCGGTGGCTTCCATGCACAGATGCGTCTGCGCTGGGTTCGCACCACGCTCGACTAGCCATTCTGCAAAAGCTTTATGGCCTGATGGGGTGTTGTCAAATACCTTGGTTTTTATTTTGCTGTTGATGAGTAATGCTATGTCGAATTTACGTTTGGCAACATCAATGCCAACCACACAGGCTATTGCGTTCAGCGTTCGTAGCTTCCTCGTATGCGGGCTCTGACTGTCTGGCAGTCGGCCCAAGTTACGGTTCGGTTTTATTGAACGAGAAATGAACCGCAGCACCTATCTGACCCACAGGCTCATACACCTAAAGTCTTGCCGATGTCTTGCGGTTCAGCCAGCTCAACATTGCTATTGCAATGTATTTCGCCGACAGCGTCAATATACGAGGTCTTGCATTGCCGGGACAAATCAATATCGGTGGCAGCGGATATACGACTACAACGCAGGGGCGAGGTCGAGACCAAAACCAGTTCTTCTGCTCCATATAAAATGGGGCCAAAGTAAAGATTCGGTTAAATGAATTGCTACCCTGCCCTGATTTACACTAACATCCTGTAAAGAATACGGTTCATCGTCATATTCACTGTGAATTTTCATTAGCCTAAGCGCATATCCAGCTTGCCGCAATTAAATAGAATTCTTGCCCGATAGTTAGTGAAGTTACGAAACCCTCGGGCGTTGGCCTTGATCAGCTGGATGGCGCTATTGAATCCTTCGGCGCTGGCATTGGTTATTCTGTGACGGCTATAGCTGAGTAAACCCTGCACATGGCGCCGGAGCATTTTGACTACTTTTTTAATCGGCTCCAGACGACTCCTCATGGCATGGTTGGACCACGCGTCAAAGAAACGTTTAGCCGCACCCCTATAGTAATAAGACCAGAACTGGGTAAATGTTGCCTGGATGCGTCAGGCCCGGCTGGTTTTGAGGTTGAGTTGATTCAGCGCACGCAACGCGACAGCCTCGCTGCTGCGACCATCCGCATAGTTCTTGAGCCATGCATATTTGCCCTTCGTCAACGGTGCTGTGCCCACTTTGGATAGCCTGGAATGCCCTGGTTTGCGTACCGTAGCCACGGCCTTGCCAAGATACTTTGCGACATGCAACCGAGCATGCACAATGTCGGCTTGAGGCAGGCACGCTGGTGTCGCACTCATCAATGCCGGCCACCTATCCATCGCGACCGCTTCGACCGTCGAGCGTTGAGTTGGGCTAAGTGTTCCCAGCAGCTTTTTGGCTGCCGCAAGTTGCCGTTCAGGCACGCCATCAAACACGCGCGAACGCTCGCTGTCAGTCAGTACGCTGATGTAGGTATGGCCCCTCTCAGAGCTTTTCTCATCAATGCCAATATAAGGCACGCTATCATCGCTGCGGCGCAACATGCCCGGTTCCACGGCGCTCACCATGCTGGCGTTGACCGTACTCCAGGACAGACGGGTAAATTCACATACCCCTTTGGGGGTGGGGCAGACTTGCAGCAGT
>JBCKWF010000081.1:0-7683 GCA_038922895.1 Gammaproteobacteria bacterium
AGCAATATTTAAAGAAATAACTCCTTGAATTAAATAATAGTTAATGGGAGAAATAAATGGATAACAACGACATAAATCAAGTCAGCATTGTTGATATCAAAATGCCATTTTGGTCAATGGTAGTATTTATGGTTAAAGCAGCATTAGCATCTATTCCAGCGTTAATTATTCTGGCTATAGTTTACGCAATCTTCGTTGCAATATTTGGTGGAATACTCGTTGGATCAGGCCTCATTAATATTTAAGTTGCGACCCCACTAATTCATGAAGGCGATGGTGCTTTTCACCCTGGAGACCGGACTGCGTCGGAGCAACGTCGCAATGATGGAGTGGTCTCAGGTCGATACCGAAAGGCGCACGGCATGGATACACCCGGATCAGGCAAAGGCGCGCAAGGCGATAGCGGTGCCACTGACTGACACGGCTATGTCCGTCATCCTTCAGCAAGTCGGGAAAAGTCCACAGTACGTGTTTACGTATCATGGCAAGCCGGTGAAGCAGCCTAATAACGGGGCATGGCGCAACGCTTGCCCTTCCAGCAACGCCAGCACCTTGCCGCGCCTGTACTCACGCTGTAATTCGCACAGAATGCCGGTCTTGTTATTGCGGATCGTCGGGAGCCATTTATCCACTGCCGACTGCTTGCCGGTCGCCTTAATCGTGCCCGTTGGCGAGAGCGCGAGAATCACGCCCTCCGCTGTGGCCTGTTCGATCAGTTCAGCGGTATTCATATCTCCACCTCAACGACTTTGTTCGGTGTGGGCGTGACAGTTTTCGTGACCGGCTGGCTGAAAGGCGGCAAAGGCGGTGGATTGACCGCAACCACACACCAGGCAAGGCGTCCATCCGCTGATGAAGGTTGGAATTCCAGGCCAGCGACAATCCGGTTCGCATTCTTTTTCAACAACCACCCCAGCTTCGAGCGATTGATTGAGCCTTTTTCTTCTACGGGGAATTCACGCATCGCATTGAGCAAGCCTGGTAGTGCCTGTTCCGCCCGCTCAACCGCCTTGCGCACCGTTGTGGGTGTCGAACTGAATGCCTTCATCCACTCGGTCATCAATCCCACGAGCGAATCACCATCCGGATCATGCTTGACCTGTTCCAGCAGCGCCGTTGCTGGATCAGGCTGACCCAGCCACATCAATGGATACCGGCAATAATCCGACCAGGCACCGCCAAAGGTGACAATGCTTTCAACGGCAGCACGCTGCGAACCGGCACGACGCCAACAGGATTGATATCCGCTTGCTAAGAGAGTTCCAAAATCGCCCGTAACGCATCTCGACGGCTAATGATACCGATTAAACGGTTGTTATCAACCACCGGATACCGTCGGTAATGCGAATTTAAAAATAATTCTGCCAGATCGAAGATACTCATGTCCGGCGAGACGCATTTAACATTCTGGCTCATATATTCTTTCACTTTTCCGCCGGGCTCAGCATGATAACCTGCGTTGATAGTTATTTTAAAACAATCTCTGGCACTGAGAATGCCGATGACATGGTTGTTTTCGTCGATAACAGGGGCCCCGGATATATTTTTATTTACCAGGATACGGCTGGCCCCAAGAATGTCCATGTCTGCAGTCAAGCAGATGACGGATGAACTCATGTAATGCTTTATACTGTCCGCCCTGCTCATTGGCTGTCGCCTTCCTGCGGTGTTGTACAGGTTTTGCCACCACAGCACATGGGGGTTTCGGCCATGCTGCCGGCATAATCAAAACAATTTTTGCCCGCCCGTTTTTTTCCTGACAACAATCCAATACTCATGGAAAGCATCATAAATGTTATCGCCAGAAAGCTGATTATTAATATCCCGACAATCTTTAACATATTCAGGATCCGAAATTATCCAGGAGAATATCCTGCTTTTCCGCCCCGAGGTCATCCAGCATTTTTAAAACTGCGGCACTCATCAGAGGGGGGCCACAAACATAATATTCACATAGTTCTGGTGCAGGATGATCTTTCAGATAATTATCGTAAACCACCTTATGGATTAAGCCGGTATATCCTGTCCACTGATCTTCAGGTTTCGGTTCAGACAGGGAGACGCGCCAGCGAAAATTGTCATATTCGTTTTCAAGTTTAGTGAATTCATTTTCATAAAAAAGTTCCTGACGACTACGCGCACCATACCAGAAACTGATAGGCCTTTGTGTTTTAATCCTTAATAATTGATCGAGTATATGCGAACGCATGGGCGCCATTCCGGCACCGCCAGCGATGAAAACCATTTCCTTCCCCGAATCAGTTGCAAAGAAATTTCCATAAGGGCCGGAAACACTCAAGTGGTCACCTGGTTTGAGACTGAAAAGATAAGATGACACGACGCCAGGCTGGATGGTCGGTTCAGAACCAGGTGGAGGCAAGGCTACGCGTACATTTAGCATGATTATATGGTTTTGTTCCGGGCAATTTGCCATCGAATACGCACGAGCCACGGATTGACTGGATTCCACACTAAACCGCCACAAACCATACCGTTCCCATTCGCTTTGGTAAATTTCATCGACAACAAGATCCCGGAATGTCAATTTATATGGCGGACATCCCACCATGACATAACTGCCCGCACGAAAATCAATTATCTCCCCCTCTGGCAGTTCAAGTACCAGCTCTTTTATAAAGGTCGACACGTTTCTACAAGAAATCAGCGTACAAGACCATTTTTTTACCCCGAATATTTCTTCAGCCAGGGTGATTTCCATATCTTGCTTGACGACAATCTGGCAGGCCAGCCGGGTGTGGGCGTTAAGCTCAACTTTATTCAGCAACGCTGTTTCGGTAAGTTTTGCCACGCCGCCCCCGGCAATGACGGTTATTTTACACTGTCCACAGGTACCCCTGCCCCCACATGCAGCAGGTAACTGGAGATTAGCGTTGGTCAATACGTCCAGAAGTTTCTGGCCAACTGCTACCTCGAGAGTTTTCTGTGCATTAATTAATATTTTAATGCTTTCAGTCGCAAACAAGCGGGACCGAATTATCAGGATTAGCATGGTCAGCACCATGATAAGCATGGTAAACAGTGCTATTCCAAGTATCAGTTCTTGCATATGCCAGGCCAGATCAAAGTTTAATACCGGTAAAGGCCATGAACCCCAGTGACATCAGTCCCACCGTAATAAAAACAATACCAAAGCCCTGCAGTCCGTCCGGTACATCGCTGTATTTCAGTTTTTCTCGAATACCTGCAAGTGCGATAATCGCCAGTAGCCATCCAGTGCCCGTCCCAATTCCGTAGATAATGCTTTCTGCAAAATTATAATTACGGTCTACCATCAGTAATGCCCCACCAAGGATCGCGCAATTAACCGTAATCAGCGGCAAAAAAATACCGATATCTTGATGCAGAGTCGGGAAAAATTTTTCCAGCAGCATTTCTAGAATTTGTACCATGGCGGCAATAACCCCGATATAGCAAATGAAGCCAAGAAAACTGAGGTCTGCTTCGGGGAACCCTAACCAAGCCAGGGCGCCATCTTTCAGTAAATAATGGTAGATAATATTATTAACGGGCATAGTGATGGTCTGTACAAGGAGTACCGCCATACCCAAACCAAACGCGGTACTGATCTGCCGTGACAGCGCCAGAAATGGACACATGCCCAGGAAGAAAGCCAGAGCCAGGTTCTCAATGAATACAGCCCTGACAAACAGACTGGCATAAGCATCCATCAATTATTTTCCTGCAAAACTACCAAATCAGTTTTTTCAACCGTCCGGGATTGATATATGCGTATCAACCATATCAACAGGCCCACGATAAAAAAACCACCCGGTGCCATTAACATGATACCGTTAGGATAATACCAGCCACCGTTGCCGACTGTAGCTATCACGACATGCCCCAGGATAGTACCTGAACCGAGCAGTTCTCTCAGGGTGGCCACCATAATAAGCATGGCACTGTAGCCGAGCCCGTTACCCAGACCGTCCAGCAGGCTTAACCCTACTGTATTGCGCATTGCAAATCCTTCTGTACGGGCCAGCACAATACAGTTAGTGATGATCAAACCTACAAATACAGACAATTTCTGGCTAATTTCATACGCATAGGCCTTGAAAATCTGGTCAACGATAATAACAAGTGAAGAAATAATCGTGATTTGAATAATGATTCGAATACTATTGGGTATGTAGTGGCGAAGTAGACTAATCGACGCACTGGATATCGTCGCAACGCTGGTCAATGCAAGGCACATGTATAATGCGGGTTGCAAAGACGTGGTGACTGCCAGTGCCGAGCAGATCCCCAGGGCTTGTAAGGCTACCGGATTACGCAGTAGCAACGGTCCAAATAACACATCTTTGGCTTCAGTTCTCATTGCATACCCTCCTCACGACGCAGTCGCTCCAGAAATGGTTGATACGCGTGTCTGCCCAACCAATACTGGAGCATACGTCCGGTACTCTCACTGGTGATCGTGGCCCCGGTTATGGCATCAACCTGGTATTGCACTGATTTAGGATCAACACGATTGACGACTTCAAAAGCGACTGAGCCATTCCTGTATACTGATTTACCGCGCCACTGTGCAAGCCAACCCGGGTCTTCGATTCTGTCACCTAGTCCAGGCGTTTCACCATGTTCATAAATATTCATTCCTGCGATGGTATTCAAATCAGCGTCGAGGGCGAGATAGCCATACAGTGTTGACCACATGCCTGCGCCTTGTACTGGTAATAAGATAAAACGCAGTCGCCCGTCTTGCCTTAACAGGTATACCTTGGCATATCTTGCCCTTTGGTTGATATTGGCGATGTCGAACTCATACGGCACTTCGACACTTAAACCAGGATCCTTGATGGCCTCACGTGGGTCGTACTCGGCCGGGTCAAGCCCCTCAAAATATTCTCCGGTTTCCAAATCCACCAATTTTACTTCCAGCAGTTTAATGGCCTCATCACTACTGATTTCAAGCTGCATCGTTTCAATAAATTGCAAGATAGTACGATGCCCGCTGTAATACACTCTGTTTTCAATCTGCTTTGGCTTCAGAAATAACGCAGTTGTTGTAACCAGTATTGAACATATCAGGCTGACACAAAAGGCTATTAACAGGGTGTTACGAACGCTGTCCTTATTATTGCGATTTTTTACAACAGTACTTTGCATTGTATATTTCCCGATATATCAGTACCGTTTCTTCGAGGTATATTGTAACCGTCGCCTGATGTTTGCCCGGACAACCATGTGATCTATCGCAGGGGCGAAGATATTCGCCAGCAGAATGGCAAACATGATTCCCTCTGGAATTGCCGGATTGGTGACCCGGATAATTATCACTAGTACACCGATTAACATCCCGTATATCCAGCGCCCGGTATCGGTATACGGCGAGGTAACCGGATCCGTGGCGATAAATACAATACCGAAAGCGAATCCGCCAAGTACCAGGTGCCAGTACCAGGGTATTGCAAACATGGGATTGGTCATACTGCCGGTAATATTAAATATCCATGCAGTTATGAGTAAACCTATCAGACTTCCAACTACTATTCGCCAGGACGCAATGCCTGTGTATAGCAGTAGTACACCTCCGGCGAGGCAGGCCAATGCCGAGGTCTCCCCCATTGCCCCGGGTATTTGTCCCAGAAATGCCATGTTCCAGTTGAGTTCACTTTCTAAAATACCCGTCAGCCCATTTGTTTTCGCAATAGCAAGCAGAGTCGCCCCACTGTATCCGTCTACGGCAGTCCAGATTGACCCTGCACTAATTTGGTCAGGGTAAGAAAAATATAAAAATACCCGTCCTGCTAATATGGGATTGATGAAATTCATACCCACGCCGCCGAATATTTCCCTGCCTATAACGATTCCAAATGAAATACCGATCGCTGCCTGCCAAAGAGGTAAGGTAGGCGGTAATGTCAATGTAAAAAGTGTAGCGATTGCCAAGGCACCTTCTGTGACTTCACGTCCACGCACCCGCGCGAACAATCTTTCCCATAGCACAGTGATGCCAAACGTCACAATCAGTAAGGGTAGAAAATACACCAAACCATGACCGAAGTTATCCCACACACTGGTTGGTTGAAAACGGATACCCAATCCATTGAGAATATCTCCGCGCCAGCCTGAAACTTCCGTCACCCCAAAATCGAACATGGCGGAGTTGGCCTGGTAGCCCACATTCCAGACACCAAGCAACAAACAGGGCATGACCGCCAACATCAGAAGTCGCATGACTAACCCTACGGTTATCGCGTCGCGGATATGGGGGGCGTGAACAGTATTTGCGTATACTGGTTGCGGCAACACGGATTCATTACCAGTGGTATTAGTATTTCTATTATTCATCTGGTATTTGATTTATCCAGTTCACGTAGACAAGCATTCAACGGTGTCGCAAAGTCCAGTTTACTGCAACAAACATATTCACATAATGCCAGGTCTTCTCCATCCAGTTCCAGGCAACCCAGTGCCATAGCGTTTTCATGGTCTTGCGTCAATAATGCCCTGAGTAATGGAGTTATCAAAATATCCAGAGGTATCAGCCGCTCGAACGTTGTCAGCGGTATTAATGGGCGTACAGGGCCATTGAGCGAAGTGTCAAAATAATAATGCGTGCCCTGCGGATTAATAAACCCTGGTAACAGACCGTGAATTGAGAATCTAGTTCGCGACTTGCCACGCCTAGCTGGTTTTCTTAAAGGCTGCTCATCGAGCACAGAAACCTGGGAATGATAGCGCCCTAAAAAAGCGGTATGCCCTGCTCCAGTATGTCCCGACAACACAGAGCCGGAGACAATTCTAATGTTGTCGCTATTTACCTGGCCTGCAACAAGTTCAGTCAAGGATGCGCCGGTGTTCACCGGGATCAGGCGAGGGTTTATTACTGGCGGTCCTCCCAGCGAGATAATTCTTGTAGACCAAATCTGCCCGGTTGTGAATAAGTGACCTATTGCGATTACGTCCTGGTAGTCAAGATGCCATACTGTTTTATGGATACTGACTGGATCCAGAAAATGGATATGTGTCCCCACCAGACCAGCCGGATGCGGCCCGCTGAACTGTACCGGTTTGAGTCTCTGAATATCAGGAATCGGTAATGAGGTACCTGCTGTGCTGCAGATGAATATATCTACATCATATAACCGTGACAATATGGTTAAACCATCAAAAAAAGCCTCTGCATACGCATCTATAATTACAGTCGGGTTGGCTGCCAATGGGTCGGTATCCATCGCCTTGATAAAGATGGAATGAGGTTCCGACTTCGGGTCTGGATTCCTGTTAAATGGCCGGGTACGGAATGCCGTCCATGCGCCTGATTCAAGCATGGTTTTTCTAACTTCTTCTGATTCGATGGTCCGTAATTTTACCCTGGGAAAAACAGGAAACTGGATATTATTGTCGCCATCAACTCGAATGATGACTGATTGTAAAATACGCCTGGGTCCACGGTTGATCCCGGTGATCATTCCACTGGCTGGGGCAACGTACCTGACGCCTGTAAAACGATCCGTAAACAGTAACTGTCCCGTTTTAACAATTTCACCCTGCGAGACATGCATCTCCACTTTGAGTCCCAGATAATCAAGTCCCAACAAAGCGACCTCGCTGACTGCAACAGGCCTGTCGATCACCTGACGAGGAGCGCCGTTTATGGGTAGATCCAGACCGCTTTTGAGTTGAATATGCATCTTGGATTGATAAAGTGTTCCT
>JBCKWF010000082.1:0-7563 GCA_038922895.1 Gammaproteobacteria bacterium
TGAAAGACGTAAACTGGCCGAGCAGATGACCAGGAACAATCAGGAGATGGAAAAGGCGAAACAGGAAAAGGCCGTTGCCGAGGCGGGCAGGGTCGCTGCCAAGCAGGAAGCTGAGCTGATGATCCAGGAATACAAATCCCAGCATGAGAAGACCCGCTCGGACGATGAAGCAAGGCTGAAGGCGGAACGCCTGAAGCTGGAAGAAGAGCAGAAGAAGATTCAGGTCGTATTGCAGGAAATCCAGAAGACCAGGGCAGAGGCAGAGGCATTAAAGCGTGCAGCACTGGCCGAAGTTACGGGGCTAAAGGCCAGGCAGTTCCAGGAGGAAGTTACCCGCAGTGAAACAGCACGCATTGAACTGAAAGAGAAGATTAAACACGCGCAGGAAAAGCTGGCCAAGGCCACCGAGAAGATTGCCAGGGTCGAGCAGGACGAGGAAAAGGCTGTCGTTGCGAAAAAGGTCAACGAAGAGGATTTGGTCAGGAAAAAGGCAGAAGAGGAGGCCTTGCGCCAACAGCTCGCAGCGGACCTCTCCGAGTTCAAGGAAGAGCTGGAGGTACAGGAGCGCGAATTTGCTAATGCAACCACCCAGCTTGACCATATGCGCCGGATCAAGGAACGGGCCGAGGCTGCCAAAAAGGCCGCCCAGACATCTGCAGCTGATTTATTGTCCGAGGTAGCCGGCCAGCTTGGCGATAAAAAGCCCTGAACGGGTTGATACCGGTCAGTGAGCAATTATGTTGAAGTTAGAGCAGCACTAGCCGCCTACCCGTGACTAACTCCGATCCCCGATCCCAGATAGACGAAAAGTGGATGCAGCACGCGATTATGCTGGCTACGCGGGCAGAGACCGAAGGTGAAGTACCGGTTGGTGCCGTAATTGTTGAAAAAGATCAGATCATTGGAGAGGGCTGGAACCAGCCAATAGGCACAGTCGATCCTACCGCACATGCTGAAATCCGCGCATTGCGACAAGCTGCTGTACGCAAACAAAATTATCGTATTGCGGGTGCGGTCATGTATGTGACACTCGAACCCTGTGCAATGTGTGTGGGGGCCATCTTTCACGCGCGTCTGGCCCAGGTGGTGTTTGGCACTTATGATCCGAAATCCGGCGCAGCCGGCAGTGTGATCAATCTGTTTGATAATACCAGTCTGAACCATCATGCACAGGTCACAGGCGGCATGTTGCAGCAGGAATGTGGGGGCTTGTTACAGAAATTTTTCAGGGAACGGCGCTAGGCAATGTCAACAGTTCCGGTGTCCTTTTTGCTTCAACGTTTCAGTGACAATCTGTTGGCACGTGAAATGATGGTTGCCGTTGCCGAGTCCTGTACCGGCGGTAGTATCGCAAAAGTAATGACCGATATACCCGGTAGTTCGCGCTGGTTTGAGCGGGGCTTTGTTACTTATTCAAATGTTGCAAAGACTGAAATGTTGGGTGTTACCACCGAAACCTTGATGACCTGGGGCGCGGTCAGTGAGCAAGCGGCAATAGAAATGGCGGAAGGCGCGCTTGCGCACAGCCATGCCGGGATCAGCGTGGCGGTGACCGGTATCGCCGGGCCGGACGGGGGAACCGATCAGAAACCGGTCGGGACAGTCTGTTTTGCCTGGAGTCATGGGCGGATGACGAGGTCGGCAACCTCGCTGTTTTCAGGGGACAGGGAGTCGATACGCGCTAAGGCGGTCATGATGGCGATACAAGGTTTGCTTGATACGATTGAATCGACTGGTAGTTAGGGGACAATGAGATCGGCCTGTTTATCTGGTTTGTCAGCGGTTGATTGTCACAGCTAGCATAAGTATGCACCGTCTGTTTTTCGCACTGTGGCCTGATCCTGAGACGCGGACCAAACTGGCTGTAGTTCGTAATATGACCGGTTTAGTCACCAGCAATCCGGTAGCGAATACCAATCTGCATATGACGGTCGCTTTTTTAGGTGGTGTGGACACTGTCCGGCTTGAACAGTTGATAAATGCGGTAGCGTCTATAGCATTCCCGGTATTCTCGCTGGTGATAGAGGAGACTGGGTGGTGGAAACACCCCCGGATATTCTGGCTGGCCCCACGCCAGGTTCCGGCTGCCTTGCTGGAATTACACGCTACTATTGCCAGACTGGTCAGTGATTGTGGTATTGCACCCGAATCCAGGGCGTATTTTCCGCATGTTACCCTGGCCAGAAATGTAAATATGCCGGTTAACCTCGAATTTGAGCCAATTCATTGGGATGTCAATGATATATGCCTGGTTGAGTCTATCCCTCATCCGGGGTATGCCGAATATAAAATCATTCAGCGCTGGCCGCTTACCTGAGCCGGATTTTGTGGGATAATCCCGTTACAGTAAACCACCAGTGGAGATTAAATCAATGGATGAGAAAAAGAAGCAAGCCTTGAATATCGCGCTCAGCCAGATCGAAAAGCAGTTCGGCAAGGGTTCAATCATGCGTATGGGTGAAGGCAGTATTGTGCGAGATGTCGAAGCGGTTTCGACAGGATCTTTGGGACTGGATATAGCCCTGGGAATTGGTGGTTTTCCGCGTGGCCGCGTGGTGGAGATTTACGGCCCAGAATCCTCAGGCAAGACCACACTGGCGTTACAGGTTGCAGCGGAGATCCAGAAGGCCGGTGGTACGGCTGCATTTGTCGATGCCGAACATGCGATGGATCCGAAGTACGCGGAGAAGCTGGGTGTAAAGATTGAAGATTTGCTGATTTCACAGCCTGATACCGGCGAACAGGGGTTGGAAATTACCGATATGCTGGTCAGATCAGGTGCGGTTGATCTCGTCATTATCGACTCGGTGGCCGCATTGACACCGAAGGCCGAGATCGAGGGTGACATGGGCGACAGCCATATGGGCCTGCAGGCGCGGTTGATGTCGCAAGCGTTGCGAAAACTGACCGGGAATATCAAGCGTTCCAATACACTGGTCATCTTTATCAACCAGATCCGTATGAAGATTGGTGTCGTGTTCGGCAACCCGGAGACGACTACCGGTGGGAATGCCTTGAAGTTCTACGCCTCGGTCCGGATTGACATACGCCGGATTGGTGCAATCAAGAGAGGTGAAGAGGTTGTTGGAAACGAGACCCGGGTCAAGGTCGTCAAGAACAAGGTGGCCCCGCCGTTCAAGGAAGTAGTATTTGATATCCTGTATGGCGAAGGTATCTCGAGGGAAGGCGAGATTATCAACCTGGGTTCGCAACACGATATTATCGAAAAATCCGGTGCATGGTACAGTTATAACGGCGAACGCATAGGCCAGGGCAAGGACAATGTCAGGTTGTTCCTGAAAGAGAATCCGAAAATCTCACAGGAAATCGAGGCGAAGCTGCGTGCCAAGTTATTACCAGACGTGAAACCGGTTGCGGCCAGGGAAACAGAGGAGATGGATGCCTGAGCAATGATGCAAAACAGGCAAGGGAGTTAGCTACAGCACTGCTTGCAAGGCGTGAACATAGCCGTAAGGAATTAAGTGCAAAACTGAAAGCGAAAGGGATAATGCCGGAACTGATCGACGCGATCGCGGACGAGTTGGCCAGCGAAGGTCTGCAATCTGATCAACGATTTACCGAGATCTATCTTCACAGTCGAATCCAGAAAGGCTATGGTCCGTTGCGGCTGGCACAGGAGTTAAATCAACGGGGTATAGACAAACAGCTGATACAATCCTGTCTGGCCGGGCTTGGTATAGACTGGAGAGATATTTTAATTTCTGTCCGGCAGAAGAAATTCAGGCATGTCCTGCCAACCGGTTTCGCTGAGCAGGCGAAGGAATCACGCTTCTTACAGTATCGCGGCTTTACCACAGAGCAGATCAGACACCTTTACAAGAATAACGATGACAACTAACGAAATCAGAACGGCGTTTCTTGAATACTTCCGGAGCCAGGGCCATGAAGTCGTGCCAGGCAGTCCGCTGGTTCCTGCGAACGATCCGACCCTGCTGTTTACCAATGCCGGGATGGTCCAGTTCAAGGAACTGTTTCTGGGTAACGAACAACGCTCATATAACCGCGCTGCAACCGCACAACGATGTATCCGTGCCGGGGGCAAGCATAATGACCTTGATAATGTCGGATATACCGCCAGACACCATACCTTTTTCGAGATGCTGGGTAATTTCAGTTTCGGTGATTATTTCAAACGTGATGCGATCAGATATGCCTGGGAATTTCTGACCGTAGTAATGAAGATTCCGCAACAGCGATTGTGGATTACCGTTTTTGAAGATGATGATGAAGCGGCCGATATCTGGCTGAAAGAAATCGGCGTCAGCGACAAACGCTTCAGCCGTTGTGGCGAGAAGGACAATTTCTGGGCGATGGGTGATACCGGTCCCTGCGGCCCCTGTAGTGAAATATTTTATGACCATGGTGCAGATATTGCTGGTGGTCCGCCGGGCAGTCCGGATGCGGACGGTGATCGTTATGTCGAGATCTGGAACCTGGTATTCACCCAGTATGATCGCAGCAAGGATGGTACGCTGAAACCCATCCCGAAGCCTTCAGTTGACACAGGGATGGGGCTTGAGCGTATTGCAGCGCTGATGCAGGGTGTTCACAATAATTACGATATTGATACGTTCAGCGGATTGATTGCGGCGATCCGGCAGTTGCCCGGGTTTGACGGTACTGCCCATCCGGTCTCACAGCGGGTAATAGCGGATCATATTCGTTCATGCGCCTTTCTGGTTGCCGACGGGGTCATCCCGTCGAATGAAGGCAGGGGTTATGTTTTGCGCAGGATCATCCGACGTGCTATCCGTCATGGCAATAAAATCGGGTTTACGGATCCGTTCTTTTACAAGCTGGTCCCGGCGCTGATTGATGTGATGGGCGATACTGCCAGTGTGTTGAAGGATCGCGCCGAGTTTGTGCAGAGGACTTTAAAGCAGGAAGAGGAACGCTTTGCCGAAACACTGGAACAGGGCCTGAAACATCTGGAAGACGCGATCAGTCATCTGTCCGGCAATACCTTGTCAGGTGAGGTCATCTTCAAACTGTGCGATACCTATGGCTTTCCGGTCGACCTGACTGCAGATATTGCGCGTGAACGTAAATTCAATCTCGATATGGCCGGGTTTGAGCAGGCGATGGAGCAGCAACGTAGCCGTGCCCGTGCCGCCAGCAAGTTCGGTGTTGAGATGTCTGTGAATGATGGCACGCTTAACTACCAGACAAAATTCACCGGCTATGATTCACTGAAAGGGCAATCCGTAGTCATTGCAATCTACAAGGACGGTGCTGTAGTTAATGAAATCAGTGCCGGCGATCAGGCCGGGATCATACTGGAAGCTACACCGTTTTATGCCGAGTCCGGTGGGCAGGTTGGTGATACTGGACAATTACGCGGTGATGCTATCTTACCCGACGAAGATCCAGTGGAACGTTATGATGGTGATGCCCAGCAGATGCCTGCGAATGTGATTGTATTAAACGTCACCGATACACAAAAACAGGGCAAGGCGTTTGTGCATCTGGGTAAGCTGGAAAAGGGCACGATCAGGATCGGTACAACATTACAGACCGCTGTGGATAGCGCCCGTCGGCTCGATATTATCCGTAATCACTCTGCGACCCATCTGCTGCACGCGGCATTACGTACTGTACTGGGTGATCATGTCACCCAGAAGGGGTCACTGGTCGCACCGGATCGTTTACGATTTGACTTTTCCCATCCGGGGGCACTGACAGAAGCCCAGGTGAATACGCTAGAGATGTTGGTCAATCGGAAGATCCTGGATAACCGGGCAACCCAGATACAGCTGATGGCACTTGAAGATGCGAAGAAATCCGGGGCGATGTCTCTGTTCGGTGAAAAATATGAAGCAGAGGTACGGGTATTAACAATAGCTGACGGTTTTTCAGTCGAACTCTGTGGTGGTACGCATGTGGGCCACACCGGTGATATTGGCCTGTTCAAACTGGTTTCAGAGTCCGGTGTGGCTGCCGGGGTGCGCAGAATAGAGGCAGTGACCGGCCTCGCGGCGCTGCAATGGGTACAAGCTAGTGAGTTGCGCATTGCCCGATTGGCAAAACTGCTTAAATCCGATCATCAAAGTATAGAATCCAGACTGGAACAGTTGCTGGATCGAAGTCGTAAACAGGAAAAGGAGATTGAAAAACTGAAATCAACACTGGCCAGCAGTAGCGGCAATGACATGGCCGGCGATGCCATCGAGATTGCAGGGATCCGCGTGCTGGCGAAATCGTTGGCGAATGTTGATTCAAAATCACTGCGCGATACGGTCGATCAGTTGAAAAACAAACTGGGCACAGCCGCGATTGTGCTGGCGACAGTCGAAGGTGACAAGGTCAGCCTGATTGCAGGGGTCACAAAAGATGCAACCGCCAGAATAAAAGCGGGTGACCTGGTCAATTTTGTCGCGGAAAAGGTGGGTGGTCGTGGCGGTGGCAGGGCAGACATGGCGCAGGCGGGTGGTAACAACCCAGCCGGACTGGAAGATGCCCTGAGACAGGTCCCGGACTGGATAAAACAGAAATTATCGGCCTGATGCAGTTGTGATCCGGCCAGAATAAGTTAGCATTTCACGCTTTTTTAGACTACGCATGACTTGATATGGCACTTATCGTACAGAAATATGGCGGTACCTCGGTCGGTTCAGTTGAACGGATCCGGGCGGTTGCCGAAAAAATCATCGAAAGCCGCAAACAGGGGCATCAGGTCGTCGTGGTCGTCTCAGCCATGAGTGGCGAGACAGATCGCTTGCTGAAGCTGGCCCGCGAACTGGCCCCCCAACCAGACAGCCGTGAGGTGGATGTGTTGTTGTCCACCGGTGAACAGGTGACTATCGCGCTGCTCAGTATCGCATTGCAGGCCAAGGGTTATCCGTCGGTTTCGTTTACCGGCGCGCAGGTACATATCCTGACCGACAGCGCCTACAACAAGGCACGTATTATTGATATTGACGCCGCGCGTGTACAGAAGGCACTGCATGAAGGCAAGGTAGTCGTCATTGCCGGGTTCCAGGGCATAGACAGTGAAGGTAATATCACGACGCTGGGTCGTGGTGGATCCGATACGACGGCGGTGGCAATGGCGGCCGCGCTGAAGGCGACTGAATGCGCGATCTATACCGATGTCGATGGTGTATATACGGCCGATCCAAGGATAGTTCCGGATGCACGCCGGCTGGACCGGCTCAGCTACGAGGAAATGCTGGAAATGGCGAGTCTCGGTTCGAAGGTATTGCAGATCCGTTCGGTCGAATTTGCAAACAAGTACAAGGTACCGGTACGGGTGCTGTCCAGTTTCAAGGAAGGCCCGGGTACATTAATTACAGATGAGGATGAACAGATGGAACAGGCGTTGATCTCCGGTATTGCCCATAACCGTGATGAGGCAAAGTTGACCATAGTCGGTGTACCGGACCGTCCGGGTGTGGCCTACAGTATTCTCGGCCCTATAGCTGATGCGAATATTGAAGTCGATATGATAGTGCAGAACGTCAGCGCAGAAGGTATGACCGACTTTACCTTTACCGTGCACCGTAATGACTATGATGTGGCCCTGAAAATTCTGGAGAAGACTTC
>JBCKWF010000083.1:0-7513 GCA_038922895.1 Gammaproteobacteria bacterium
CTGTCCTACCACCACCCCCTGAATATGGACCCGGCTGGTCGGGTAGATCATCGGTGCGAGCGCTGGATTATCAGGTACCAGTTCAATCCGATCACCGTGATGCCGTAAACGTTTCAATGTCACTTCTGCGTTATCGATCAGTGCGACTACGATATCGCCGTTCTTCGCGGTATCGGTCTTGCGGACGATGATCAGGTCATCGTTAAGAATGCCGGCATCAATCATCGAGTTTCCAATCACCTTTAACACATACCGGCCCGGCCCAAGCAACAAATCGGAAAAATTGATTTCATTCAGATCGGGGATCTTTTCAATTGGTTTTTTCGCCTGGATACGACCGTGTAACGGCAATATGGTCAGACTGCGTTCCAGCGATCTGGACAGTGTCACTGCCCTCCAGCCTCGGCCGCTACGCCGCAGGAATCGTTTCTTTTCCAGTGATTGCACATAGCGGTGGAGCGTACCGCTGGATTTGATCCCGACCGCCTCCCCCATTTGCTTCAATGTCGGACTGCGAGCGTGCCCGGCTATATATGCCGTTATAAATTTCAATAGCCTTTCTTCGAGTAATGTGAGCATTTCATTCTCTTAAAGTTCTCTTTTAAAGCCTAGAGAACTTTAAGAGAGTATGCAACAAGATTTAGCAGGATCCCATCCTATGCGATTTAGCTGAAATGAGTGCTGGACAATATACCCCATAGGGGTATTATACCCCCACTGGGTATATTTAACGGATTAATACTATGAAACATCATCCTTCACATACAGCGCAACTTGCGAAGCTGAACAGGGCGATAGGCCAACTTGAGGCCATCCGTCGCATGATTGATGAACGCCAATATTGTGTCGATATCATGACGCAACTGCGGGCCGCGCGGAGTGCGATAAAGAACGTGGAGCTCGGTGTGCTCGAGACCCACATGCATGCCTGCCTGGCGAATGCCTGCCATGCTGAACCGGAACAACGTGATACTCATGTGTCAGAGATCATGAACTTGCTGAAGAAATACGATTAGGGAGTACGCCAAATGAAAGAACATGGTCCTGAAAATGCAGCTAGTTGTTGTGGCGGTAGTAAACACGGGATAACAGAAACCAGACCCGCTGATGCAGAAAAGACCGGCGATTGCTGTGGTGGTGGCGGGCTTAAGCCGGCTGAGGCCATGGAAAAACCTGACAGTTGTTGTGACAGTACTGAACAGAAGCCGGCCGAATCGAAACAACAATCTGCTGAAAAGGCAGACCATTGCCAACCTCACGCAGCGCCAGCTGATATAGCAGTCACTGCGTTGGCCACCACAGCATTGGTTTACACCTGCCCGATGCACCCGGAAATAAGACAGCAGGGGCCGGGTAAGTGTCCGAAATGCGGTATGTTTCTGCAACCAGAGTCGGCGGCAGCCGGCAGCACATCAGATCCAACTTTAAAACATCACATGGACGCTGCCATCAGCAAGGTTGTACCGGCGGCAGACTGCTGCCACCCTGCTACTGCCCCGGCAAAACCACAGAAGATCACACCGCAGATGATGGAGGCGGTCTATACCTGTCCGATGCACCCGGAAGTCAGGCAAAAAGGCCCTGGCAATTGTCCCTTATGTGGCATGGCACTTGAACCGGAGGTGATGACTGGCGATGAAGGCGAAAATCCGGAACTGACAGACTTCCGCCACCGCTTCTGGATTGGACTGGTCTTGACCCTGCCTGTCATCATACTGGAAATGGGCGGACATCTGACCGGGATGGATCACATTATTAATGGCACTACCTCAAACTGGATCCAGCTGGTACTCGCGACACCCGTTATCCTGTGGTCAGGACTACCGTTCTTTCAGCGCGGCTGGCAATCGTTAAAGACCCGCGCGTTGAATATGTTCACACTGATTGCAATGGGTACCGGTGTGGCCTGGGTCTACAGCATCATTGCAACGCTGGTGCCTGGTATATTCCCGGCCTCGTTCCAGACGATGGATGGCAGCGTGCCCGTCTATTTCGAGGCAGCCGCAGTGATTGTAATCCTGGTCTTGGTCGGTCAGATACTCGAACTGAAGGCACGTGAGCGTACCAGCGGCGCAATCAAGGCCTTACTTGGATTGGCCCCGAAGACTGCGCGTCGATTGACCGATCAGGGTGAGGAAGAAATCAGCCTGGACCAGATCATGACGGGTGAGCGACTGCGCATCCGGCCCGGTGAAAAGGTACCGGTAGACGGCTCAGTACTTGAAGGCAGCAGTCATATAGATGAATCGATGGTGACTGGAGAACCGATGCCCGTTACCAAAGCCGTCGGGGACAAAGTCATCGGTGCCACCGTCAACGGCAATGGCAGCCTGATTATCCGCGCAGACAAGGTCGGTGCAGCGACATTGCTTGCACAGATTGTACAGATGGTCGCCAGCGCACAGCGTAGCCGTGCGCCTATCCAGCGTCTGGCCGATAGCGTGTCCGGCTGGTTTGTCCCCGCGGTGATAGCAATTGCAGTGATCGCCTTTGTTGCCTGGGCCCTGTTTGCCCAATCACAGGGATTCAGTTTTGGTCTGATTGCCGCCGTCAGTGTATTGATCATCGCCTGTCCCTGCGCACTGGGCCTGGCCACCCCGATGTCCATCATGGTGGGTGTAGGACGAGGGGCACACTCCGGTGTGCTGATTAAAAATGCCGAGGCACTTGAGATACTCGAGAAGGTCAATACGATCGTCATCGACAAGACCGGGACACTGACTGAAGGACGCCCCGCCCTGACCAGCGTCGTAGCCCAACCGGGATTTGTTGAAGAGGATATCCTGCGCCTGTCAGCGGCCCTGGAGCTTGGCAGCGAACATCCGCTCGGTGAGGCCATTGTGCGTGGTGCACGTAACAGGAATCTGGACCTGCCGAAGGTAGAACAATTCAACGCCGTGATCGGCAAGGGTGTACAGGGACGTATCAACGGCAAACCGGTTGCCCTTGGAAATAGAAAATTGATGGAATCATTGAATATCGATATCTCGGCACTGGAAAAGTCTGCAGATCAACTACGCAGTGAAGGCGGTACTGCTATATTTGTTGCCATTGATAACAAGGCAGCTGGCATCATCGCCGTCGCAGATCCGATCAAGGCGTCGACACAACAGGCATTACAGGACCTGCGTGCTGCCGGACTGAAAATAGTCATGCTGACCGGTGATAATGCCGTTACAGCAAATGCAGTCGCAAAAAAACTCGGTATAGATGAAGTCCACGCTGATGTATTGCCTGAAGACAAACAGCGCATTGTGCAGGAATTGAAGGCGAAAGGGGCAATAGTTGCAATGGCAGGTGATGGGATCAATGATGCCCCTGCGCTCGCTGCCGCCCATGTCGGTATTGCGATGGGTACCGGCACCGATGTGGCGATGGAAAGTGCCGGCATCACCCTGTTACGAGGAGACCTGGGCGGTATCATCAAGGCGATAAGGCTGTCACGTGCAGTCATGCGCAATATCCGCCAGAACCTGTTTTTTGCCTTTTTCTATAACGCTGTCGGCATACCGATAGCAGCAGGGGTATTATTTCCTGTATTCGGTATATTACTGTCACCGATCTTTGCCGCTGCCGCAATGGCACTCAGCTCAGTCAGCGTGATCAGTAATGCCCTCCGGTTAAATCTGCAAAAGATATAGAAACACGAGAGAACTGTTTCAGGGTCGATTTCGTCCAAGAGGACCACGTAAAACAGGTTTTGTTAACTGGAAAAATTTGTTAATTGACCATAACGCATTCAACATCGGGATAGTGAATAGGTTACCTGACAGCCTGTTTCTGCCAAACAGAAAGCCTGCAGAAAGTGCGATGCTCAAAACCTTGTATGGATGTCGCTTTATATAGCCAATCGGCATGGCCTCCTCTGCTGTCGTACGCAGACGGGTCTTTGCTTCTTCAATACTCAGCGGTTGATCAGTTGCGCCAGCCATAACATCACTCCAGCACAGAGCAGTCCAACCACACCTGTGATCAATGCTCCCATAACAGGTCCCATCGCCATAACCATGGACTGGTAAAACGCCCATAAAATCAGCAGGGCGCCACCCGCTGCCAGCACGGAGGCGACAGAGTTCAGGGCGTAGCTCTGTCCCAGTCTGGCAATATTACGCCGCAACTCCCTGCCCTCTGCCTCGAGCAGATCGGCAAGGGCAATCACGATATCAGCAAGGCTTTTCAGGATTTGCCTCCTAATAGCCTGGCCAGGATATAACCGATACCAAAGGCAGTCAGCACGCTGCCGAGTGGATGTTCGGTAACATGTTGCTCAAGATCATCAACGGTGCCTTTGCCGCGCTCACGGGCACTGTTAAACATTGCCCGCAGTTTCTCCCTCTGCTCATCGAGTTCGCCCTCTATTGTGTCGCGCGCTTCGTTGACTTTCTGTAGACCAAGTTCTTTGAACAGGTCTACCAGACCCGCAATATCGGAACGAAGTTTGGCAACGTCGTCCTTCAGTACCTGCATTTCTTCTTGAACGTTGCTACTTGCCATATAGTAACCTCACTTTAATTTATAGAATGTAGTCTGATATTCACAGTCAGATCGTGACACGCTCCGGCTGTAAATACAATTAACGCCAGTTATATCCTTTAATTATGCCCATAATTTCAGTATAAGCATGCCCCGGCTAAGGTATATTGATCTGCATCAAATAGTGCGAACTTATCCCATTTTGGCCTTACTTGACGTAAGAATGTAGCACGCGTATCTTTTTTTCTATCCACACGGTCCAGAGGGGACAAACGATGTCCACCAGAAAATTGCAAAGCCATATTCTAATGTTTGCCATGTTGTTAATGGGCCTTCCAGGCACCGGACCCTCTGCAGTATATGCACAGACAGTCCCCGCCAGTGGTATCGCCCGCGTGAATGGCACAACTCTTTATTATGAAATGGCCGGTGAAGGCCATCCGCTCATACTGATCCACGGCGGTGCGGTCGACAGCCGGGCCTTTGACGATCAGTTCAGCGAATTCGCAAAACACTACCGAGTTGTGCGTTATGATCTGCGCGGTACCGGCAAGTCCGGTGACCGGGTCAAACCGTTTTCCAATACGGATGATCTGTATGCACTCTTACAGTACCTGAAAATACCAACGACTTACCTGCTGGATATCTCCCGCGGTGGCGGGTTTGCCTATGATTTCACGCTGGAGCGTCCGGACATGGTCAAGGCACTGATCCTGGTATCATCGAACCTGAGTGCCGGTGTCCCTGCCTACGAGGCCATGTTTGAACGTACTACCGAGGTGGGCAAAAAATTCGGTGCCGCTGCTGCTGCACAGGTGTGGGGTAACGACCCGTATCAGGGCCCGCAACGGGAAGAGGCCCGTCCGAAAGTGCTGAAAATAATCGAGGACAATGTGGCAAGGTTTCGCAATTTCGGTGGCTATGAACCGGTTCAGCAACTGTCTTCGTCAGACATTCCGCGTACTGAACGCCTGGCCGAAATCAAGGTCCCGACACTGGTCATCGCCGGTGCACACGATAATATCGATGCACACAATAACTACCAGAGATGGGCAGACGGCATTCCTGGTACAAAGATGATCATCTTCCCCAAGGCTGGACATCTGGTCAATATTGATCAGCCGGCAGAATTCAATCAGGCTGTTCTGGAATTTCTGGGGACCCTTAAAAACTGAGTATCCTGGCACTAACACTATTGTCATTCTGTATGGGAGAGAAATAATGCAAAATGTGGTGCGAACAACACTGGCACTCTACCTGTTAATTAACCTCGGTAGTGTAGTCGCGAATGAAACCATTGATGCTGCAACAGTTAATGAGGTTGCAGCGGGTTTTACCGAACAGCAACGCCAACTGATAAAAATTTATGTTGGTATGCAAACAGACAAACTTACCAGACCTGGCATAATCTTTAACAAGGCTACCCTGAAGAAGAAACAGGAACAGGGACTGGCACCGGGTCTGGTAGAAAAAAAATCACTGCCGGCCGACGTGGTCGCCCAGTTACAACCTAATAATACCCTGCCCTCAGGCCTGGTGAAAAGTAAGCTGCCTCTTAATCTTGAACAACAACTGTCACCACTCCCCGAAGGATATGAAAGGTCCATGCTGGATGACCTGACCATTGTTTTGATAGAAACGGCCACCAATCGCATAGCGGATATTGTCCTGGCCCCCGGAACAAAGGTTGACGCCGCCCGGGAATAAATAATGACTGATAAAAAGCTAACCAAGACCGAGGCAGAGTGGAAGGCGGAACTTACACCGGAGCAATACACCATCTGCCGCCAGAAAGGTACAGAGCGTGCCTTTACCGGCGAATATTACAAGACCAGGGACAAGGGGGTTTATCGCTGTTCCTGCTGTGGCAAGGAACTATTCGTCTCAGATACCAAATATGATTCCGGATCCGGCTGGCCCAGTTTCTATGCACCGATGAATGAAGATGCCGTCAAGACTGAAACGGACACCAATTACGGTATGCGTCGCGTCGAAGTGATGTGCAGCGATTGCGATGCACACCTTGGCCATGTATTCGAAGACGGCCCGGACCCAACCGGACTGCGTTACTGCATTAATTCAGCTTCGTTAAAGCTGGAGAAAAAATAATCTGTATAGACTGGATAATTTAAGGAACCTCTGAACAAGTCAAAATCCGTGTCATTCCGAGCGTAGCGAGGAATATTCCCCCATTGAATTCATTGAGAAGATTCCTCAGTCGCTTCACTCCTTCGGAATGACAATGAACTTATTCAGAGGTTCCTTAACGTCGTCATTACTACGCAAGCGAGAACTACCGCACAGGATGTGCAGTGCCGCAGGGCGCATGGATGCGCGTGAGTGAGCGGCCAGTGGATCAACCATCGCTTGGCAATACCAAAACATAACTTTATTTTTTACTTCTGCTCACTTTCTTGTTCCTGGGCTTTATATTGGTCACCTTATATACCTCACCATTCTTGTCATAGGTGGTCCATTCGCCGGTCTGTTGACCTTGCTCGAAGTAACCGGAACGCAACCTTGTGCCGTTCTTTCTGAACCATTCCCAGTAACCGGCCAGCTTACCATTAACAGTTTTACCCTTCGCCCAGATACTGCCATCCTTGTGATAATGGATATATTGCTTGCTAGCTTTGGCCGGCATGACTGTAGCCTGTCGCAGATTACTGCATTGAGTGCAATCCGAACATATTGCCTTCAGTATCAAATGCCAGAACAATAAAGCCGTATTGACCGATAGAGATCTTCTCGCGCTGCAGTCTGCCACCAGATTTAACCACGCGCAGCCTTGACAGCACAATCAGTACATCTGAAATAAACCAGCGTACTATTACCACCGGACGGGACGCCTTTCATTTTGACCAGCGAACCTGAGGCACCCGGACGATCCATACCCATAGAGAAGGCCCACATCTCTATCTCCGGACTGCTTAACTTTTCCAGCTTGACCTGGAAGACCGCTTCATAAAACTTCTTCGCGCGTTCCATGTCCTGTACATAGATCTCGAACCAGCCTACCGGATTAATTGTCATCTTGCCC
>JBCKWF010000084.1:0-7484 GCA_038922895.1 Gammaproteobacteria bacterium
CCCCGCGTTACTGCACGGTATACCGCAGCTGCAGTGGCAACATTCTGCATGACGATGCCAATATGGATAGCCAGTCCTCCGCTCGGGACTTCCTTGCCGGTAAGGACCTGGATCAACTGTTTTTCACCCCCGGTCGGATAACGTGTCGGTACCTTGACCAGTTCGATATCATCGTCTATCCATTTGGCCAGCGCTGCATATGCCTCCGGCATGTCTTCCTCAACCGCTATGACACAATGCTTCGCCTGCACCGCATGCCTGATCATACGTGTCCCGGCCACCACGTAATGTGCCTTTTCCCGGATCAGCCGATCGTCACAGGTGATATAAGGTTCGCATTCGACACCATTTATAATAAGTGTATCAACGATGTTGACGACACCTTCATGCAGTTTTACATGGGCCGGGAAACCGGCGCCGCCCAGGCCGGCAATACCACAGGCACGTATGATTTCCTGCAGCTGTTTCGGATCAACCGCCAGAAAATTGTCGGTTGGCTGGATATCACACCAGCGATCATCTCCGTCTGGTTCGATCACGATACAGGTGGCCTCCAGTTCACCCGCATGTGGTACTGGATAATCACCGATATCGATCACCTTGCCGGAGGTGCTTGCGTGCAAGGGTATACTGACATAGCCATCGGCACGCGCGATTAACTGGCCTTTCAAGACATGCTCGCCGATCTTTACCAGCGGGACTGAAGGAATACCAATATGTTGTCGCAGCGGCAGTATGATCCGGTTCGGCAGCGGGTGCTGTATCGCGACAATATTGTTGGTAATGTCCTTGAATGTCTCAAACTCGAGACCGCCATGAAAACTGTGCAGTTCCCTTGTCATCCGCGCAGCCTCAGCGCAGGGTCCGGTTTGGCCCATACCCATTCTTTGGTCTTCACGCGTACCGGTATCATACTGATACAATCAACCGGACACGGGGCGATACATAATCCACAGCCGGTACAGTCCTGTTTTATAACTGTATGCATCATTCTCGAAGCACCGATGATCGCATCGACCGGACAGGCCTTGATGCATTTTACGCAACCGATGCAGAGGTCTTCATCAATCAGGGCAAGCTGATGGGGACCGGCCGGCCCAATCACGGGTTTGAACGCGTCCCGACCCAGCAGACGCGCCATTGCCTGCATGGTCAGCTCACCGCCCGGTGGACATTGATTAATGTCCGCAGTATCTCTGGCAATTGCCTCGGCATAAGGTTTGCAGCCGGGATAACCACATTTACCGCACTGGGTCTGCGGCAACAGCTTGTCTATTGCCTCCGCCGTTTGCCGGATCCGGTCTTGACCGGCAGAGGGTCGGGATTGTCCAACGGACAGGTAAAGTGCACAGATCAGCAGACCGGACAGCACCAGTAGGATGAACATCCCGCTCATATGAAACTGCCGATACCGTTAAACCCCATGTATGCCATCGACATCAGTCCCAGCGTGATCAGTAATATGGAGGTACCCCTGAACGGGGCAGGCACGTCCGCAACTGCAATTCTTTCGCGTATTGCAGAGATCAGCAGCAGGACCAGTCCGAATCCGATTGCAGAACCGATACCAAAACTGATCGACGCCAGCAGTCCGTTATTATGTCTGTTATTCAGTAGTGCAACCCCAAGTACGGCGCCGTTGACCAGCACCAGCGGTATATATAACTCGATCCTTGCATATAGCCCTGGTCGGATCCGGCTGGTCAGCCACGCTGTAAACAGAACGAGCAGCGATGTCAACAGTACCTGCGCGGTTATCTGCAGATACGCCAGATCGAAAGGTATCAGTATCAGCGAGTTCAGCAGGGAAGAACCCAGCGTTGTCACTGGCAACACCAGCAGCATCAGTAAGGCAAGCTCAACTGCCGGATCGATTTTGCGGGACACCGCAATGATCGGGTCCACACCCAACATATGGTCGAGGATCAGATTGCTGACCAGACCGGCGCTGATGAGGATGAGGAATTGTTCGTCCACGCTACATTATTTTATGCGCATTCCCGGTTCAGCGCCATTATCGGGACTTAATATAAAGATTTCGCCTTTACCGGAGCCGGCCGCCAGTATCATACCCTCGGACACACCGAAACGCATCTTGCGCGGGGCCAGATTTGCCACGATGACGGTCAGACGGCCTTCCAGTGTCGCCGGCTCATAGGCGGCCTTGATCCCGGCAAACAGGTTGCGGGTTTCACCGCCAATATCCAGCGTCAGTTGTAACAGTTTGTCCGCGCCTTCGACATGGGTTGCCTTCAGGATACGCGCTACGCGCAGGTCAATCTTGCCGAAGTCCTCAATCGAGATCACCGCTGCAATCGGGGTTTCGGTCAGGTATACGCCCTGTGCGGAGGCCTTGCTGTCCGGTTGCGGTTGCAGGTTTTCCTTACTATCTTCAATCATTGCGTCTACTTTCTCCTGTTCTACCCGGGTCATCAACGGTTTGAACGTGTTAATCGTGTGGCTGAGCAAGGGTGTGGCTGCATCTGCCCAGGTCAACGGACCGATATTCAGAAATTGTTCGGAATTTTTTGCCAGTTCTGGCAGTACCGGTTTCAGATACAAGGCCAGCAGCCGGTAACAATTCAGCCCCATCGTGCAAACCGCCTGCAATTCATCCTCGCGGCCTGCGGCCTTCGCGATTAGCCAGGGCTTGTGCTCATCAATGTATTGATTGATCTCATCTGCGGTCGCCATGATGGTCCGCATGGCCTTGCTGTATTCACGTTTTTCATACAATTCTTTCAGCAAGTTTGCTGAAGCCATAATTTTTGCAAACAGTGCCGGATCGGCCAGCCGGTCCGAGAGCTTGCCGTTGAACCGCTTCGAGATAAACCCGGCACAGCGGCTGGCGATATTCACTAGCTTGCCGACCAGATCGGAATTGATACGGAAAACGAAATCATCCAGGTTCAGATCAATGTCATCAATGCCCGGCCCGAGTTTCGAGGCATAGTAATAGCGCAGATACTCCGGATTCAGGTATTTCAGATAGGTTGCAGCCTTGATAAAGGTCCCGCGCGACTTCGACATCTTCTGGCCATTTACGGTCAGAAAACCGTGTATGAAAATATTGTCAGGTTTGCGCAGGCCGCTGCCTTCGAGCATGGCCGGCCAGAACAAGGCATGGAAATACATGATGTCCTTGCCGATGAAATGGTACATCTCTGCCTTGCTGTCAGCGCGGATATACGATTCAAAATCGAGACCACGGCCCTCACACAGGTTTTTCAGACTGGCAAAATAACCGACCGGCGCATCCAGCCAGACATAGAAATATTTACCGGGTGCATCGGGTATCTCAAAACCGAAATAGGGTTTGTCCCTTGAAATGTCCCATTGCTGCAGTCCGGCGGAGAACCATTCATCCAGCTTGTTCGCAATCTCGGTTTGCAGTGTGCTGCGGGTCCATTCACGCAACATCGGTTCAAATGCGGGCAGGTCAAAAAAGAAATGTATCGATTCCTTTTTGACCGGTGTCGCACCTGAAATTGCCGACACCGGATTCAGCAAATCGGTCGGGGCATAGGTGCGATTACAGACTTCACATTGATCGCCATACTGGTCCAGTGCATGACAGGTGGGACATTCACCCCGGATAAACCGGTCCGGCAGGAACATCTCTTTCACCGGGTCGTAGAACTGTTCGATGCTCCGTTGCGAAATAAATCCATTCTGCTTCAGGCGCGTATAGATGGACGTACACAACTCGCGGTTCTCATCACTGTGCGTCGTATAGTAGTTGTCAAAATCGACAGAAAATCCGGCAAAGTCCTGGCGATGTTCAATCAAGGTCTGGCTTATCAGTTGTTCGGGCGTTATCTTTTCCTGTTCAGCACGCAGCATGATAGGTGTGCCGTGCGCGTCGTCAGCGCAGACATACAGGCAGTCATTGCCGCACATCTTCTGGAACCGCACCCAGATGTCGGTCTGGATATACCCGACCAGATGGCCCATATGAATCGAGCCATTCGCATAGGGCAGGGCGCTGGTAACAAGGATTTTTCTGTTGTTCTGTGTCATAACTATAGTAATTCCGGATAGTGGCGACAGTTTACACCAATGACCGGCCGGTGGTAGCAAGCATCTGAAATTTCAGGTTAAAAATGTTGTAAGATAGGACCATATTGTAACCATAAACTGTGATGGAAGATGACTGAAGTAACCCGCGAACAGATCGAAACATGCCTGACCGGCGTGGTCGATAGCAATCTTGGCAAGGACCTGGTCAGTGCAAATATCTGATCATCGATCTGCCACCGGGTACCGGTGACATTCAGTTGACGCTGTGCCAGAAGATCCCGGTCAGTGGTGCGATCATAGTGACCACCCCACAGGACATCGCCCTGCTGGATGCGCGCAAGGCGCTGAAGATGTTCCAGAAGGCCGAGGTCTCGGTACTGGGTATTATCGAGAACATGAGTACGCATATCTGCAGCCAGTGCGGACATGAAGAACATATCTTCGGCAGCGGTGGTGGTGACAGGATGGCAAAACAATACGGTGTGGACCTGCTTGGATCCTTGCCGCTCGATATCCGTATCCGTGAAGGCGTTGACGAGGGCAAACCGACCGTTGCGCTACACCCGGACTCGGCCATTACGCTGAATTACCGTGCAATCGCCCGCAAGGCCGCTGCACAACTTGCATTGAAGACCAGGGACAGGGACTACAGCGGCAGGTTTCCGAAGATTGTGATACAGAATACGTAAGAGTCGCTGGTTGCTAGTCGCTAGTAAAAATTGGTTCGTTAACTTCAGGGAGGAAGTGTAATATGAGGATTACAGACTTCAGGGAATTGAATATCTGGAAACTGGGGAAGGAAATTGTACTGGATATTTATCTGCAGAGTAGAAAACTTCCCAGAGAGGAATTATACGGTCTCATATCACAAATGCGACGATCTGCCATCTCAATCCCCTCCAATATTGCGGAAGGGTTTAAGCGGTCGCACAAAAAGGAATATAAGCGATATCTGACCATAGCTTTAGGTTCCTGTGCAGAATTGGAGACACAGACAGAAATTGCTTTTGAATTGGAATATATTGATATTACAGACAGGAACTTGATCTGTGAAAAATAAAATATGAAGCCAGAATGATACGCAGCCTGATCAAGAAAATAGAAGAATCTATTAATTAAACACTAGCGACCAGCAACCAGCGACTAACATGTCAGTCAAATCCGACAAATGGATCCGCCGTATGGCGAAAGAACACGGCCTGATTGACCCGTTTGAGCCGGGGCAGGTGAGGCAGAATGGCGACCAGAAGCTAATCTCCTATGGTACATCCAGTTATGGTTATGACGTCCGTTGTGCAACGGAATTCAGGATATTTACCAACATCAATTCCTCCGTAGTTGATCCGAAGAACTTTGATTCAAACAGCTTCGTCAATATCGATACGGACGTGTGTATCATTCCGCCGAACTCGTTCGCACTGGCGCGTACGGTTGAGTATTTCCGTATCCCCAGAAACATCCTGACTATCTGTCTGGGGAAATCCACGTATGCCCGTTGCGGGATCATTGTCAATGTGACACCGCTCGAACCGGAGTGGGAGGGCCATGTCACGCTGGAGTTTTCCAATACAACTACCTTGCCGGCGAAGATCTATGCAAACGAGGGTGTGGCACAGGTGATCTTCTTCGAGTCTGATGAGGTCTGCGAGACCTCATACAAGGACCGCGGTGGCAAATATCAGGGGCAGATCGGGGTGACGCTGCCGAAGACGTAAGCCGCTGTTTTTTTAAACTGGTCGCTTGTAACTGAATTGTCACCCCGAGCGTAGCCGAGGGGTCTTATAACAACGCTTGTCTGATGTGCCCCTATCCTACCTTCCCCCGGAGGGGGAAGGGAATACCGGATAGCCGCTAATGGGTTTCCGGAATGACAATATAATTATCGAGGCTCAGAACCTTCAGCCGTTATTCCCGCGCATCAGGCCGTGTAAAAACTAAATCGAATTTTTAATTGTGGGAAACTTTCAGTCATTCAAACCTAAATATTATGAATCATTCCCTAAAAATAAATCGTACTTAATTCAATGTGGGGGAAATATTTTATGAACCAGAAAAATTTTGAGTTTTCACACAGCCTGGAAAGCGGGAATCCAGTGATTAAAGTCCACTCGCCGGGTGGTAACACATAGTTTGATTTCACAGCGTTTTATCCAGTAGACGGCGCAGATCTTCCTCAAAACCAAAACCGGTTTTCCGGCCGCAATAGTCGCGAATGACCGGCTCAAGCCCTGGTTGCAGTCTTGCATGGATGGCCAACTGTTCCAGAATTTGGCTAATACATTCTCCCACCACCCCGTCTGAGTCATCAACCCCATTGACCAGCTTCTTGTCGAGTCTTTCGACCAGACGCCAGAGATATACGACGTTTTCTCTGGAGGGATACAGTTCCTTAATCGCATCGGTGATCATGCCCGCACCGGTTGCCAGTGAGCGCTGATAGCTGAACCATATCCGCGATGGCCCGGTATAGGCACGAATTTTCCGCATTCCGGCCACGACCTGTTTTTTCGTGTCAATCAGATAATGTGGTTTGGTATCCACGATGTTATCTGTATCGGTCTTTCCGGAGGGATGCAACACTGCAAGTGCCAGCGCAAGCATGTGCTTGCAAAGCCGGTCATTCTGACCGAGATAACACTCACAACTACCCACATCGACGCGTTTATTCGAAATGGTCACCCGGTAAGGCTGCGTACCATTTACGATGGCGTGATATCCTGATTTATCCTCCTTGACAGGTCCCACCTTGCCGGATTCGTACAAATCGCGGGCGCGTTGAAAGGTCGCTGCACCTTCGGCATATCTGACATCATCAAGTGTAAATTTCGGCGGCTGCAAGGGACGATGGGACCGGATCAGGTCTGTACAGGGCGGCCCTTGTATTCCCTGAACGCCTTGACCAGATCACCAAACCTCTTAGGTTGATATTTGTAAAAATCTGCTTCATCCACAAATATAAAGTCATATCTGATCTCGGATTGGGCCTTGTTTATATCTGCGCACCACTGCTTTAATCGTTCTATCTTGGGTGGCACATCAAGGTCCTGTAACCCTTTGGTTTCAACGATGAATACCTCTTTATCGGATTTCTTTACGATAAAATCGGGATAGTAATTGGATATGTCTCCGTCTGCATTGACGTAGTCCAGATTGAAATGCACTGCGGGATAGTTCTTGGCATAAGAAATGATATCATCGCAATCATCCAGAAAACTAGCAAACATCAGTTCCAGATGACTATCGCCGATGATTTTGTTAAAAACGCTCTTGCGCGGCACCAGATATCCCTGATCTTTTGCAACAAAGGGACGTGTATTTCTCAGTTTTATTGAATCACGGATCTCTGCATTACCTTTGTCCTGAATGGTCAGATCATTTATTTTCTTCTTGAAAGACTCGATGATAGTCCTGGTCGCATGCAGTTCTGACAGGTTCCGCAGTGTATTCGGGGTTTCCATATCTAC
>JBCKWF010000085.1:0-7460 GCA_038922895.1 Gammaproteobacteria bacterium
GAGAGAAATGGTACACGCCTATAAGGGAAACGGGAAAGCGCCGTTTCACCCTACACTCCTGCTATCCATCCTGGCCTATGGTTACGCGACCGGCATAACCTGCTCCTTGTTACAGCAGGTTACCACCTTAATTCACTGTCCTGAAATTGGGGTCCACATAGTTTCCAATCGGGTGCTATACTACACGTAGTAGTCGAAGGGAGTTTCTAATTATGTTTCGCATTAAATCTAGCCAGGCTTTGGTCGGTATGGTTATGCTTGCCAACAGCGTTTTTTGTCTGTCTCAACAAGAATTCACACGTTCTGATATCAATTCATATAACACAGTTTTGCAGAGTTTTTGTGTCGGTTGTCATAATGATGCAATGCGTACTGCGGGTCTGTCCCTGCAACAAGTCAATCTTGTCGAGGTAGAGCAGGGCGCCAAGATATGGGAAAAGGTTTTGAGGAAACTCAATGCGAGATCCATGCCCCCGTCCGGGGTGCCCCGGCCAGATGAGGTCGCTTACAACAGCCTTTCAAACTATCTCGAGTCAGAACTAGACCGGCATGCACAACTAAACCCTGACCCGGGAAAACCGGCCTTCCGTCGACTTAATCGTAATGAATACAGCAACGCAGTTCGTGATTTGTTTGGAATCGAGTTCAATTTTGACGATCAGTTTCCGGCGGATGACACCTCCCTGGGTTTTGACAATGTTAGTAGTGTGCTGACTCTGTCACCACTGCTCGTGGAGAAGTACATTTCAGTAGCCCGTAAAATTCAGCAGCAGGTGCTTGGCGATCCGAACATGGGGCCGGTATTCGACATTTACAATGTACCTCAATCCCTGATGCAGGATGACCGGTTGGATGAAGAGCTCCCGTTCGGCTCCCGTGGTGGTATAGCGATCCAGCACCACTTCCCTGTTGATGGTGAATATGAAGTACAGATCCGTTTGCAACGTAACTCACGGGATTATATACGCGGCCTCATTGACCAGCACAGACTGGATGTATTCATTGATGATGAACTGGTCAAGGATTTTTATATTGGCGGTGAGAAGAAAGGGGAATCAGCATGGGTTTTTTCATCCGCGGCCCAGGGAGATGTTGAACAGGAGCATTATGAACGGTATGCAGATGGCATACTGAATCTCCGGTTTTTTGCCAAGGCAGGCACAAAAAAAGTGTCAGTTGCCTTTTTAAAGGAAGCCACGATCCCGGAGGAACCCCTCTATGCCCAGATGTCGGTCATTGATTATTCGCAATATAAGGGAGGCCTGCCGGGAGTACGTTCGCTGGAAATCAGCGGTCCTTATAAAATTGCAAAAGCTACAGCTGAGACGGCTAATTCGAACAAGATATTTGTATGTCAGCCTAATGGTATGAATGATGAGGCATGCGCGAAGAAGATACTGACCAGTCTGGCTCGACTCGCGTATAAAAGGTCACCGTCTGACAGCGATATAGCAGTCTTGATGGATTTTTTCACAAAGAAATATGCAAAAGCAGGGTTTAATGAAGGTATTGGTCTGGCCATTGAACGCATGCTGGCAGGCCCGGAATTTCTTTTTGTCATGGAAAAGGTTCCTGATGGCTCGTCTCCAGGTGGGTTGTTCAAAATCAGTGACCTGGAATTGGCAATGCGCCTATCTTTATTCCTCTGGGCGAGTATCCCGGACGAAACATTGCTTGATGTGGCCGAATCAGGTCAGCTTGGAAAGCCAGATATATTAGAACAGCAGATAGCGCGTATGCTCGCAGACCCACGTTCCACAACATTGGTAAACAGTTTTGCTTCACAGTGGCTAGGACTGCGTAGTCTGGAAGGTTTGTTTCCTGATGGCGAGATATTTCCCTACTTTGATGATAATCTCAAGCAGTCCTTTATAAAGGAAACAGAGTATTTCTTTGAATATGTGATGCGTGAAGATCGCCCACTGATGGAGCTTTTGAACGCCGATTATACGTTCATAAATGAACGTTTAGCCAAGCACTACGGTATTCCTGATGTATACGGTAGTCACTTCAGACGAGTTACACTGGAAGACGATAGTCGCGGAGGCATACTTAGTCAGGGGAGTATTTTAACGGCAACCTCATATCCAAACAGGACTGCCCCTACGATTCGTGGCAAATGGATATTGCAAAATATTCTGGGTACACCACCGCCACCACCACCACCCAATATTCCAGGACTGCAGGAGCGAAATGAGGGTAAAGCTCTTTCTATGCGGCAGGCAATGGAAATGCACCGCGCGAACCCGGTTTGCGCAAGTTGTCACAAGGTAATGGATCCTTTGGGTTTTGCCCTCGAAAATTATGATGCTGTCGGAAAATGGCGAACAGTTGATGCGGTCTCCGGCTCGCCGGTAGATTCATCGGGCGCACTGCCTGATGGCACCGCATTTCAGGGGCCCAGGGAAATGAAGGAAGTGTTATTGCAAAAGCGTAGTCAAGATTTTGTTTTGACTGTAGTTGAAAAGCTACTCACTTATTCACTCGGTAGGGAAATACTTTACACTGATGCCCCTGCTATACGTTCTATAGTAAAAAAGGCAGCGCCAGATGAATATCGTTTAAAGTCGCTGATTACAGCAATCGTAGAAAGTACACCGTTTCAAATGAGGAGGATAAATCCATGATAGTTTTTAAAAAATCCATACCCAGGCGGTCATTTTTACGTGGGGCAGGAGCAACGCTCGCTCTACCATTTCTGGATGCCATGTTCCCTGCGTTTGCTTCATCGCAATCGAAAACTTCCAGACCTCGCCGGATGTCTATTATCTATACGCCGAATGGTAAAAATATGGCCCACTGGACTCCGGAAAAGGAGGGTAAGGCATTTGAGTTAAGCCGCACACTGCAACCATTGGGGCAATACAAGGATCGAATGCTGGTCATCAGCGGACTTCACAATTCAGTGGGTAGTCCCTTACCTGGAGATGGAGAAGTGGCCCCGCATGAACGTGCGGGTGGTGTATTTCTTACAGGGGTACGCCCACTTCGAGAAGGTCGTACGAATATATCCATCGATCAGATAATTGCGAAGGAGTTCAGCAAAGATACGCAACTGGCATCGCTGGAATTGGGTATGCACGATGCTGAAGTAATTGGAGGGAATTGCGAAAAAGGTTGGAATTGTGCCTATCTGAATACGCTTTCATGGCGTTCACCAACGACACCTCTCCCGATTGAGTATCGCCCCCGGATGGTCTTTGAACGTTTATTCGGTAACAATTCAAGTACTGATCCTACTGTTCGCCTTGCCAGGATGCAGGACGAAAAAAGTATTATTGATTCTGTATCAGAATCTGCCGCGCAGATGCTTCGTACGCTTGGCGCCGAGGACCGTACACGATTGACGCAATATATCGATGGTGTAAGGGAAGTAGAACGTCGAATCCAGCTGGCAGAGCAGCAGTCTTCACGGGAGTTACCCTCCATGGAACGACCTGCCGGCGTACCATCGGAATATGCCGATCATCTCAAGCTGATGTTTGATCTTCAGGTAATCGCATTTCAGTCAGATATGACGCGCATGATCACACTGATGACCGGGCCAGAACAGAGCAACCGTACATATAGAGAAATCGGTATACCGGATGTTCATCATTCATTATCCCATCACCGTAACGACCCTGTGATGCTCGAAAAGGTTGCCAAGATTGACTATTATCATTCAGAGCTTTTAACCTATTATCTCGAGAAGTTGCAATCTACGCCAGATGTCGACGGGACTCTGCTGGATAACAGTATTGTTATGTTTGGCAGCGGTATAAGTGATGGTAATGAACACTCGTTACAGAACCTACCTGTAGCCTTGTTCGGTGGTGGTTCCGGTAGCCTGAAGGGCGGAAGACATCTCCGCTTTGCAAAAGATACACCCATGTCAAACTTGCATCTGAGTCTGCTGGATAAACTGGGTATACATGCAGAAAAATTTGGTGACAGTAATGGCAACCAGAACCTGCTTTCAGATGTATAAACAAGCTTTATGACCAGAATTTTATGTAGATTTTCTTATGATTTGCGATATTAAAAGGTGCGTGCTGGCGTTTTTATTATCAGTATTTATTTTGGCAATCCTGCCGTCCATGGCGAGCGCAAACCCGGAAATTCAAATTGTCGTGTCGGCAAAAGAACGGAATCTTGCCAATATAAAGTCGCTGTTAAGCAAGCCTGTTGACGTTAATGTAGCTGATGCTGACGGGACAACTGCGCTGCACTGGGCTGTACACTGGGATGATCGAGAGATTGCTCAATTGCTGCTTGCATCGGGCGCGGTCGTAGACCAGGCAAATATTTACGGGGTAACGCCTCTATGGCTTGCCTGTACTAATAGAAGCACTGAAATGATTAAGGACTTGTTGAAAGCCGGGGCTAACCCGAATGCGAAGTTGTCGACGGGAGAAACAGTCCTGGTTAATTGTGCCCGGACCGGCGCTGTTGATGCTGTGAATGCATTGCTCACCAGCGGCTCTGAAATAGATGTCAATGCCAGGGAGAATAAAAAAGGTCAGACTGCATTGATGTGGGCAGCAGTTGGTGGTCATTCAAAGATTGTAAAATCGCTGGTTGATTATGGGGCAAAGATTGACATAGCTTCCAACGGAGGGTTTACTCCCCTGTTGTTTGCCGCACGGTCTGGCGATATCGAGTCTACCCGTATATTGCTGGATGCCGGTGCAAATCCGAATGAGGCAACTGCTGAACAGGGAAATTCTCTGGTTATTGCCAGCGCCGGGGGACATGAAGATCTTGCGTTGTTATTATTGCAGAAAGGCGCCAATCCAGACGCGGCAGATGAAAATGGTTTAACGGCACTGCACCATTCTGTCAGGGAAGGCCTGTCCCTGTTAAATGGGGTTATATATGATAAAGCCTATCGTCTCCCGCTGTCCAATATGCCGAAATTGGCTAGGGCGCTTCTCGAAGCCGGGGTCAGTCCGAATGTTCAAATCAGTCAAGCAAAACTTCTCGGTCCAGACGGTTTACCGTTCGATATGGTCGGTGTGACACCATTTTTACTTGCCGCCTTGTCTGCGGATGTTGCATTTATGCGATTATTGAAAGAATTTGGTGCTGATGCACAACTGGCCACCAAGGAGGGTATCACGCCATTAATGGCAGCAGCCCAGGCGGCATGCACAGGTACTTGCGCATATCAGGATTTGCTGGATGTGGCGGGTCGTAAGGATGCGGAAGTCGCCAAGGAGGCTGTCAGGATGATAGTCGAGGAGATTGGAACTGACCTGAATGCAGTAAATCAGCTTGGGCGTTCTGCAATGCATTTTGCCGCATTCATCGGTACTGATGCTGTAGTCAAGTATCTTGCTGACCAGGGTGCCTTGATTGACGTGAGAGATAATAATGGTGAAACACCCTGGACTATGGCTTCTGGAATCAGTCCGAAAGCGAACAACAGAGGTGCTTATCGCGAGAGCATGAGTACGGCAGAATTACTTGCGAAGCTTGGTGCGGAGCCGGTTGCAAACTTTACCAGCGGGAACTAAGTTCGTTGTAAATCGTTGTATCCAGTTTACGATAACCCGGGTCAAAATTTCCTCGTTGGCGTCTTTTGCGAGTGACCGTAACCTTTCTTCTGTAACTCGTCCACCGGTATTGATCCTTACAAGTTCGGCGAACCCGCCGCCAAACCCAGCCAGAACGACATCGGCTTGTTCTGATAAAGCGGATTTGAAGATGATTGCTCTTTTAAGTGTATCGCGACCCGCTGGATTTTTTGCTGTAGCTCGGCCCGATACAATTGGAACTCCGGCGTGGCTACGGAGCGTTGCACCTCTTCCCTCACTGACAATGTTGTCAAATTCTTCTTCTGTGACTGGTCTGCCATTGTCTTTCCACTCAAGTTTGTTTGTTCGGAAAAGCCCCCCCCCCACTTCTTATCTTCCCTTTTTCTGACATTACGGTAATTGTCACAAGAAACTATTTATTTAAAACACTTAAAACCGTTAATTCATGTTAACAAAAGTAAAATTTCTTACTTCTCTTCAATGTCAGTTATCTTAGTCCACCAGCTATATTTCGTTCCATTCTCAACCCATGTGCCAATGAGCCAAATATCATCATTTAATTTGAATCTTATTGCAGTGATCTCCCCGATTGATATTTTCTTACTTTTTCTTGCGGTATAATTACCTTTATAGCGCTTCGACTTTTTTTGACGTTTTAGGTCTACAGAATATTTCCACCCATTTTCTTCAAAATCGAATTTAATTATGCCCTTTTCAGGAATAATACATTTAGTCGTTCGAATCGGATAGTCATCATAATGAAAGTCCGCGTTATATTTCGTCATCTACCTATACCACCTGATTTTACTCATCACGCTGTTCTCCCATATTAATCATATTAAATATCTGAGATTATTATCATGGTGCTAAGTTCGAGAGCCACTCCTTTAATTCAGACGTCGTCTCGAATGGGTAATTTTTCACATGTATATTTGCACTGGATTTTGCTGCTACATATGTGTTCCTCCTTAAGCCATCATAACCATATGCAGCATTTGCTTTGTCTGCAAGAGTAGCAATCCAATTGATAATGAAAATAACGTCTCTTTCAATCTTAACAGATGTTAATCCTTGCCCAGTGATCTGTCCGTGCATAATTTTATTCCGATATTTCTTGATACGTTTAATCTCAGGCCATAGTTTTATGTACGTACTTCCGAGTAGTGTAGGTAATGGCGTGACACCTAGTTCTTTGATGCCGGTAATGAATGTTTCAGGATTGAGATTACGGTTTACAACAAACGCTTCAATAACATAATCTAATGTTGTTTCGGTAATTTTGGGGTGTTGATAAACAAAAAAGCTGAATAGTCGCCTCAGTTGTTTTTCGTATTTTACCCAGCTAAGTACTAGTGCATCGACTCGGCGCGTTTTCCCAGTGGTGTTCCAAATCGCTTCAACAGTTGCAAACTCAGGTTGCAATGCCTTTGGTATCGTGAGTTTTCGCATACTTTCTCTCTTATGCTTGTGACTGACTAATGATTATCTGAATCCATATTAACGAAAGCAAGAAAGTCTGATACGGTATGCAGTGTTAACAAAAGTAATATTCTGCCTCATTTAATCCCGACTTTGCGACCATAAAACCGCACCCAAAGCACACGGCTGATGCGCCTGATTCTGCCAGGTTAGTAACAGGGTGAATAGCTGATAAATCAGTATGATTAGTAGACATAGCTAACTCCAGTCGTTAAACGATGGAGCTAGCAATAAAGGCAGACTCCGTCGAGGGTTTACGATGAAGTCACTAACTAGGCCTGCTGGTTTCTATGATTATTTGCCCAGATGGTAGTGTATGCGGCGCCCCGCTATCATCTCCCTGGCTATAGCTCTCCCCGATACCTTGGGGGCTACTATTCGGGCTATATATTTATGCTAGATGTGACAGTTATTAAACTATCACTCAATTATTTGAGTGGCAACTTAAATATTAACGTTTTG
>JBCKWF010000086.1:0-7306 GCA_038922895.1 Gammaproteobacteria bacterium
GTTTTGACAACTTCTTGACAGAGGACAAGTCAAGCTGAAAAGTCTCGTTACTTATGGGGAGCAAGCGGCGCCTGAATCAAAACCATTCTGCCTGGCAGGTATACCGGATAAAGACAAGTACGCCTGTATATTAAGGTATGACCGGATCTGTAGATAAGCTGGTCAAGGGTCAGGAAGACAAAAAGTCTCGAAACCCACCGGCAGTATGCTGGTGGGTTCGGAGAGGGAAGTTAGTTATAGTTATAAACCAGCTGTACACCGTAAGTAAAGTATTGACTGGGGGACATCTTGAAGTCTACCAATTCTATACCACCAGTCACATCATTTTCACGGAAATACTTGACGCTGGCATTGAGGATATTGCGGGCGTAGATGCCTACCCTCCAGGTATCATCTATTTCGGCGACCCCGGCGTTAAGGTTCCAGTCGACATGCTTGCCCCACTTGACGACGGACGAGTAGCCTTCCACATCATGGATATACCCGTCCGAGTAGCCGATATTCGTATTAAACACTCCTTTCATACTGTCGGTCAGCGGAAACCAGTAATCCAGGATCGTGGAGAACTTCCAGTCCGGTGTACGCGGCGAGGGGTAGCCAGAGCGGTCGATAAACCCACTGCGACTGTTGTTACCGAACTGTGCAATCGATTCTGCTAAACTGGTACAAAGATTATCGGCCGCATTCGCAAATTCAATGTCAGTACAGCCCGCATTCGGAAATGATATCAGCGTGCCTTTCATGATAGCCCCTACCAGGGTCGCCGTTAAGCGGTCAGTTGCGGCCCAGGTAGTATCAAACTCAATACCTTTGGTCTCCTGCAGACCTGCCTGGGTAATATCGGACCCACCTTCAGGGTCTCTGGTTTCCTGCTGCAGGCCCGTGATCCTCTGCCGGAATACAGAGACACCGTAGCGCACGCTGTTCTCCAATAAAGATCCCTTGATGCCGACCTCAAAGACCGTGGCATCCTCATCCCCGAAGGTAAACCTGTCAGGGCTATCGGGGAGAGCACGGCTGGCAGTATCAAAACCACCTGACTTGAACGCTTGCGCCCATTTTGCGTACAGAGACATGTCTTCATTGGGCCGATACCGGAACACGACCTGCGGATCCAGACTGTCGGTCTCGTAGGTGTCGCGAAACCCATTTGCCCCTTCAGCCTCGTTTTTCCTCACCCCCTGTAATTCTGGACCGAACGCAACCGGTTTTCTCAGATGCCAGACGTCAGGTGTACGCCTGGACCCTCCACTCGCCGCATCCTCCCCCCATATATGGGTCCAGAACCCGGCCCCGAATGTACCGCACTGCCTGTGCCCGGTGGCACAATTGATAATCGCAGGTGTGATATTCTGTCCCGTACTAGCGCGGACTATGCCATCGCCATCCGGATCAGGATTGATATTGAAAATCAGGGTTTGGGCCGTCCCGTAAATAGACGCCTCCTTGTCGACCATGCTGTAACGCGCGCCTACGTCGATTGAGGCCTTTTCACCCATGAAATTAAAGGTTACGTTTGAGAACACATTTTTCCACTCCGAATCCTGCCAGAGATAGTTACAGCGTATTGGATGACGAAGGCCGGGTCTGCTCTCGCAAGAGGGATCCCCGTCCAGGTCTTCCGTCTGGTAGTAGGCGCCCAATTCCCATTCAAACGTACCTGCGGCAGTAGAACGGATACGGACTTCCTGGCTTATCATATCGAAGATTTCAGTACGGCTTGCCGCATTGGCCATAATTGGCGCGGCACTGGTGTCTTCAAAGGTCTGACGGAAATAGTCGACATAGCCGGTGATTGCCTCAATGGCAATATCGTTACCAAAGTCGTAGATTAGCCCGAGGCGGTAGTTCTTTGCATTCATATGGAACATGCCAGCAACGCCTGTTTCGGCAAACCTCTCTGGCCACAGATCGGTTAAATCAACAAAACCGGCCTGTTGATCACTTTGCCGGATGCCTGCTACAGGGGTTTCCGGGGTGCCATCACCCGCCTGGCGCCCCAACTTGGTAAAGCCGTCCCTCTCGCAATCAGGCAAGGGCAGCTGGTCTGGATGGGCGGCATCCCAGGCCGGTACCATGCCTGGTATAAATGTGGCAAATTCGGTCAATTCCGGGGCGCGCCACGGAACACAGAACGTATGTCCATCCCCTCCGGTATTGACCACCTGAATGGCAGCACTCAATGTGGCCTCGAATGCATCATTCGGTGCCCATTGCAAGGTGATACGACCGGCCTCATCGTCGCGCTTAGGAAACTTTTCATGTGTCACGACATCTGTGAGGTAGCCGTCATATCGGCCCAGCTTGCCGGCGAAACGAATACCCAGTGTGTCAGTGACAGGACCTCCAATGCCGCCTTCAACATTTTTGCGCCCCAGGCTGCCAAATTCGCCTGTGACATCACCTTCCCATTCATTGCCCGGCTTTTTGGTGGTAAGGCTGAATGCCCCGGCAGTCGAGTTCATGCCGAAAAAGACCGGTTGTGGACCGCGCAGTATCTCCAGCCGCTCCAGATCGAGGTAAGCGCCGTTGCTCATCGAACCGCGACCGAAATGGATGCCGTCAACAAATGTGGCTGCAGATTGTTCAAGGCCGAGATTCGGCCCATTTGAGCCCATGCCCCGGATCGAGATGTTATAGCGTATGACGTCTGTGGTTATTTCTACCGAGGGGGAGAAGGCCGCCAGATCATCCATAACACGAAAGCCCTGTTTCTGAAGATCAGCACCGCTGTATACTTCCAGTGATAGCGGTACTTGCTGCACGGACTGTTCGCGGCGTTGCGCGGTAACAATGATTTCCTCGAGTACCTGTGCATTCAGAATTAATGGCATGAATGCTGTCAGGGTGATTGCGCAGGATAATGAATATGCTACGAACAGCACGGACTTTCTAGCTATGGACATAGGACTCCCCGTTAATATTTATTGTCGTTAATATTATATTGTTGTATTTACCGGTTTTTCTGCACCACAAATCCACACCAGTGCTGGTACGCTGACCTGTTATCGGATACCCGTACAGTGTATTGCAACACTTCAAATATTATGCCTTACTTTAAGGTAGTCCAGAAAGTTATAGAAGTAAACATAAAATGATACGAACCCAAGCTTTTTCTTGCCCGGCCTTTGCTCACTGTGTACGGGTGATAGAGATACGTTTTTGGTAAAACAGATGTAATTGATCGGGATTATCAGATTTTATAATTAGTCCGGTTCGACAGACATTTAGTATCCGGAGAATACCCATTATTAATTCACATCAGATTTTATAATTAGTCCGGTTCGACAGACATTTAGTATCCGGAGAATACCCATTATTAATTCACAATTGAAACAGACTGATTATTGACATGCAGACAATCTGAAACCTGGAGTTGAACGCTCGCCCCTGTCCAGGGAAAAAATGCCGGGCGGGGACAGATAGAAAACAAGCGCGGAGCCAATCCGGAGAAGGGCCTGCATAGTTATGATGCGACGCACAAGATTGAGCGTATAGAACTGCTCGAACTTACACCTGCTGACCGGACCTCAAAACAATGCGACTACTGTTTGCGGCGTGTGACCGCGTGTGGTTGACGTCACTGTTACTGAAGCCTAGACTATAAATTGGAGTTTCAGCAGTTTTAATCCAGATTGATTGCATTCAGAGGGGGATCTTATGAAAGACAAGAGCGGTGGACGTAGACAGTTTTTAAAGGGCAGCGCAGCACTGGGACTCTCAGCTGGAATCATACCAGCCGTTCAAAGTCAGGAAACCCGTAACAGGCTGGCGCTCAGTGCTTACGGCGAACGTTCTACCTATGTGAAGACGCAGCGGATCAGTGATGGCGGCTCCAATTGCAGTTTTGGCAGTGACTGCAATACATTGACACCGCTACAGGATTTGGTCGGGATCATTACCCCCTCAGCCCTACACTTTAATGGTTCACATGGCGCTTATCCTCCGGATATTAATCCTGATGAGCATAAGTTGATGATCCACGGCATGGTTGATCGCCCGTTGAGTTTTTCCATGGCGGAACTGAAGCGCATGCCTTTCATTTCCCGAATACACTTTATTGAGTGCGAGGCGAATTACCCGCTCCAGGCGGATATGACGGTACAGCATACACACGGCAAGACCTCCTGCAGTGAATGGACCGGTGTGCCGCTGTCCTTGTTACTGAAGGAAGTCGGGGTGAAGAGTGGTGCGAAGTGGATCGTTGCCGAAGGTGCAGATCGTGATTTGCACAGCAAGAGTCTACCGATGGTTCGGGCGTTGAATGATGCCTTTATCGCTTACGGCCAGAATGGCGAACCGTTACGCCCGCATCAGGGTTTTCCCATCCGTTTGATGGTGCCGGGATATGGTGGCTTCAGCCATGTGAAGTGGTTGCGGCGTATCATGCTGACAGACAAACCTCATCTAACACCATCAGAACGTTTTGAGGTGCAATTCGGGCCCAAATCGGTTATCACAGCACCTTCCGGGGGGCAGCAACTTACCGATAAAGGATTTTACTCAATTTCAGGGCTGGCATGGTCAGGGGCCGGGGCGATCAGTTCGGTGGAGGTGTCCACGGACGGTGGCGGTCACTGGCAGAAGGCGATCATACATGGGCCGGCACTGCCGATTGCGCATACCCGGTTCAGCATGGACTGGAACTGGAACGGCAAGGAGGCCACCATCATGTCCCGTTGCACCGATGACAAGGGGCAGGTACAACCGACTGCGGCTGAACTTGCCAAATCTGCCGGGGTTACCATTGATCAGGTATTGACCCGTGACTACCAACAACCTGGGCAATGGCATGTTGTATTTCCCTGGAAGATTGCAAGCGATGGGTCAGTCCGGCATGCCCTATGGACCTAAGTGAAGACAGAATAAAACCACAATAACGATACAGGAATGAGGGGATTAACTGATGCGACGTCATGGAATGTTGCTAATCGTGTTGCTGGTATTGTTTTCAGCAGGACGAGTTGCAGTAATGGCCCAGAGTGGCCCAAGCTTTAATTTCGGAACGCCCCCGACGCAGGCTGAAATCCAGGCCTGGGATACGCTGGTAGATCAGGAAGGTACGAAACTCCCGAAGGGCCAGGGGACGGCAGTGCAGGGGGCGACACTTTATACCCAACGTTGCGCGATGTGCCACGGACCCAACGGTGAAGGTACTAACTCCGCAGCTGGTGTTGGACCGGTTCTGGTGGCAAAGGAAGGCGATGAGCATGGCGGAATAAAACACTTGTACTTTGCAACTACACTATTCGCTTATATCTACCGTGCCATGCCTATGCATCAGGAAGGAACCCTGAGTGTGGATGAGGCCTATGCGTTATCTGCCTTTTTACTGCACCGTAATAATCTCATCAAGGAAAATGATGTGATGAACGCTGATACGCTGGGTAAGGTCAAGATGCCGAGGGGTGACGAATGGGCCCCTCCGGATGAGGAAATAAGCGGCTGACGGATACGGATATCCGCATTAGCAGTAGTGTACTCGGTTATGACTGTTGCCGCCTCTTCTCTGCCCAGCCATACAAAAATGTCGGGGTCGGCCATTCTTTCAAGAATGGCACCAATTTTCTCTAATTCACTGTCGAGCGCTGCTGCCGGCATCCTTGGCGAAACACGCGGCGTTTCACCATGCTCCATGCTTTCCACTAGATTTTTTAAACGCCAGCCAAACCAATCAATCTATCTCTGGCAATAGGTGGACAAGTAGACATCCGCAGCATTGGCAAGACTCGCGGATGCTCCTTCAACAAAGCAGGGATCACGTTTGTAAGGTTCGCTGTAGAGCATAATGCAAACTCGACATGTTCCACTGTTTTAACCCTCGTTTCACGAAATGCCTTCGGCGCGAACTGCATGAACCATGAGTTGTACAAATCAACCGACTTCCCTATGTCAGCCTTCCACAGATCAGGTTTGTCCCTGTTAATACTCATTTATTTATCTTCTTGTTAAGTGTTGCGTGGCGACACCACACCGACATGGTTGTACACCGTTGTTCTCGAAACGCCATATCGGCGAGCCACATTTGCCACATTGCTTTTTGGATCACCCAAAAACAGTTTGATCTCTCGCAACTGCTTGTCGTCAAGTTTCGGCTTTCTGCCACCACATCGGCCACGGGCACGGGCGGCTATCAAACCGGCCTGTGTACGCTCTCGAATTAAGTTTCTCTTAAACTCAGACAACGCCGCGAACACATGAAAAACCAGTTTCTCCGTTGCGCTGCCCGTCTCGATCTTCTCTGTCAGGCTCTCAAAGCCGATGCCGTCCCGCTCCAGCTCGGCCACGATCTGCACAAGATCAGGCAAAGAACGCCCCAGCCTGTCCAGTCGCCACACCACGAGCGTATCCCCAGCCCGTAGCGCCTTGCGACACTGCTCCAGCTCCGGGCGAAAAACCGTCTTACCGCTGGCCGCTTCTTCGTAGATGACACTGCACCCGGCCTGTTGCAGCGCGTCGCGCTGCAAATCTAAATAAGTGATCCTAAATCCCCTCCACTCTCTTTAGCAATGCGATTGTGATACCCGGCCTAAGACTATTCATAAATTGCCGCACCGCCATCATCAAGGCTGACAGGGTGGGGAAACGGTGATTGCGGGTAATGGTGTCATGTAATCGTTTCCACACCAGTTCGATTTTATTCACCCAGGGATGATATACCGGTTGAAACACGATGCTAAATTTGGTGTTGCAGGATAGAAAGCGGCGGGTCACCTCACTTTTGTGGATCCTGTAGTTATCCGCAATCACGGTGATTTTCTTCGCCGGTTTATAGCGTTTCTGGATCTCAGCCAATAACCGGATGAACAGGAATGAGTTTTTCTTTTCCGCTTGCACCCAGACTACCTTTCCCGTCTGCACATTTAACGCCCCGGCCAGATAACGTTTCTGGTTCCGCCCCGGTGTCGGCACCGCCGTCTGTTGCCCTTTCAAGGTCCAGCCAGGCCCAATCCGGGGGTTCAAATCCACATCCGCCTCGTCCACATAAAACACCGGCTGCTGTGCGCTCGCTTGCCGGAGCGCGGCGTGGATAGCCTGCATTTTAGCCGCTGTTTGCGGGTCCTTGATGCACAAGGTCGGCCGTGCACGCCGCCAGACCATGCCTGATTTGGGGAGCAGGCGACGAACCGTTGAGGCGTGTATGCCCAAGGGCGTATTCTTGATTAAGCTGGTGGGCCAGCAGCTGGGATGTCCAACGGGAACGCAAGTAACCCCCTTTCCCAGGCTCGGTCTGGACCCATGCCAGCAGCCGTCTGCATAGCGCGTCATTCACGGTATACTCCGTACGTCCCCGACGTTCCGGAAC
>JBCKWF010000087.1:0-7265 GCA_038922895.1 Gammaproteobacteria bacterium
CAGTTGTGATACAGGCGTTGAGGTGAATGAGGTCATTACCCGGGATTACGGTGACGAGTATCTGGCCAGGTTTGCACCATTTAAAAGCATGCTTAATGCAGGACTGAAGCCCATCATCAGCCAGTTCGGCGATGAGGATGAGGTCAATGGCAAACCCTTTCAGGCTGGTTATATGTTTTTGACCAGGAGGACACTGGATGGGAAGAACCCGATCGGGGTACCGGAGGAGGCAATACCGGACCGCATGACGATGCTGTTAATGATGACGCGCTGGGCAGCCTTTCCTCTGGAGCGGGATAAATTGCTCGGTTCACTTGAACCCGGAAAATTTGCAGATCTCGTGGTGCTGGACAAACATCTTATGGATGTTCCGCTGGAAGAACTGCCTTCCATAATACCGATTATGACCATGGTCCAGGGACAGATAGTGTTTGAAGACCCGGGCTTTCGCGGAAACACCTTGCGCTTCAATACCCAAACTGAAAAGTGGGAAAAAGATATCAAGACAGTAAGTACACTGTGGCGTTGGTGATAGTGATTCAAGGGAAAGCAAAGGTCAGGGACCATATTGTTTATGAATAAAATCACACACTTTGCCGCATATATGATGGCAATAAGCCTGACAGTTTTATTGCCGGGGTTGACATGGGCGGCTGACGAAGACATTGCAGTTTCAGTTTATCTGACGTTTGATCCAGTGACAGGCACATTGACCGAGCAACCAGCCAAACCACCAGCCGGTCACAACCCGGCACTAGCATCTGTAGATGTGCAGGCTACGCAAGTAGAGCCGTCCGGGACTGCAGAACCACAATCCGTTGTGGCTGCTCAGGCTGTACAAACAGGGGTTTTCAATGCGCAACAGGACCCCCGGACGCCCGGGCCTGATATATTTATGGTCGTGGGCGGGATTGGGGTCGTTTTGATACTGGTTATAGGTTTATTCATCCGCAAGTATCAGCAGAAACCTGCCTCGTGAGGCTGACAGACGTCGATATGGGCAAGCGGGATAAGTTTTATTTATATAGTTTTTAAAAAGGTAAAAGCCAGTGTGAAAAACACTTCAAAGTATGATGTTAATGATGTTAATCTTTCCGTAAAGACTAGTTCGTTAATTCAGGGGGAAGTATCCATGTACAAATCTGGCCGTAGGTTCACTCAATGCCTGCTGATAGTTTTTACAGCAGCCTTTTCCTTTTCTCAATCTGTACTGGCATTAACGCCATTTGATATACCGGACACGCTGTTGGTCAATGGGAAAATTATCACCGCGGATAATGATGACCCGGCCAAGGTCTCTACGGTAGAGGCAATTGCCATTCGTAGCGGGAAGATCATTGCGACAGGCACGAATGCAGAAATAAAGGCACTCGCCATTAAAGAAACAGAGATTGTGGATCTGCTTGGACGTACAGTTGTCCCCGGCCTTATTGATACCCATTCTCATCTGTATGAGACCTCACTCGGGTTTCCCTGGGCTGCAAATATAGACCCTCAATTACACAATATCGCGCTGGTTGTGAAATCAGAGGATGAGGGCATGTCGCTTGCAGAGGGGGCCATCAGGGCCAGGGTCAAGGGCATTGGTCCAGGCAAGTGGATTGAAGTCTCGATGAATCCGTCCAACATTGCCCATGCTTTATACGGGCGCCGGATAACCCGCCGGGTACTGGATGAATGGGCACCTGAGAATCCTGTCATGATCCGTACGCGGGCCTCTGTGGTGATTAACTCGAAGGGAATCGAGGCATTCGATAAGCATTTCGGTGCTAAAATCCCGGAGGTCTACTGGGTGGAAGATGAAGCACTGGGTTGGTCCTTACAGTATGTCGATTTTCCCCGTTCGATGTCGATCGATCTGATAATGAGTACCCAGATGGAGAAATATGCCCAACAATTCAAGACCGTGCTACAGGTGAATGCGCAGAATGGTATAACAACACACGGGACTCATGCACAATCCAAGAATGGATATACAGCGGCATTAATGCTGGATCGTGCCGGTGAGATGCCGATACGCTGGGCCTGGAGCCTTGGTTGGGCACATATCTTTAATGAAAACCCGGAAGATTATTATAACCGCATGCCTGATGAAGCCGGTTACGGTTCCGATTACCTGTGGAATATTGGTATGAATCCAGTCAGTCTGGACGGTGGTGCAATTGCAATGTGTACGACTATCAATGCCAAAGAGGAGGTTAAGGTTCGCGAACGTTGCACCAACGATGAACGTGACGTAGGTATCCTGCGCCTACGTGCATTAAAGGCCGCCATTAAAAATGGTCTGAATATCGCAGGTCACCACATAGCGGGGGACAAGGCCCTTGATTATTACCAGGATGCGATAGAAGAGTCCGGCTTGAGTATAGAGAAGATACGTTCGCTTGCGCTGCAGACCGATCATTGTCATCAGGTAAGACCGGATCAGATTGAGCGGGCAGTGAGGCTTGGTGCCACCTTCAGCTGCGATGCCTCTGTAGAAGTTTCCACAGTAATCAGCAGGGACTATGGCGATGAATATCAGGCCAGATATGCACCTTTTGCCAGTATGCTCAAGGCAGGTATCAAGCCGATGATCAGCGAATTTGGCAGTCAGTCCTCGGTCAGAAATTCTCCTTTTGAATATGGATATATCTTTTTGACCAGAAGGAGTCTGGACGGCAAGATCCCGATGGGGGTTCCGGAAGAGGCGATCCCTGATCGTATGACGATGTTGCTGATGATGACACGCTGGGCGGCACCGACGATGATGAAGAAAGGTCTCGGTTCGATTGAACCGGGTAACTATGCCGACTTGACCGTGCTCGATAAACACCTGCTGGATGTGCCGCTCGCAGAATTGCCTACGATCAAACCTATCATGACGATGGTGCAGGGCAGGATTGTGTTTGAGGACCCGCAGCTGCGCGGCAACACATTACGTTTCAATACCGAAACTGCAAAGTGGGAGAAAGACGTCAAGACACAGAGCGCATTATGGCGCTGGTGATCTGATTATTTAAATAATGCTTCGATGCAGCAGGGCTGATTCGGAAATATAGCTTTTAAATATTTCCTGGCTGTTGACGCTATAGGGGAAGCCTCAGAGTGAGGCTTCCTTTTCTGTATTTCCACATGCCAGGCCAAAACCTTGCAAGACGACAAAATTACCTGTCCAGTTTGCTCAATAAGGTCTCAGGAGATTGTTGTAAATGATACGTGCTGCAGTTTCGATTAAGTTTGGACAGACCGAGGTCCGGGAGTTTGAGTTTCCACAGATACCTGCTGATGCCGGTCTGTTGAGGGTTGAAAAAAGCGGTATTTGCGGCAGTGACTGGCCGTATTATAAAAAATATCCAAACAGTAAAGGCCCGTTAATACTGGGTCACGAACCGGTAGGATTTATAGACAGACTGGGCCCGGATGCCGCCAGGCGGTTCGGATTCAAGGAAGGTGACCGGGTGGCGCTGGAAGAATATCTCCCCTGTGGTCACTGCAAGTTTTGCCGTAGCGCTGACTATCGGTTGTGTAGCGAGACAGATACACTAAACCTTGAAGGCACAGTCCGTTATGGATCAACTCCGATTTCTATAGCCCCCTCCTTGTGGGGGGCTTATAGCCAATATCAGTATTTACACCCGAATGCAGTCATGCATCGTGTTCCCGCCAAGGTGTCGGATACGCTGGCCACCCTGGCACTGCCCCTGGGAAATGGTATTGAATGGGCGTATCTGCAGGGAAGGGTAAAAATCGGAGAGACAGTGGTCATCCAGGGACCAGGTCAACAAGGACTGGCCTGTGTTATCGCCGCCAGAGAGGCCGGGGCAGCCTGTATTATTGTTTCCGGGCTGTCTACCCCTGCTGATAAACGCAGACTCGCGCTGGCCAGAAAATTTGGGGCAAATCACACGCTAGAAGCCGATACGGTCGATATAGTCGAGTCAGTTACGCAAATAACCAACGGGGAGATGGCGGATCTGGTAATTGATTGTGCATCAGGCGGGCCGGAAACCATTATTTCAGCAATACGCCTGGCCAGAATAAAAGGCAGAATAATCATAGGCGGCCGCAAATTCAGCCCGATTCCGGCATTTGAAAGTGATCTACTCGTCACCCGCTTTCTTTCAGTTTGTGGGGTGCGCGGCCACAGTTTTGAGTCGGTCGAAATGGCGATCCAGATCATTGCTTCAGGCAAGTACCCGCTGGAAGAAATGTGCACGCATATATTTCGACTTGATGATGTTGATCAGGCCTTGCATACAGTCGGAGGCAAAGGACTCCCGGGTGCTATCCATTGTACGGTAGATCCGTGGCTGGTTTGAGTGTTCCGGAGCAGGATATCCCCCGCTATCAGACCGGGCGTAAGCTGGCATTAATCGGGACTCCGCCGCGCGGGAGGCTGTTGGCTGCCCAGGTAATCCGGCACGATGTTAGTATACTGAACTCGGTCAATGAGCTGCGTGAGTATACAGTCCGCACCAGACAAACCGCTGAAAAAGACAAGCATAAACAGATTGACTCAATTGTTGTGGTGACGCGTCCGGGCGATGACTTGGCAGAAATCCCGGCTATTTATACCCTTGCAGTAGATGCTCATATACTGGTAACTACAGTTATCGTCACCGCTAAAAAATGCAGCTCGAACACATCTGCGGGGACAAATGCGATACTCCAGGGTTCATCCGATATTATTGTGCGGACCTCAGACGAATCCTATTTACGCTACATGTTGGAATGTGTGCTGGCTTGATCCGAATTTATAGCATCAATAGGTAAGGCGTGTCAGGATTTGTATCAAGATAATCAGGTGTCAATTTATGGGGGGGCTTTTATGCGCTATTGTCAAAATATATTTCTAGTACTTATGCTGGTGGTTTTAGTACCCGGTTTTATATCAGCACAGGAATGGGAGGCCCCGTCTGAAGTCCCGTTAGAAAAAATGATAGCTGATTCAAATGAAGTCCTCGCAATGCCCGATATCCCTATTACAGTCAAGGAAGATATATTCCGGATCAAAGCCGTAGGAATGGACTGGGATGTGGGAGGTGCTGTATTCGAACCGGAAGACGCCGGTAAAATACCGCGAGGGCCTGACGGCAAGAAGATTGGATTATTTCTGATTCATGGTGGTTCCGGGGATCATCGATCCAAGGAAAAGGAGGCCAGACTGCTGGCTGGCAAGTTCGGTTTCAAGGTGGTCACCTTGTCATACCCTGGCAGGATTAACCTGAGGAATCCGGATCGGGACTGGCCTGGAGATACCATCAATCCGGACGGTACAGTCAGGACACCTATCTGGTCAACCGATAGCGTCATAACACCGGAACAGTATGTGATCAGGGAGGACGACTCACTGGGTATAAAGTATGGAAAGCTGACGCTGGCGTGTGCGAAGGAAGGTACCGAGATGTATGATCGCATGGCGGGCTGGGAGGTTGCCATTGAGGTGGCAGGCAAGGAGATGATGAAACGAAACCTGCCTGTGAAAGACTATTCCATCTACATACACGGTCATTCCACCGGCGGACCGTTTGCATTTATGTTGACCCAGCGCGTGGAAAACATAGTAGGCGTAGTCGGGATGGAGAATTCACCTTTTGGTTATATTTTCAGGGTACAGACCAGGTCATCCGGCAATCCCACCGGCAAACAATATGGCGATCTGCCATTTAATTGTCTGCATGTCCGCACCTGGAGAGATGTTGCCCGTTATGAAGGCCCTGAGGCATTGATGCTGGAAGGCCCTGAGGCATTGATGGCACTGCCAAACCTGATGGACAAGGTGTTTGAGCGGTGGGAACGCGGGAAGGCACAGCCAAATTTCAAGGCTGAAGGCCCGGTCCATTTTGGCAGTGTACATCAGTTGGCAAATGCGGCACGGGCTACTGCAAAAAGGTTAAAACTGGGTCAGGAAGAAACCGAGGCATTGGTGCGTCAATACATCAGTTATTCACGCGAGCTGCAGGGTGCCAATGTAAAACCGGTCCCACCGATTATTTTCGGGGTTGCCCAGGCGAGTGCGGACCATATGTATGAAAGATATCAGCAGGTCACCTTGCCAATGTTTGCTGCGATGGATCCGCCACCCAAGGTGCGGGTCATCCAGTTTATGGCCGGCATCCATGGTTACTCCTCTCCTCAACCTGATCTTCCTATGGGGACATTCCCTTCAGTCGCCAAGCTGTGGCGGGATGCTATTTTGGGAGGTTATTTCCACAATAACCTGAAGGCCTATGAGTAGAGAGACCGTCATTAAAGAATATAAATAGGGATGTCGTTTGAGGCTGGTGTACCGGTGTTGTTCGAATCAGGTAGAACCAGTTTTGTTTTTTGAGTAACCGGGAAATAAAAAGGCAGGAATATGAAAGGTAAAATTGCATTCGAGGAACATTTCGCGATTCCGGAGACGCTCGAGGAGTCGCGTGACTTTGCCGGCGATTCGGGTAAATGGGAGTTCTTCAGCAAGCAGATCCTCGATCTGGATAATCAACGGATTGAGCATATGGACAAGACCGGCATCGAGTTCGCCCTGTTGTCCTTGAACGCACCGGCATTGCAGCGCGTGCTGAATGCAGACGAGGCGATGTATCTGGCAAAAAAGGCAAATGAAAGGATGGCCAAGGCCGTGTCGGATCATCCGACCCGGTATGCAGCGCTTGCCGCCTTGCCGATGCATGACCCCGATGCGGCAGCGAGGGAGCTGACACGTTGTGTAAATGAACTCGGCTTCAAGGGTGCGCTGGTCAATGGGTTCCAGCAGGTCGACTCACCTGACAACATCAAGTATTACGATATACCGGAATACCGCAGTTTCTGGGCAACCGTTTCCGAACTGGATGTACCTTTCTATCTGCATCCACGTATGCAGGCGCCGTCACAGGCAAAAAACTATGATGGCCATCCCTGGCTGATGAGTGCGCCATGGGGATTTGCTATCGAGACCTCTATACACTCGCTGCGCCTGTGCGGCTCCGGCCTGTTCGACGACTACCCAGACCTGAAGATATGTATCGGCCATCTGGGCGAAAATATTCCGTTCGGCCTGTGGCGGATTGACGCGCGTATGCGTTTTTCTCCGCGTGGTTATCGTGGCAACAAGCCACTCGGTGACTATTTCAAAAAACACTTCCATATCACCACCAGCGGTAACTTCAACGATGCTGCCTTCCGCTGCACCCTGGAAATGATTGACAATGACAAGGTGTATTTCAGTGCCGATTATCCGTTTGAACAGATGGAAGACGCGGCCGGTTGGTATGATGCTACAGAGGTTATTTCTGCCGAAC
>JBCKWF010000088.1:0-7117 GCA_038922895.1 Gammaproteobacteria bacterium
GGGCATTGGGAAGGCGATTTAATCCTGAGGAAAGGCCATCACAGCGCCCTCGGCACGCTGGTCGAAAGGACGCCGCGCACCACCTTGTTGATCCCGTTAAAAGACAAAGATGCCCTCAGTGTGCGCCAGGCCTGCGCCCGGCGTATCAAATCCCTGCCCAGGCAGATGAAGTTATCCATGACCTATGACCGGGGTGGGGAGATGGCACAACCCAAACTCTTTACCCAAGAGACAAAAATGAAGGTGTACTTTGCCGATCCACAAAGTCCCTGGCAGCGTGGGACCAATGAAAATACCAATGGCTTGATACGCCAATACTTTCCAAAGGGTACCGACTTTCACACTGTCTCAATCAAAGCAATTAGTAAAGTGCAAGACTTGCTCAATGGCCGTCCCAGGAAAGTGTTAAACTGGCAGTCGCCCTTTGAAGCGATGAATGAATTGTTGCGCTAGAATTTAGAATCCAAGTTTTCTGACCAGAATTTTTCAATCTGCACATACATGAACGAGGCTGTCATCGCGATCAGCACCAGTCCTGTCAGTACCTCCAGTCCCGCGGTAAACCGCAGCAGACCGATCGGAACCATGTCACCGTAACCAAGCGAGGTGTAGGTCACAAACGAAAAATAGATGTTGTCCAAAAAGGTGAGTTCATTATTGTATTGAATTGTGCCGAATGAGCCATCCAGTAACAGCAGATAATAAACAATGCTAAATACCCAGACTTCAATGATGTGCGCAATCAATACACTGATCAATCCGAGCGCGACCCGGAACCGGTGTGCGATTTTCAGCTTCGGCAGATAGATCGACAACTGCAGCAATACTTCATAGTGAATAAGTATCACGATGCCTATGGTAATCGAGTTGATTATATATATAGCAAACATGATCTGCTTGAAGTTGAAGTAAGGCCCAGGTTGCGGGAATCCTGCACTGATTATGTTTGTATCCGGCCATTTCGGCAAGACGATTTACCCAACTGTCCCACACTACCGGCATGGATTACGCGAACTCGCCGCCGCTTTTGGTTTATGATTGCCGGCATGAACCAGATTGATAAAAAGCTGTTGCTTAACCCCGTGCATCTTTTATCGCTAGGCCTTGGCAGCGGTTGTGCACCGAAGGCACCCGGCACGATGGGTACACTGGTCGGTGTGCTGTTCTACCTGCCCTTGCAGTTGCTGGCCTGGCCATATTATCTGGCGGTGCTGGTGTTATTATGTCTGGCCGGGATCTGGCTGTGCGGACGCACTGCCAGTGCACTCGGTGTGCATGATCATCCGGCCATAGTCTGGGATGAGATCGTCGGATATCTGCTGACCATGCTGGCTGCACCCAAGGGTTGGCTGTGGATTATGCTCGGTTTTGTCCTGTTCAGGGTCTTTGATATCTGGAAGCCCTGGCCCATCGGATTGCTGGATAAACGGCTGAAAGGGGGCTTTGGAGTGATGGCAGATGACCTGCTGGCAGCAATTTTCAGCTTGACTATTATCCAGATAATCGCTTATATCTTATAGGTATAGAACAATAAACAAGAATCAATATTAAATTGAGACCCCCGATGCACCCATGCTGGAATTATGTCCACCTGCTCACGCTGGTGCTGTTTTTGCTGTCACCTGTGGGTGCTGTGCATGCGGATATCTATAAATATGTCGATAAGCATGGCCGGGTCACGCTGACCGACAAGCCCAAGAGCAATGATTATAAAAGGCTGGTCAAGACCTGGAAGGGCTGGGAAGAGTCTAAAAGCCAGATAGCGCTGAAGGATTTTAACAAAAACCGGAAAATCCATACCGCAATAATAGACTCGTATGCGAAACGTTACGGCCTGCCTGCCTCCTTGCTGCATGCCGTTATCTCAGCAGAGTCTGCCTATGATCCAAATGCAATGTCCCGCGCCGGGGCGGTTGGTCTGATGCAATTGATGCCGGAAACGGCCAGGCGTTATGGTGTGGTCAATCGGCGTAATCCTTCTGACAATATCGACGGCGGCACACGTTATCTGCGTGACCTGCTGGTCATGTTCAATAACAATCTTTCATTGGCACTGGCCGCCTACAATGCAGGTGAGAATGCAGTGAAACGCAATGGCAACAAGATCCCTCCCTATCCCGAAACCCGCAACTATGTAACAAAGGTGATCTCCTTCTACAAGAAGTACGAAGTAGCCTCTCTGGAATAGACGCTAACGCAGCCCCGGAATGACGGGTTAGTTATCGCAGCAACTTACTTACAGTCGTCATTCCCGCGGATGCCACTAGGATCCTTCGACTCGCGGAGCCTGCCCTGAGCGAAGTCGAAGGGCTCGCTCAGGATGACAATTATGTGTCACCCCAATATGTCATCCCGAGCGTAAGTCGAGGGATCTTTATTTATTCGTTGTTCGTTTCCCGGAAAGGGCTTCCACCTTTTTCTGCCAGCGTTCCAGCGCAAGCTCATAATAGTCATGGATACAAGGCTCACAACCTCGCCCGCAACATTCACTTGCAGCAGGTGGTTGCGGTCGTCGAGGCAACGACGGCCCGTACCTGTCCTGGTCCGTCAATTGGTCACCGGCTTTACTCGTCTGTGACACAGCCTTCCGAGGCGTTTTTCACATTTTTGATGTATTTGTACAGCGTGCCGCGGGTGGCCTTGTAGGCAGGCATCTTCCAGACAGCCTTGCGTTTGTCCAGTTCGTCATCACTCAGATCAACATGGATAAGGTTCTTGATCGCGTCGATGGTAATCCTGTCACCGTTGCGTATCAGCGCAATCGGTCCGCCTTCCTGCGCCTCAGGTACGACATGGCCGATGATGAAGCCGTGCGAACCGCCGGAGAAACGCCCGTCCGTGACCATCGCAACATCGTTACCGAGACCGGCACCGATGATCGCCGAGGTCGGGGTCAACATCTCCGGCATACCGGGGCCGCCCTTTGGTCCTTCATAACGGATCACAACCACATCACCTTTATTGATCTTTTTCTCTTCCAGCGCCTTCAGCATCAGCTCTTCCGAATCAAACACATTGGCCGGGCCGGAAAACGTTTCTCCTTCCTTGCCGGTAATCTTCGCCACCGAACCGCCAGGGGCGAGATTGCCCTTGAGGATACGGATATGACCGGTCTGTTTGATTGGCCTGTCGAGTGGCTGGATGATGTCCTGCCCGGCGAGCAGGCCGGGGACACCGGCGAGGTTCTCACGGATGGTCTTGCCGGTCACGGTCATGCAGTCACCATTAATCCGGCCCTGTTCGAGTAAATATTTCATCACCGCGGGTATGCCGCCGATGTTGTGCAGGTCTTCCATCACATATTTGCCGCTGGGCTTCAGATCGGCCAGCACCGGTGTGCGGTCGGTCACTGCCTCGAAATCATCGATGCTCAGGTTAATATCGGCTGCACGTGCCATCGCAATCAGATGTAATACTGCATTGGTCGAACCGCCAAGGATGGTGACGATGACCATCGCGTTTTCGAATGCCTCACGGGTCATGATGTCGCGCGGTTTCAGATCCAGTTCGAGCAAATGTTTGATGGCCTTGCCCGCATTGAAACACTCCTCCAGCTTTAGCGGATTTACGGCAGGGGTCGAGGAACTGTAAGGTAAGGACATGCCGAGTGCCTCAATCGCCGAGGCCATCGTGTTCGCCGTATACATGCCGCCGCAGGCACCGGCACCCGGGCAGGACTTCTTGACGATGTCGAGCCGGGCCTTGTCATCAATGCTGCCAGAGATGAACTGGCCGTAACTCTGGAATGCAGAGATGATATCGATCTTCTGGCCGTCGCGTATGCCGGGCTTGATCGTCCCGCCGTAGACCATCAACGCGGGTCGGTTCAGCCTGGCCATCGCCATGATGCAGCCAGGCATGTTCTTGTCACAGCCGGGGAGTGAGATGTTGGCGTCATACCACTGTGCGGCCATGACTGTTTCTATCGAATCCGCGATCAGGTCACGCGATTGCAATGAGTAACTCATGCCGTCCGTGCCCATGGAGATACCATCGCTTACGCCTATGGTATTGAAGCGCATGCCAATCAGTCCGGCCGCGGTCACACCGGCCTTGACCTGCTCAGCCAGTTGCAGCAAATGCATGTTACAGGGGTTGCCCTCAAACCAGATGCTGGAGATACCGACCTGCGGTTTGTCCATGTCTTTTTCGGTCATGCCGGTGCCATACAGCATCGCCTGCGAGGCACCTTGGGACTTCGACTGGGTAATGGTTGCGCTGAACTTGTTGGTTTTCGTTGTCATTTCTGTTCCAAACAGTGGGTTTAGGTCATAAAGGTACGCTAGAATACAACACGGACGAAAAACTGTCAGTGATTGCGTAGTCGTTTGGGTTGTAAATTATGATAACTATACTGTCATTTTTGGAGGGAATCATCTCGAGATCGTTTGGGAAGACAAAAGATCCCTCGACTACGCTCGGGATGACAGAAGTCCCCTCGAAAACGTGTTTCAGACGTTTTCTACCGCCTGCATCCATGTAGGCGTAGTCTGCGCAAGGATGACAAAATAAGCCACACCAGTGATTGTAAGGCTGAATTTATAAATGAACAGACAAATCTCCACATTCCGGGAACAACTGACCAGGCTGGTTGAGTTGCCCTCCGTGAGCAGTACGGATACGGCTGTCGACATGAGCAACCGTCCGGTCGTGGATCTGCTCGCGAGTTGGCTGGAAGATACCGGATTCGGGGTCGAGATTATGCCGGTGCTGGCGAACCCGGAGAAGGTCAATCTGATCGCCGTCGCCGGCAAGGGTGCGGGTGGTCTGGTCCTGTCCGGCCATACCGACACGGTGCCGTATGACCAGCATGGCTGGCAGCAGGACCCGTTCCGGCTGACCGAGCGGGACAACCGCTTGTATGGGCTGGGTGTGTCCGACATGAAATGTTTCTTCCCGATTGTGCTCGATGTGATCCGGGGGCTGGATCTGATGAAGCTGAAACACCCGTTGTATGTGCTGGGAACCTGTGACGAGGAGAGCACGATGTCCGGCGCGAAGGCGCTGGTCGCACAGCACCGTGCGCTGGGCAGATATGCATTGATCGGCGAGCCGACCGGGTTGAAGCCGGTGACGATGCACAAGGGCATGATGTTCGAAACCGTGAGGCTGATCGGCCGGTCCGGTCATGCGAGTGACCCGGCGCTCGGGCGCAGCGCGCTTGAGGGCATGAACGCGGTGATCACACGGCTGATCGCTTGGCGCAACGAGGTGCAGCGGCAGTACCATAACCCGGCGTTCAGCGTGCCTGTACCGACCCTGAACCTGGGCAGTATCCATGGTGGTGACAGCGCGAACCGGATCTGCGGCGAATGCGAGTTGCGTATCGACATGCGCTTCCTGCCCGGGATGGACCCGGACGAGTTACGGGCCGCCCTGCGTCGCAATGTGCTTGAAATCATCGATGGTAGAGGGCTGATAGTCGAATTCGACCCGGATGCACCGACCCTGCCTGGCATGCATACGGCAGCCGAGTCGGATATAGTCAGGACCGCTGAACGGCTGGCCGGCGAGCCAACCGGGTCGGTCAATTTCGGCACTGAAGGCCCGTTTTTGAATATGCTGGGCATGGATACGGTCATACTCGGCCCCGGAGATATTGACGTGGCACATCAGGCTAATGAATACTTGGCGCTGGACAGGATAGAACCAATGAAAAAAATCGTCAGGGAACTGATCAAACACTTTTGCATGTGATGCCATGAAAGATAACTTGTCAGAATTCGCACAATGGTTCCGGTCTGCCTCGCCGTATATCCGGCTGCATCGCAACAAGACCTTTGTCATCCATATCGAGGACGATGCGATCAACGCGGAGTCGTTCACCGAACTCGTCCACGATCTGGCACTGCTGCACAGCCTTGAAGTCCGGCTCGTGCTCGTTTACAGCACCCGCCACTCGATCGAGGGCCGGCTGAAAGAAAACAAGATCCGGCAGCATTATCACAACGGTGTACGCATCACCGATGCGCAGACGCTCGAGTTTGTAAAAGATGCCGCCGGCAAGCTGCGTATCGAGCTTGAATCGGCGCTGTCGACCGGGCTCGGTAACACGCCGATGTCCGAGGCCGAGGTCGTGGTCACGTCCGGCAACTATGTGCGGGCGAAACCGCTCGGCATCATCGACGGGGTTGATTTCAAGTTCACCGGTGTCGTGCGCAGCGTGCAGACCGATGCGATCAACGCAAAGTTGTGGGCAAATGAAATCGTCTTAATCCCACCGATCGGCTATTCGATCACCGGCGAGACATTCAATCTGGAGGCAAAGGCGCTTGCGACCGAGGTCGCCGTCGCCTTGCAGGCGGAGAAACTAATCTTCCTGATGGAATCCCCTGCATTGCAGGATGCGAATGGGCATGTCGTCAGGCAACTGACGCGGCTTGAGGCCGAGCAATTGCTGCAATCACCCTATGCCGACGCAAAGAGGCTGCAGTCCAGCCTGTCTCTCGCTGTGAAGGCCTGCACGGCCGGGGTGCGACGCGTGCATCTGATCGACCGGTCGGTTGAAGGCGCGATTGTGCGAGAACTGTTCTCCCGCGATGGTGTCGGCACGATGATCAGCAGCACCTCCTACGATGCGCTGCGCCAAGCCACCGTGCAGGACATCCCGGGCATAATGGAGCTGATCACCCCGCTGGAAAAGCAGGGTATCCTGATCCACCGGTCCAGGGAAAAGTTCGAACTGGAGATCAACAACTACACCGTGATGCTGCGTGATGACGTGATCATCGGCTGCGGATCATTGTTTGCCTTCCCGAAAGAGAAGGCGGCCGAGATCGCGTGCCTGGCCATCCACCCCGACTACCACAACTCCGGCCGTGGCGAACAACTGTTTAATATGCTGGTGCAGAACGCGAAACGCGCGAAGGTGAAGCGCATATTTGTGCTGACCACTCACACCGCACACTGGTTCCTGCAGCTCGGTTTCAAGGAGTCCACACTGAACGACCTGCCGGTAGAGCGGAAGAGCCTGTACAACTACCAGCGTAACTCGAAGATCCTGACCAGAGATATCTGAAACGTATGGCACGGTTATCCAGATATTTTGCAGATAGCCGTGTGGTTATCCGGCGATGACACAATGCCATTCACACTAACACGGTCTATTCTTGTAGTA
>JBCKWF010000089.1:0-7084 GCA_038922895.1 Gammaproteobacteria bacterium
TCGCCTTGCTGGTCGGTGTCCACTGGCTTGCTGACGTAGTCGGAGGCGCCGGCCTCAATGCATTTCTCGCGGTCTCCCTTCATGGCCTTGGCGGTGAGCGCGATCATCAGCCTTGTCCAATGACAAGTGAGCCTGGACGAAGGGTCGTGTTGCCACCGTAAGATGAGCCTGGCGGGGCGAAAGTTGGGATCATAGAGGCATGCTCGTGACTATACACACCCAAGGACTACAGACACTGGCGCAGATACGCGCCTTGGTGGAGGGCAACCAGCCCATTGCGTTTACGTTGACAGATCGCCAATCAGCCTATGGCTGGATGACCGACACGCTTAAGGCTTGCGGTTATGTGCGCTGCAAACGTGCCGACCGTGGCGTGCTGAGGCAGTATTTTCCCAAAAGCATGGAGCTGACAGATGTCACTCAAGAGCAGGTACAAAGGGCGGTAGATCGGATCAATCATCGGCCACGCAAAGTGCTGGGATACAGGACTCCGTTTGAGGTATTCTTCGGCCAGACGGTACGCTACACAAAACCACCGTTAGGCGACGCGGCAACGCCCTTCTTGCCGCAATTGAAAGGAAAAAAGATGAATACCTTAAGAAGAAAAGCACCAACGAGAAGTCAGTTCGTGATTAGTGCCATCGCCGTTTTACTTATGGCGATGGTGTCGAGCTCCTGGGCTATGGATTACATCGATCCGGTCAAGGCATCACCGAAGAACTATCGACTCCTCCTTGAGGAAGGGAACTACCGAATGGTGGAGATGTGGCTGCCCGCTGGGACCACCGACATCCAGCATTCCCATCCTAATGAGATGGTTTATTTCATCAAAGGGGGTAAAGTGCGCATCCATCTTCCGAGCGGTGAACCTGTGGAGCTGGAGATCCCCGACGGGCACGTCATGAAGCATGAACCCTGGACGCACCGTGTAGAAAACATTGGAATCACAGACATTAAGGCGATCCTGTTCGAGCGTAAGTAAGGACCTAGCTGGTCGCCGAGGGTTCTATGGCCCAGAGTCTTGATCCTACGGGCCACATCGTTGCAATGCCAAAAGGCCAGCGCACTCGTCGAAGCGTGGGGATGTGGACATCGGCGCCTAACCCTGCATTCGAGAGGGACGCCGCAAAAGCGCGGCGCCCCTCAATTTTACGTTAGGCGCCTCTAGATATGCTAACAGGGTAAACATCATCACAAAGCCGAAAGACAAATGAAGAACCCTGCAACACCAGAGCAGATAGTATCTGTTTGTGATGAAGTCCAACATTTAATAGACAACTGGGCCCATGGAAATATTGAAGAACGAGATATTCGAGTTGGAAGTGGCATGCTTAGAAGGCTATTAGTACATAATGAGCTGATTAAAGTTTGGAACACGCTAGTTGGTACTGAAAAGTACATAATTCCCGCAACTTTCATAGTTGTTGATGATGAAAATCTCTTAAAATTTTACCAACTTTATACATGTACGGAAGTTCGACATAAAAATGGAACAATTTTTATAGCAATGGCGCATACCGGCTTACCAAAAATGGTTCCTAATGGCGATGGCACGTTTAGAGACGAAAAGGTGTACGGCGCGCACATCGAAAATGCGGAATTGTCATTAAATCAATTTACAGAATCTAATTGCATAATTGCGGAGGGAAAAATCATAAATAGAAATTGGGTTGTGCAGTATGTAGCCAATTCTCTTGGTGGAACGCATTTCGGACCAAATTCTAGAAAAGGCCACAATTTCGACAGTGCGATGGCTAAACTTAAACAATTTGATGTAGGCGAAATGCCAGCTTCTGTTCGCGAAATTCTAGGAATAGGGCAAGCTATTTGTCGATCAAATTCTACATCTAGATTGATGCAGGTTTACGCGGAATGGAAAAAGGAAAATAAAAATGTCCGAATTGCTTAACCCTACGACACATAACACTGCGCTCAAGAGGGACGCGCGAAAGTCGCGCGCCCCTTTGCTCATCCGTTGAGCCTGTAGAAAAAAGTCTAAAAATGCAAAAAATTCGTGATTTCAGGGGCATCAAAACCATTGCTGACCATGAGATCGTTCAATGTAGAGAGTTTGAGGAGGTCATATTTTTTATGAATCTTGCAAAAATACTTTTTCTACAGGCTCGTTAGTGCCTGACAGAAAACCCCTGTTTTTTAAAGAAACTCCACCTCAATTTTTAGCATTCCGCCTTTTTTTCTTTACAAAATACCCAATAAAATTGGTTGCATAATTTTATTGCGCCACCCATGCGATTTTTCTCTATTGCAGGACGAGAGTCACCGTGCCTCCCAACCTCAGACTGGTTAAAGAAGGCGTTGTTCTGTTTGCTACGCCGCCAGTTTGTAGGTGGCGGCGCGATCGGAATATTTTCTTTTTCTCTGCTCACGTCCCTGCTCACGTTGCCACAGGATGGCACCGATGCGGTGGCTATTCCGTGCGACTACCGCCAGCGCGACATAACGCCTGCAGCCATTGATGCCGTGATCCGGGCACCTCTCGAGCCCATGCACCTCCAGCACATTGAGCGCCGATGCCACTGCCGAGTGCTGGCGTCTTGCATTGACGAACCCATCCGCTGGCGCCACCGCCTGCGCCGGTTGCGACAGCTTGCCTTTGCTCGGCAACCCCACCTGATCTAGGTGGCCTTGCAATTCGAGTTGATTCGCTGGCGCATGCAAGCCCTGGTCAAGGCTGCAGGCATGCAGTTCCGGGAAACGCTTTTGCACTTCGGCCATCATCGATACCGCCACTTGGTCATCCGTGTTTTTCTGCATGAGCTGATGCTGCAGAATAAACTGATGCTGGTCTTCCAGAATGCAAACCTTGACGCCCAATTCCACCGGTACCCTGGCCTTGCCCTGGCTGATCGATGCCGTGTGCGGCTCGAATATCGAGAATACTGTCTCGGCGTGCGGGATGGTTTCCCCGAGCATGCCGCGCCGCCGGGTTGGCCCGATCTGGCGCACAGCGTGGTGCAGGTAGCCTTCTATCTCAATTCTACCAAGCGCATTCATCTCGTTGATGAAACCCATCTGTTCAAGCATGGCAAGCGTGTCCTGCGCTTTGTGCAAGTAACGCATGGCAACCTCCAGATATTCTTGATGGGCTTCGATAATGAGCGCCTGGTTTTTCTCCTGCCGCGCACCCCCTGGGCTTTGCTGCGCTTGTTGTTTTGCGCCGTGCGCGCGAGCCGCTTGAGATGCCTGACGTTGTAGGCGCCCTGTCTGCAGTCGCTCAAGCCGTGGTCTTCACACAGGCGCGCCGTCAGTTCCACGACTTTGCGCAGCGCGTCAAACAGCAGGCTGATGTCGGTCGGGAAATGCACGTCCGTCTCAACCACAAAGGAGTCGCACCGCCCACGCAGCGCTGCGCCTGCCTTTTTTTTTACCAAAACATGTCCGGCGCTCACCACCACTTGGTTGATCTTGTCCAGCAGTTCCGGCGTGAGCAAAGCAACCTTGTCTTTGAGCGTCTGAAAATGGGTCGAATCTTTATCAAATGTCCCATGCCCCAGCATCTCCCGGATCGTGCCGTGCTGATTCACACGTTCGTGCAACCGGTCATAATCGATGTTCAGATCGAGTCTCAACACGCCGCACACAAGAATATTCCACAGTGTCATTCCGGGACGACCATTGCGCTTGTCTACCCCGTTGGGGAAATTTCGGATGCCAGCAGTTGCAAGAGTTGTGAACGCAGTGATGGGTCCATGTAGAGATGCTGCAATCCCTTTAAAATCTTCGGAATGTCGTCACGCGATTTCGGATCAAATTTCATTTGTGAAATGTCCACTTCGCCAATGGTCATCTGTGAATTTTGCACTGCCCGCATCGCTGTCTCCCCCATCAAAACCGCACGGCATGCGCCGCTTGTGAGAAGATATTGTACCTGCCATTGGTGCCCCTGTTGCACCCGGCACGAAGAATATTTCGCGCGCCAAATCAGCGCTTGTTGGGTGCGAAGATTTCCGGCAATTGTGCCTCGTAGCCCAGCAAAATAAACAAAAACACCAGCCTCACTGCAATATCCTGAAAACCTTCGCTTCGGCAAAATTCACTGAAACCCGCAGCAAGACTGGAGTTGGATGGTTTTCGGTCAAGCACTAATTAGAGTATAAGATACACCCCCAGCAGCACGGCTACCCAGAGCACCATACTTCCCGTCGGCCAGGTACGCGCGAGTACACCTTCCGGCCCGTGATGACGAAATACACCATTAACGAGAGCTGACAGCAGATTTACCACACCACCACGCACTGCCTGATCCACCGGTCTTGCGGTTTCTAACACCCTGACCACGGTTACGGGCACGAATTTCCGGTAAAACCATTCCACATCAAGATTTACAGATCGCAGTTCAGGTGGATATAGTCCTCGCAGATTCAACCAGACAAAGGCCAGTGCGGAAAAAAACAGTAATTGCAACTGCGCCAGCACATGAGTGGCATCATAGGGAGAATAACCCATATCAAACGGCAGCATGCTGTACAACAGCTCCGGATAGCTGCCAATAATAATGCACAATGCCGCAGCTATGCTCATGGCGAACAACATATTTACCGGTGGCTCCCTGGCTTCAATCTTTGCATCATGCGCAAAAAAGGCGAAATATGGTATCTTGATACCCGCATGATGAAATACCCCGGCTGAGGCAAACAACAAACACAACCAGATCCAGTGATGGCCTTCTTCCAGCAGTGCACTCATTACCATAGACTTGCTGACAAACCCGCTGAACAAGGGGAAGGCTGATATGGATGCAGCACCAACTATACATAAACCTGCCGTTACAGGCATGGTTTTGTAAAGCCCGCCCAAATCCGATCCATTGATACGGCTGGTTACATGCAGGACTGCTCCCATGGACATGAATAACAATCCCTTGAAGATAACGTCATTAAATGCGTGTGCAACTGCGCCATTGATAGCAAGTGCGGTACCGATACCAATACCACAAACCATAAATCCTATCTGGTTAATCATGCTGTAAGCCAATACCCGGCGCAGGTCATTTTCAATGACCGCGTAGAAAATCGGAAAACAGGTCATGACAGTGCCTATATAAATCAGCAATTCAGTACCCGGATATCCTCTGGCCAGCGCATAAACCGCCACCTTGGTGGTAAAAGCGCTCAGAAAAACCGAGCCTGTCGGTGTAGCTTCGGCATAGGCATCCGTCAACCAGTTGTGAAACAACGGGAAGGCACATTTGATCCCGAACGCAAGAAAAATCAGCCAGCCACCAAAACTGCCAAGTCCGATCTGGTTGAACTCCAGGCTCCCGGTATCGTTGAGGATCATCAATGCGCCACCGAGCAACAATACACCGGAAAGCACTTGGATTATCAGATAACGAATCCCGCAACGCAATGATTGCTCTGTACGTCTGGCCCACACAAGAAATACTGAACTCAAGGCAAGCAGTTCCCAGAAAACAAACAAGGTGAGCAGGTCCCCCGAAAAGACCGCACCTAGTGCGCTGCCCACATAAACCATGCCTGCAACATGTTGCATCGTATCCCGCACATGGATGGAAAAGATCACCGCAATAAATGCCGCAATATGAAACAGGTAACCGAACAGCAGGCTCAACTTGTCTGTTCTGTACGGTGTCAGGGTATAATCCAGAAATTGCAGATGTATCATTAAACCTTCGTTCACCTGCCATAGGTGTAACCCACCCGCGACCGGGACCAGCAACAGGACAGCAATTCGCAACCAGCCACGCAAGACCAGCGCAACCACTGCTGCAACGAAAAACGGCACAAACGGCGGCAACTCAGTCATCCACATGTTCTGGCCCCTTATTTTCTGTGCGGTTGTTACTATAATAATTTTCATCCCGCATCAGGACCTTTCGCATTTGTTTGGCTACAAGTACCAGAACGACACAGGCAATAAAACCAAATAGGGCATAAAAACCGAATAAGTTTTCCCAGCTGTGGAGAATATGACGATCAACAACCAGATCAGCCATGAGCAACAGTGCACATAACGTGTAAAAAACATGAATAACACGCCTGATGTTTTCTTTCTTGTCAAAAAAATGTTTTTTATTGTTCGTCATGATTGTGACTCCCGATCATTACTGCCCTACCATACTCGCAAGTTGATACAGTGGCTCAGGATAGATAAACAGGGCAATACATCCAAACGCCGATAAAATTATGGCGGCGAGACAGGCAGGAGGCGCCTCCCTGATTCCGTTTGCCGCACCTTGGTCTGTTTCTTTATAAAGAAAAGCACGCAAGGATATCGGCAACAGGTAAGTAATATTCAACAATGAACTTATCATTAATACAAAAAGCAGAACCATCTGACCGGCTTCGAGAGTACCCATAGCAAGGAACCATTTGCTCCAGGTTCCCCCCATAGGCGGGACACCGATAATACTCAGGCTGCCGATAAAAAACGCTGTCATCGTAATCGGCATGGTTCTCCCGATCCCGCGCATCTGGCTGATCTCGGTCTTGTGTACCGCAACCATAATGGCGCCGGCACAAAAAAACAGCGTGATCTTGCCGAAAGCATGCATGGCTATTTGCATGGTGCCTCCAATGATCCCGGCAGTGTTCGCCAGTAATGCACCCAGGGTAACGTAACTCAATTGACTGATGGTTGAATAGGCAAGCCTGGCCTTCAAATTGTCCTTGGTCATGGCTACCAGTGAAGCAATCAGGATTGATGCCGCCGCAATATATAACAGCCACTGTGTAGCGGATAATTCAGCCAGCAGATCAACACCAAATATATAGACGGATACTTTCAGTAAGGTAAAGACCCCCGCCTTAACCACAGCCACCGCATGCAACAAGGCGCTGACCGGAGTGGGTGCTACCATGGCCGCCGGCAGCCAGCGATGAAATGGCATCAGAGCTGCCTTGCCTACCCCGAAGAAGTACAATAGCAACAGGATGCTCAGCAGCAGTTCCGAGCCCTTGCCGGCAAGAATACCACCGGGCCTAAAATCCAGTGTCCCGGCAAGCGACCAGGTCCAGATGATCGCCAGCAGCAGAAAGATTATGGATGTCGACAGCAGGATACCGAGATACACACGCCCTGCCCGCTTCGCTGCATCGGAACC
>JBCKWF010000090.1:0-7045 GCA_038922895.1 Gammaproteobacteria bacterium
ATCGTACAGAGTACTGCGCCTGTCGCTGAGCACGAACTGCTTGATGTTGGTATCGACATCTTCAAGCCCGGCGTGGATGAGACCAGTACCGAAAAGGAAGGTGTGTACCTGCAGGTACGCAATGCCGAAGGCCGTTTCTTTCCGGTCAAGATCGCTGAAACCTTGCAGGGCAGTGGCAACTGGGGCGTGGTCAGGCTGGTACCGGGACGCCAGAGCGAGATGGACCTGTGGATAGACGGTGAAATCCTGAAGTCGGACGGTGAGCAATTGCAATTGCGTATCCGGGTACAGGATGCCACCGGCAAGACCTGGTACACCAAGGATTATAACAGCACCACCAGTAAATATGCGTATGACAACAGTATCCGCAGCCGGAGTGTAGAACCGTTTCAGGGTCTCTATAATGATGTCGCCAATGATCTGCTCGCATACCGGCAGAAATTAAAGCCGGCAGACATCTCCACTATCCGGACCATTACCGAACTGAAATTTGCAAGGCAGTTTTCACCGGAGGCCTTTAACGACCATATCGAGTCAAACAACAAGGGTATTTATTCGATCAAGCGGCTCCCGGCGGCTAATGATCCGACGCTGATACGAGTACGCGAGATCCGGCAGCGTGACAACATGTTTGTGGATACGCTGCAGGACTACTACACCTCGTTCGAAACCAGCATGGAACAACCCTACCGTGAATGGCGTCGGATGAGTTATGAAGAGACGATGGCGTTAAGACAGTTACGAAATGAGGCCAACGCCAGACTCATGGGCGGCGCTATTGCTGTCATCGGTGGAATACTCGCACAAGGCAGTAGCAGCAGCGTGGTCAATACTGCGGGCATCGTCGGCATAGGAGCGGGCGCCTATGCTGTGAAAGAAGGTCTGGACAGGCGGGAGGAGTCAAAGATCCACGTGCAGGCACTGGAGGAACTTGGAACATCGCTGAATGCTGAACTGGATCCGCGCACAATAGAACTGGATAATAATACCGTTACCCTGTCCGGCACGGTAAATCAGCAGTATGATCAATGGCGTGCGATCCTGAGGAACATCTACCTGACTGAAACCGGCCAGACAGAGTCCCGGATAGAACCGGCAAGCCCGAACTGAACAGTGCGGTAATATCCGGATTGCACTGGAGATAATGGCCGCAGACAGGGCAGTTTGAAACGCACGCACAGGATTTGTACGAGATTCGATACAACTCAAACATGACAAATAATACTGAAAACGGACAGGAACACGCCGGTTACACCGCTATTAAACCGGCCGAGATCATACTGACTCACCAGGGCCTGCAAGAGTCTCGCGTAAGCGGCCCGGCCCCCGCCAGTGGCAATATACGCTGGTTGTGGCCGGCATTGTTCGTACTGGGCGTCATAGCCGTCGCTGTCGTGTTTGTGCTCCCACACTACGTCACTCCACCAGAATTGACTGCAAAAAATGAAACTACGGTTGCTGTCCCCGGCAGTAATACCGCTGCCGCACACAACAATGTTACCTCCAAGCCGTCTGAACCCGCCCCCTGGCAAACCGCACAACTGGCGAGACAACGCAGTAAAAGCCAGGAACTATTGTCACGCATGCTGGAGTTACAGGAACAACTGGAACAGAAAAATGTGCATGCATGGGCCGCACCGGAATATGAACGTATATTGAAAATGGCCATCGATGGTGATGCGGCCTATCAGCAACAGGATTTTCAGGCCTCATCCACACTATACAGCGATGCTGCCGACGCGATGTCTGCGCTGCTCGACAATATGGAGACCCGGTTTGCAGAAACAATCACCCAGGGCAATACCGAACTCGACAACGGTGAGGCTGTAAATGCACGGCAGGCATTTGAACTGGCATTGCTGATGAAACCGGACGCAGAACCGGCATTGACCGGTCTGCAACGTGCCGGCACGCTGGATCAGGTGCTGAAACTGATTACCGAAGGCAATGACCTGCAACAAAATGACAAACTGGACGAGGCCAAAGACCGTTATGAACAGGCACTGGCCCTTGATAAGCATGCTGCGATAGCAAAACAACAGCTCTCAGTCGTGACCGGAATAATCCGTGATGGCCAGTTTAACCGGTTGATGTCAGCCGGTTATGCCTACCTTCAGAACAATGATCTGGCGCAGGCAAAATCATCGTTCGAACAGGCAACCCGGCTAAAGCCCGGCTCCGGTGAAACCAGTTCCGCACTCGGACAGATCCAGACCCGCATGCTGAATGATCAAATCAGCACAATAATACAGGCTGCAGTTGCACTGGAATCCGGGGAAAAATGGCAGGAGGCCGTGGCAGAATATGACCGGGCACTGGTACTGGATGCTAACCTCGCAGAGGCCCAGCAAGGAAAACAGTTTGCCGGCAACCGTGCCATGCTGGATGGCAAGCTGGAGGAACTGATAGCACAACCGGAACGCCTGTCCAACAAGGCCGTCTACGAAGATGCCCGGCTGCTGTATCAACAGGCTGTGATGATTACTCCGGCTGAGCCCAGGCTGACGGGGCAACTGGAAAAACTGCATAGCCTGTTGTCCGTCGCGATGATACCGGTGGTCATCCTGTTCAAATCAGACAATCTGACCGATGTTAGCGTGCTCAGGGTCGGCACACTGGGCAAGTTCGCTGAAAAAAATCTGAGCCTGCTGCCGGGCAAATATACTGCAGTCGGCTCCCGGGCAGGCTACCGGGATGTACGGGTTGAATTTAGCATTGCATCTGATGCCCCTGCACAGACTATCGAGATCAGTGCCGCTGAAAAGATCGCCTCCAGGTAGTCGACAGGTCTGCCATGACAGAACAGACTGAACCTGGCCTGGTATCGCCCGCTACGTTCCATCCTGATTCAGTCATTGATCCGGTAAAATTCGAACCGCTAAGGCCTGGCCGTAACCGCGGGATAAAGAAACCACGGCTACGCACACTGGTCATTTATACGGCGCTACTGATCTGCGCCGGCTTCGCCTGGTATATCGTTACCGGCAAGGCTGTTTCTATTCAAACCGAACCGGCCGATGCACGGGTCCAGATCAGCGATGGCTGGAAACTGAAGCTGGCGGACCGTTTTCTGTTACGACAAGGTGATTACCAGATTGAGATATCCGCAAACGGATATCGCGAATTCAAACAAGTCCTCAATGTGACCGGCGAGCAAAACCAGCAATATATATTCAAACTGCAACGCCTGCCGGGCCACCTGAAGATTGATACAACACCAGCGGTCAATGCACAAATCCGGATCAACGAAACCGTCCGGGGCAACACGCCTGCGACCATTACTGCCCTTGAAGCCGGTAACTACCAGCTGCAACTGCTGGCAGACCGGTATCTTCCTTATCAGACGGAGATCGAAATCGAGGGACTGGACCGGCAACAGGATCTGACGGCAGAATTAATACCTGCCTGGGGCAATGTCAGCCTGGAAACGCAACCCGCGGGTGCTGATGTATTCGTTGACGATGAATTGCGAGGCAAGACCCCGCTGATGACTGAAATCCTGCAGGGTGAACATAATCTGCGTATCAAGCTGTCCGGCTACAAGGACTGGCGCAAGGCGATCCGGATTACCGCTAATGTAAGCCAGACCATCACCGATATCCCGCTGGAACCTGCCGACGCGGTCGTGCAGATTGTGACCAATCCGGGCCAGGCGAATGTGACTGTCGATGGCGAATATCAGGGCCAGTCGCCACTGGAAGTCGCCTTGACCCCGGGCAGTACCGCAACCATCCGTCTGTTCAAACAGGGTTATGAACAGGCCGTACAAACCATCGCAGCAAAATCCGGTGATCAACGCACTCTCCGCATTGATTTGAAACCCGAACTGGCTGCGGTCCGTATCCTCGCCGAACCAAAAGATGCCGAGGTCTATATCGATGGTAAATTGCAGGGTCTGGCCGATCAGACCGTACAATTGTCTACGACAGCGCATATCGTAGAGATACGCAAAACCGGTTATCTGGATTATAAAACCACCATCACCCCGCGACTCGGGATAGCCCAGCAGGTCACAGCCAATCTGAAATCGCAGGAGCAGGCAAAACTGGAGGCGATCAAACAGGTGATCCAGTCACCTGCCGGACAGTCGCTCAAGCTATTTGAAGCTACCTCGATTACGATGGGCGCTTCGAGGCGGGAACAGGGCCGTCGCGCCAATGAAACCATACGTAACATTCAATTTACCCGGCCGTTTTACCTGTCTGAATCCGAAGTGACCAATGCCGATTTCCATAAATTCGATAGCAGCCATACCTCCGGCGAGATCCAGGACAATGATATGAACGGTGAGAAAAATCCGGTCGTCAATATCAGCTGGGAGCAGGCTGCACTGTATTGTAACTGGTTAAGTGAGCAGGCCTCACTGACTACTTTTTATCTGGTTAAAGACAAAAAGGTCACCGGAGTCAATCCCTCTGCTAACGGCTACCGGTTACCTGCAGAGGCGGAATGGGAATGGGCGGCCCGTGATCAAGGGAATACTATCCCGCTAAAGTTTCCCTGGGGTGAGGCAATGCCGCCAACGGTGAAGAATGGCAATTATGCGGACATAGCCGCGGCTGGCATACTGGCTAATATTATCAGTGGCTATAATGACGGTTTCATTGTCACCGCACCGGTTGCCAGTTTTCCGGCAAACCTGAAAGGCTTGTATGATCTGGGTGGGAATGTGGCGGAGTGGGTGCATGACTTTTATGATATCAACATCATTGATACTGACGAGACTGCAACCGATCCTCTTGGACCGGCAACCGGAGAGTACCATGTAATACGCGGCTCCGGCTGGAACCATGGCACCATAACTGAATTACGCTTGTCATTTCGCGATTATGGTTCTGACAAACGCAACGATGTGGGCTTTCGAATTGCACGCTATCTGGAATAGGAAAAACTTATGATGAAACTGTTCTCTCTGCTGATACTCGTGCTGATGACATCAGCAACGTATGCGGCCGAAGAGGTGAAACCTCCGGCAAACGACAGCAAGGAAGTTCCGGCACAACAGGAAAAAACCGTCCAGCCAGCGACGGTGTCAACCCAGGCACCTGCGGACACTTTTACCCCGACCGAAACGATTTCAGAAGATCTGTCTGTTCCCTTTCCCGTGGATATTTAGGAACTATAAATGAAACATTCGCCTGTTTCCGATTTCATCTATCAGCTGTTTGCCCTGATACTATCGATCATTGTCGTACACGCTATTTATGTCACTGTGATACGCCCGAATGCCGACGCACTGTTTAAACAACAACAGGAAAAACTGGCTGCCGGGGAAATGGCGGAAATGCCCAAATCCATCTATGTCATCCTGAAAGATCCGGAACAGGAGTCCTGCGTGATACTGGGCCTGTGGGTCATCGCCCTGATTGGCCTTAAAATCAGGATAGCGCTGCATGAACGCAGACTGCTTGACCGGGCATTGCTGGAGGTGCCCGACGGCACCAGTATCCTGCCGGAGGATATCCGCCAGTTTGTCAGATCATTACAGGCCTTGTTGCCACTGGAACAAAACTATCTATTACCTCGCGCACTTCTGGCTGCGCTGCAACGCTTCGGTTCGACCCGCAATGTCCAGGACGTGGCCAATGCTGTAAAAGAGGTCTGTGATGATGAATCCAGCCGCATGGATTCGGAATTGTCGATGGTACGCTATATACTCTGGGCCATCCCCTCAATCGGTTTTATCGGTACGGTACGTGGTATCGGGGACGCTTTGAGCCAGGCGCAAAGTGCAGTGCAAGGTGATGTTACCGGCGTTACTGCCAGCCTCGGCGTTGCCTTCAATTCTACCCTGATAGCCCTGCTAATCAGTATCCTGATCATGTTCTTGACCCACCAGCTACAGCTTATGCAGGATAGACTGGTACTGGACACGCGAAGTTATTGCGATCTGAACCTGATCCGGCACATGCAGGTACGCTAAGCATAGAACCTTATGACGCTAGCTATAATAGAATTGAATGACAGTGAAATCCGCCTGGCAAACGGTACCGACATCGTTGTGCGCCATCCGGGATATGCCGTCCTCAAACCGGATAGCATACAGACCGGCGAGAATGCTTTCAGAATTGCCCGCAGCAATCCACGCGCAACCTATAACCGCTACTGGAGCCAGTTAAACCAGGACGTACTCACTGTACCTACACCACTGGCCAGACATAATGCCGACCTTGCCTATACGCAGTTACTGGCAATACACGAACAGGCAGGCAAGCCGGAAGAAGTCCTGTTTGCCGTTCCCGGTAGTTATACCAGGGAACAACTGGCTTTATTACTCGGGCTCGTGCAGGCATGTCCGTTTACCGCAGTCGGTCTGGTAGATACAGCAACTGCCAGTGTCTCTGCAACTGCAGGCGCAGGCAGTTACAGTCATCTGGATATTCATCTGCATAATGTGATCATCACCACACTAGAAGTAACAGACAAGGTGTTGCGGACTTCGGTCCGAAATATCAATCAAACCGGCATGGTAGAGATATACGACAGCTGTATCAGCTTCATTTCTGGTGTATTCATTGATCAATCCAGGTTTGACCCCCTGCGCTATGCAGAGACCGAGCAGGATCTCTATAATCAGATACCCCAATGCCTGCATACCATGCAAACCTCGGATGAAGTGGTACTGGAAGTAACATTTAAAAACAAACGATATCAGGCAAAATTTTTCAGCGAGTCGCTGCTGAAAGAACTGAAAAAACATTACGAGCTTGTCTACACGGAAATACCCGCACTGCTAACCAGTCTGGTCAGCGACAGATTACATGCACTGCCAGGCTTCACCGCAAGTCTGAACAATGCTGTTGCACTGGATGAACAAAGCGTGTTTCAGGGATGTATTATAAACCTGTCAAATATCCGTACAGATGGCCCTGCGCTGAATTTTATAACCTCACTTCCCGCAACAAAAATACCTGTCATATATACAAAACAGAACAGCCAGGTAACCGGCCAGGCCAGCAAAAAACTGTCTGTGTCACCCGCTGCTACCCATGTACTCATAGATAACCGTGCATGGCCGCTTGGCTTCGGCCGGATTTTTCTTTCT
>JBCKWF010000091.1:0-6997 GCA_038922895.1 Gammaproteobacteria bacterium
AAAATCTCGGTTTATTAACCGGGCAGAGTAATTATTGCAATGCAACAGTGTCGAGCTGTGTTTAACGTTATATATGTTAGTAACAGTTCTACAAGTCCCTGCGGGTACAATCGCAAAGATGGCCAGAGGCACATGATCAGCACGAATAGCCGTTAGTATAATGATTATATTGGGAATTCATGTTGAATATGCCAGTCTGGACCATGTATATATCTGCTATTTCCTTGATGACCGTTTATGTGTGTCTGGACAGGGTGATCCAGATCCAGATCGGGACAAACATACAGCAATTGGGCAGAGGAAATGACGGGTTAATTTGGCTAAAACCCGCGGTGAATCTGGCTGATGAGGTAGTGGGATAAACTTCTTGAAAATTAAATACCTAATACAGTTGACCGCCCCGGTTCTACGTGTATAATTCCGCCCTCTCGGTCAGGGCGGTCAACCCTGACTTGTTCTTTAAAAATCAGATCAAGAAAATTGTGTGGGCGCTTACGTCGATGGTTTGTTTCACCAAAAACTTTCGATGCAAGCAAACACGGCAACAACGTCAATGTGAACATCGAGCCAAGATTAGCTGCCTTAAGCAGCGTAGTACTTAAACTGAAGAGTTTGATCATGGCTCAGATAGAACGCTGGCGGCATGCATAACACATGCAAGTCGAACGGTAACAGGTTATGTAGCAATACATAATGCTGACGAGTGGCGGACGGGTGAGTAATGCATAGGAATCTGCCCAGTAGCGGGGGACAACTTAGGGAAACTTAAGCTAATACCGCATACGCCCTATGGGGGAAAGCAGGGGATCTTCGGACCTTGCACTATTGGATGAGCCTATGTCTGATTAGCTAGTTGGTGGGGTAAAAGCCTACCAAGGCGACGATCAGTAGCTGGTCTGAGAGGACGACCAGCCACACTGGGACTGAGACACGGCCCAGACTCCTACGGGAGGCAGCAGTGGGGAATATTGGACAATGGGGGCAACCCTGATCCAGCAATGCCGCGTGTGTGAAGAAGGCCTGCGGGTTGTAAAGCACTTTCAGTGGGGACGAAAACTTGAGGGCTAATACTCTTCAAGCTTGACTTAACCTACAGAAGAAGCACCGGCTAACTCTGTGCCAGCAGCCGCGGTAATACAGAGGGTGCGAGCGTTTATCGGAATTACTGGGCGTAAAGGGTGCGTAGGTGGTTCGATAAGTCAGTTGTGAAATCCCTGGGCTTAACCTGGGAATTGCATTTGATACTGTCGAACTAGAGTGTGGTAGAGGTAAGCGGAATTCCCGGTGTAGCGGTGAAATGCGTAGATATCGGGAGGAACATCAGTGGCGAAGGCGGCTTACTGGACCAACACTGACACTGAGGCACGAAAGCGTGGGTAGCAAACAGGATTAGATACCCTGGTAGTCCACGCCCTAAACGATGTCGACTAGCCGTTGGGCTCATAAAAGAGCTTAGTGGCGCAGTTAACGCGATAAGTCGACCGCCTGGGGAGTACGACCGCAAGGTTAAAACTCAAATGAATTGACGGGGGCCCGCACAAGCGGTGGAGCATGTGGTTTAATTCGATGCAACGCGAAGAACCTTACCTGGCCTTGACATCCTGCGAACTTTCTAGAGATAGATTGGTGCCTTCGGGAGCGCAGAGACAGGTGCTGCATGGCTGTCGTCAGCTCGTGTCGTGAGATGTTGGGTTAAGTCCCGTAACGAGCGCAACCCTTGTCCTTAGTTGCCAGCGAGTAATGTCGGGAACTCTAAGGAGACTGCCGGTGACAAACCGGAGGAAGGTGGGGATGACGTCAAGTCATCATGGCCCTTACGGCCAGGGCTACACACGTGCTACAATGGCAGGTACAGAGGGTCGCCAACCCGCGAGGGGGAGCTAATCCCAGAAAGCCTGTCGTAGTCCGGATTGGAGTCTGCAACTCGACTCCATGAAGTCGGAATCGCTAGTAATCGCGAATCAGAATGTCGCGGTGAATACGTTCCCGGGCCTTGTACACACCGCCCGTCACACCATGGGAGCTGGCTGCACCAGAAGCAGGTTGCTTAACCGCAAGGAGAGCGCCTACCACGGTGTGGTTAGTGACTGGGGTGAAGTCGTAACAAGGTAGCCGTAGGGGAACCTGCGGCTGGATCACCTCCTTTAAAAAATGTGAGCAAATTAATTAACGTACAGCGCCCACACAATTTTCTTGATCGGTTGTATTTGGTGTGGACAAGGTCCAACTGAACTTCAGTCTCAAGTCTCCATAAGTTATAAGATTCTTAACCAGCAGTTTTTGATTTGTGACTTATGAACTGTCACTTGTATCTGGTTTCGGGTCTGTAGCTCAGGTGGTTAGAGCGCACCCCTGATAAGGGTGAGGTCGGAAGTTCGAATCTTCCCAGACCCACCAACTGTGAGTCGCCCTTCGTTCTCGGCAGGGTTGATGCTTAGAACGATTCATTTGGTAATGATCCAGGGTTCGAAGCAGGATTGCGCCGTGATACTTAGAACGAGTCATTTATTTTTAGGCAAGGCGCACGAGCGATGAGGAGGGAGTGTACATATGAGTACATGACCGAACGAAGAGCGAGTGCAACACAGCCTAAAAATAAATGACGAAGTTATAAGGGGCCATAGCTCAGCTGGGAGAGCACCTGCTTTGCAAGCAGGGGGTCGTCGGTTCGATCCCGACTGGCTCCACCATACTAAATGCCATAAGCAAGCAGCAATAGTTCTTGCTGTTTGCTTATGGCTTGTAGCCAGAGCGTTGATATATCGTCAACGTGATTGATCTTTAACAATTCGGAAAGCTGATAAAATGCCGCAAGACAATGCTCCAAGTTGTCTTGCATAGTGATCATATTCATTGGTCTTTTTAAGAATATGGTCCGGGTATAAAATCGTATTGTAGTGTCAGTAAAACCATAGCCTCTTCACCGATTTACAAAAGGGTCGGGCAGAAGAAGCGAGGTTGTGACGACAGTGGTTCCTTTAGCCAGGAGCAATTGTAGTCGCGATTTCACGCCAGTCTGAATGATGGCGTAGTGGCGAAGAGATTTTGGCTGAGTACGAGATGCATGACGAGCGAAGGAGGGAGTGTATATATCAATACATGACCGACTGAGCGAGGAAGGCAGCGAAGTAATCGGACAAAAGATCGAGCCAGAAACTGTTTGAGGTTATATGGTCAAGTTATTAAGCGCGTACGGTGGATGCCTAGGCGGCAAGAGGCGATGAAGGACGTTATAGCCTGCGAAAAGCTCCGGGGAGCTGGCAAATAAGTTTTGATCCGGAGATGTCCGAATGGGGAAACCCATCCAGCATAAGCTGGATATCCTGTGTTGAATAAAATAGGCACAGGAAGCGAACTCGGGGAACTGAAACATCTAAGTACCCGAAGGAAAAGAAATCAAATCGAGATTCCCCTAGTAGCGGCGAGCGAACGGGGAGCAGCCCTTAAGTTGTGGAATAGTTAGTAGAACGGTCTGGAAAGTCCGGCCATAGACGGTGATAGCCCCGTAAACGAAAACTTATCCATAATGAAAACGAGTAGGTCGGGACACGTGTTATCTTGACTGAATATGGGGGGCCCATCCTCCAAGGCTAAATACTCCTTGCCGACCGATAGTGAACTAGTACCGTGAGGGAAAGGCGAAAAGAACCCCGGAGAGGGGAGTGAAATAGAACCTGAAACCGTATGCGTACAAGCAGTGGAAGCATCCTTCGGGATGTGACTGCGTACCTTTTGTATAATGGGTCAGCGACTTACATCTCAGTGGCAAGCTTAACCGATAGGGTAGGCGTAGGGAAACCGAGTCTTAATAGGGCGAATTAGTCGCTGGGAGTAGACCCGAAACCGGGCGATCTAGCCATGGCCAGGATGAAGGTGGGGTAACACCCACTGGAGGTCCGAACCGGGATCTGTTGAAAAAGATTCGGATGAGCTGTGGCTAGGAGTGAAAGGCTAATCAAGCTCGGAGATAGCTGGTTCTCCTCGAAAGCTATTTAGGTAGCGCCTCGTGTATCACTCTTGGGGGTAGAGCACTGTTATGGCTAGGGGGTCATCCCGACTTACCAAACCATTGCAAACTCCGAATACCAAGAAGTGCAATCACGGGAGACACACGGCGGGTGATAAGGTCCGTCGTGAAAAGGGAAACAGCCCAGACCGCCAGCTAAGGTCCCAAAATCACAGCTAAGTGGAAAACGATGTGGGAAGGCCCAGACAGCCAGGAGGTTGGCTTAGAAGCAGCCATCCTTTAAAGAAAGCGTAACAGCTCACTGGTCGAGTCGGCCTGCGCGGAAGATTCAACGGGGCTCAAGCTGTGTACCGAAGCTGCGGATGCCATATCCTTCGGGATATGTGCATGGTAGAGGAGCGTTCTGTAAGCCTGTGAAGGTGTGTTGTAAAGCATGCTGGAGGTATCAGAAGTGCGAATGCTGACATGAGTAACGATAATGCGGGTGAAAAACCCGCACGCCGAAAATCCAAGGTTTCCTGCGCAACGTTAATCGGCGCAGGGTTAGTCGGTACCTAAGGCGAGGCCGAAAGGCGTAGTCGATGGAAAACAGGTTAATATTCCTGTACCAGTTGTAATTGCGATGGGGCGACGGAGAAGGCTAGGTCAGCCGGGTGTTGGATGTCCCGGTTTAAGCAGGTAGGAAGTGTCCTTAGGCAAATCCGGGGGCATAATTCTGAGACGTGATGACGAGCTCCCTTTCAGGGAGCGAAGTGACTGATGCCATGCTTCCAGGAAAAACCTCTAAGCTTCAGATTACAAGTGACCGTACCCCAAACCGACACAGGTGGGTGAGGAGAGAATCCTAAGGCGTTTGAGATAACCATGGTGAAGGAACTCGGCAAAATGACACCGTAACTTCGGGAGAAGGTGTGCCCTTGATATGTGAAGGCCCTGCGGCTGGAGCAGAGAAGGGTTGCAAATACCAGGTGGTCGCGACTGTTTACTAAAAACACAGCACTCTGCAAACTCGTAAGAGGACGTATAGGGTGTGACGCCTGCCCGGTGCTGGAAGGTTAATTGATGGGGTCAGCCGCAAGGCGAAGCTCTTGATCGAAGCCCCAGTAAACGGCGGCCGTAACTATAACGGTCCTAAGGTAGCGAAATTCCTTGTCGGGTAAGTTCCGACCTGCACGAATGGCGTAACGATGGCCACGCTGTCTCCACCATGGACTCAGTGAAATTGAAATTGCGGTTAAGATGCCGTATACCCGCGGCTAGACGGAAAGACCCCGTGCACCTTTACTATAGCTTTACACTGGACTTTGAATATATCTGTGTAGGATAGCTGGGAGGCTTTGAAGCGTTAACGCCAGTTAGCGTGGAGCCGTCCTTGAAATACCAGCCTGGTCTGTTTGAGGTTCTAACCTAGATCCGTAATCCGGATCGGGGACAGTGTATGGTGGGTAGTTTGACTGGGGCGGTCTCCTCCTAAAGAGTAACGGAGGAGCGCGAAGGTACCCTCAGCGCGGTCGGAAATCGCGCGTTGCGTGCAAAGGCACAAGGGTGCTTGACTGCGAGACAGACACGTCGAGCAGGTACGAAAGTAGGTCTTAGTGATCCGGTGGTTCTGAATGGAAGGGCCATCGCTCAACGGATAAAAGGTACGCCGGGGATAACAGGCTGATACCACCCAAGAGTTCATATCGACGGTGGTGTTTGGCACCTCGATGTCGGCTCATCTCATCCTGGGGCTGAAGCCGGTCCCAAGGGTATGGCTGTTCGCCATTTAAAGAGGTACGCGAGCTGGGTTTAGAACGTCGTGAGACAGTTCGGTCCCTATCTGCCGTGGGCGTTGGAGATTTGAGAGGAGCTGCTCCTAGTACGAGAGGACCGGAGTGGACGTACCTCTGGTATTCCGGTTGTCACGCCAGTGGCATTGCCGGGTAGCTATGTACGGACGGGATAACCGCTGAAAGCATCTAAGCGGGAAGCCTCCCTCAAGATGAGATCTCCCTGGAACTTTAAGTTCCCTGAAGGGCCCTCGTAGACTACGAGGTTGATAGGCTGGGTGTGGAAGTGCGGTAACGCACGTAGCTAACCAGTACTAATTGCCCGTGAGACTTGACCATATAACACTCAAGCAGTTTTATGTGGCATTACAATGCGATAATCAGCTTTTCGGATTTTAAAGAAAGTACAGTGCTCCCCCGGGTAAAACCGGGGGACATTTTTAAAGAATTTGGATTAAATGGGGTCGGAGTCAATTTTTTTATTTGCAAGAATCCGGCATAATGGAAAATTAGAAAATTGACTCCGACCCCATTTAATCAAACCAGTTTGCCTGGCGGCCATAGCAAGTGGGAACCACCCGATCCCATTCCGAACTCGGAAGTGAAACTGCTTAGCGCCGATGGTAGTACGGGGTTTCCCCGTGTGAGAGTAGGTCACTGCCAGGCTCTTAATTTAAGCCCCGGTCTCATCAGAGATCGGGTTTTTTTTATTGATATTTAATCTGATCCTCCCCCACAAAAGTAGACAGTGGGTTAAGCACGTTTTTGATTATTTTCGTATAGCATCGGTATCTGATAACCAATTGCCGAATGCCGTCGTTGCCGATTGTAATACACCTCAATATATTCAAACACAGCCTGTCTGGCATCCTCCCGTGTGGCATAGCTTTCCCGATAAATGAGCTCGACTGAGCTGCCCCGGTTTTTGCGTACACCCAGTTAAGCTTGTATAGCTTGTTTTTCAAACTCTATCGGACTCAAGTATCCCAATGTCGAGTGCCGTCGTCGAGGATTATAAAAACGCTCAATATAATCAAACGCATCCGCGCTCGCTTCCTCTCGACTGCGGTAGATGCGACGGCTGACCCGTTCATTCTTCAGGCTGGAGAAGAAACTCTCCATCGCCGCATTGTCCCAACAGTCCCCGCGACGGCTCATGCTGCATTCAATGCCATGTTCCGCCAATTGTTCGCTGGTGTATTGGCTGCCCTGGTCGGAATGATGTAGCAGTTGCTCCGTTGAACCCCTCCGCCATATC
>JBCKWF010000092.1:0-6976 GCA_038922895.1 Gammaproteobacteria bacterium
GATCATAATTTCCGCACGCCAGCGTTAATTTTAATTTTGCCATTTGCCAGGTCCTGCCATTCCAGAAACAGAAATCAGTCGCGGATGTCCTGCAGCAACCAGCTGGTAGGTATAGTACGTCCTAACTTTCTGGTCAATGCGGCCTCATATACCAGCCCCCCCACCGCTGCGAACTGCAATCCCTGATTTCCACCATTAATATATACCGTTATCTGGTCCTGACGCGAGCGTCCTGGGGCACGCAGGGAGGCCATATCGTTGAAGTCCGGGAAGTCCCGCCGGAACAGACTCTGCGGTCTCGGCTCAGGTAGTCTCGCCATCTGCGCAGGGGAACCAGCGATATATGCGAGCGGACTATGGCCAACACCGGAACGGACCCGGGGTCCAGCATCTGCCTTTGCTACCTCGGCGCCACCGATTCCCTGCCGTATCACTATGTCAGCCGTCTTGAAAATATCCTCGGTCAGTTCAAATGGACCGAGATTGGTTACATGCATACCCGGCTTCAGCCACTCGGGCTTGATGGTCGGGACCATACTGCTGGTGCAGGTAGCGAGTATATCCACATTGAGGACAGCCTCCTCCGCACTACCGACCGCCTGTACAGAGATCCCGAACCGTTCCGACATTTCTGCAGCATAGGTCTGGCGATTCACGGGGTTGGGGCTGTAGACTTTGACTTCACGTATATCACGTACCTGACAGAATGCGTCCAGATATGCCCTGGCCATACCGCCGGATCCAAGGATACCCACACGGTTGGAATTTTCTCTAGCGAGATATTTGGCGCCGATACCAGCGCCCCCACCAACCCGCATGTGCTGCAGATAACCGTCATTCAGCATGGCCAGCGGTTCACCGTTCCGGCTGGAAAAAAGCATTATCAATCCGCAATAGGTACCTGGTTTGACGCAATATTTGTCTTCTCTCTGCAAACCGCTGTGGGCATCTGCCGACCAAGTAATTACGTCAGATTTCATGCGTATGGCAAAATACGGGCCCGGGACGGAGGTGGCCCCTTCCATGGTTCCCCAGCGCCAATACCCGTCATCACGTTCACAGGGTACATACATGTCTATGCGAGGCCGGTGGACTGAACGACCATCATCCAGACCCAGAAAGGCCTGCTCCTGTACCTGGATACAATCGGACATCTTCAGCACAGAGTGGATATCATCGTTATTGAGAAACAGCATGTCTACCCCCCCCAACTGCCTGTTCAATACACAGGTGTTACATAGATGTATGGTAGTAAGTACAGATCGGTGCCTTACATCAGGACCCTGTAGCGTCTCGAAAGTAGACTGGCCCGGGTTATAAGATCAACGTATATATTTCTCGGTCAGGACATGCTTCACTTCCTGAACGCGTTCCGGACTAAGTCCGCTAAATATTCCTTGTACCAGTTTCTCCTGTTCTTCGGCCGACATATAGTTTATCGGTCTCTGATGTTGTGCAGCCGTCGCTATAAATTTCTGATCTGTGAGTATGTCGGCCAGGACCTGGCGCAGATACTCCACACGGTCTACCGGCACATCCCCATGCGTCACAAACGTGCGTCCTACCTCTGTAATACTGGAACGAAAGTCTATCCACCACTTCCCTTCTTCACTCAATTCCGCCACCTCAAATATTGTGGGTACATCCGGGAAAAATGTCATTTCCCGTTCTCGACTTAATGTTGCTATCGGGATCACGCTTTGACTATCTGCGGAGCCGACGTAGTTGATCGCCGAACTGTTACTTACCACTATTCCATCTACTTCACCGCGAACTACTGCCAGTGCTACTTCACTGCTACCGGCATAACCTATGACTATACCCATTTTTTCCGGGGACAAACCCAGCGCTTGCGCCATCGCTGACTCTGCATCGGAAATATTATCTGTCAGACCAGTAGCGCCCCAGATTGCACCCTGCTGCTGTATCGTCTTCAGTACTTCCGCAAAACTCCGCTCAGGATTAGTCATACTCCACAGGACCACAGGTGTATCAATCTGCACCCTGCCCAGCCAGTTTAACTTGTTAATATCAAAGCGTGTGCCTGGCCGACCAGTCAACTGGGCCAACACCGCCGACTCCCCCCCTAATAACATGATCCTTGTGCCATCAGCACTCTCCTGCACAAGGCGATTCAATGCGAGCAGCCCTCCTCCACCCGGCTGGTTTTCCACAACCACCGTACCGCCGGTGTGTGTGGCAATCTCTATGCCGAGCATGCGTGCATATTCATCAAAGCCACCACCCGGGTTATATCCGACGATGATGTGCAACACTTCCTGCTGGTAAAAGGATTTGGCATCAGGCCCTGGCGTAATAGTACCGGAAACTTCGGAACCGGACTCGCTACTGCAGCCAGCGCAGAGTAACAGCAATCCTGTCAGCGCCCCCGTTATTGCCCGTGCTATTGGCGTATTGCCTTTTGACAGATTCACAGTTTCACCCCTCTGATTTCGTTTACTGATATCCAGGGGTGGCCGGCCAGGACTGTACAGCACTCCCTGATTCCAGTTTCTGATCTTACGCGGCCTTGAATTTATCCATCTTTGGTACAATCTTGTTTTTCGCCATCTCTTCCAGCCAGATATTGTGGATCCGCGGGTCCTGGTCCTCATATTCAATCTGATCGCCGCCTTCCTTCATACTGAGAGAGACTGCACCCTTCTCACCGGGTTTCAATCCAAGTAATGATCTGCGCTTGTCAGTTGTAAGAGGATAGCGCAGACCACCTACCCCGGTAGCCAGATAGCGCGCGGGGTTCTGACTGGTATTGAAGTGCTGGTGAAACTGCCGATCCGCGGGCGGAAATACCACCCCGTGCTGCCAGTCTATCCGCAGAAAATCCTTCTCGCCCTGGAACCACAACAGCGAATAACCATGCCCGGTCACACACATTACATGAAATCCCGGGCCATGCCGATGGCCCTTCTTATACGTCCCTACCGGCATCTCCGATATATGCGCATGCATGGTGCCATCTGCCAGCACGAACATGATATTGCTACCACCGGCCCCACGGTCTCCCCACGACTTCAACTCTATGCCGCCCAGGTCAGGTACGAAATTCGTCTCCCACATGTGGTTGCCGGGACGCACCGTGATCAGGTCACCCTCTCCGGCATAGTACTTCTCCTTGCCACTCCGCTCCATGAAGTCAAATCCATTCTCAAACACAAATGCCTCATTATGGAAGGTGTTCATCACCAACGGCATGTCTGTTGTACTTACCAGCAAGACCCGGTCCTTGCCGCTGGCGTTGAAATGCCTGTGCTTCGCATTCAAGGGGATTGCAAAAAGACTTCTGGGCGCCCATTCAAATGTATGTTTCTTGCCATCTGCAAATTCCACCTGGGTGCTGCCGCGTCCTTCCAGCACGTAAAACACGTCCTCATAAAGATGCCTTTGCGGTATCGTCGATCCACCCGGGGCTATCTCAAACAGGAACATATTGCTGAAGTCACAACGTCCTTTCAGGTGCACTGCCGCCCCTTTGCAGCCATAACGTGGCCAGTCGGACAATGCCACCTTGAACAGATCCACACCGTGGTCTTCGGTGACAGGCAGGCCCTCTTGCTTTACCCAGTTCATGTAGAAATCAACGCCGTATCTTGGCAGTGTCTGTTGTTCAGTCATTTCTTATCTTTCTCCTGGCATAATCATAAAATACTTTGATATCTAATATTCAGTCCATTTTTGGATTATATGCCGAGAAACTGACAACTGCCAGCCTGTCAGCCTGTCAGCGGAGAGATTGAGCAGGCGAAATGCCGGAAAACCAGGCTGGCCACTATTAAATATGACTACACTATTGCGACGTCTGGTTTCGGTTATTCTCAGGAAAACAGTAATGATTTGATTACGACAGGTACCACACCCGGGGGATCTATCAGCTCACCTACATCGACATAATCCAGCTCTTGTAACTGCACACCATCCACGGAGATCAAGCTGCCTGGCAGGCCGAGTTCCCGGCATAACAAATGGCCCAGACTATTACCAATATCACCATCTATCATCAACAACAGCGGGCCTTCCCGCACGCCGTCCGGTGACACGGCTGCAACAATACCCTGTCCCATGGCCTGTAACCGGGAAAATTCCGGTTCTCCCGCCCAGCTAAAGGCAACCGCCATCTGTGATTCCGGGGCCAGGTCCATACGCTGCGCCGCCTCACGGATTGCCCTGGTCACCCGCTTCGCGTCTATGCTACCGGAAAGATCCAAAGCTACGTGCACTACTGGCACATTATGTACAGGTAACACGCTGGTATCGGAAAGGTATATGGTTTTACCGCTAACCTGGACGGTAAATTGTGAGGCCCCGATAACTGTAGCACGGATGCCGTGGCCGGGATTATATATAGGCAAATCGACCCTGGCGGAAAGTTGCAGTCTGAGTTCATCGGCAAGCATGCTGGCTATGTCACCGTAGTCTTGCTGTTCATTATGTAAAAGATATTCAGATACGCCGCCGGAAAAGGTCAATGCCACAGGGGTTGCTGTCCTTGGGAGGTCCTCCGTTAGCTGCAGCGCCATACCCAGACGGTCGCTGGCACCTGCACGAATAAAGTCCACTATCACATTCGCAAGGCGACTCGCAATCTTATGGCGAACTGCGGGGATCTGCAGGGTCTCCGGATCAGTTTTAAAACCAAGTTCATCTGCAACCAGCTGCGCTGATTCATCTACCCGGGTCCACTGGCCCGCATCATCTTGCGCCAGCAGGCGGCCTCCCGCAGCCAATGCACACACACCGACAATCTTCCCCTGATCAACCAGGGCAAGCTTGGTAGTCCCGCCACCAATATCCACATGCAACAGACAGATGCCATTTTTCTTCGACAGTGCGACGGCCCCGGACCCGTGTGCTGCCAGCGTGCATTCCAGTTTGTGTCCGGCGGTGGCACAGACAAACTTGCCCGCCTCCTCGGCAAACAGATCAGCTAGCTTGCGCGCATTCTTGCTTTTAATGGCTTCACCGGTAAGAATTACCGCACCGCTATCGATATCGCTGCGCTTGAAGCCGGCCTCACGATAAGCATGCAGAATAAATGTTTCAAGGCGACGATCATCGATGCTGCCATCAGGCAGAAATGGAGTATGAATAATTGGCGAGCTGAAGATAATCTCGCGTCTGGTCACCTCAAAGCGGCTGGACAGACCCTGGGAGCGGCGCTGCAGCATAATCCGGGCGAACAGTAAATGCGAGGTTGAACTGCCAATATCGATACCGGCTGTTGTTAACTCGACAGTCTCCTGACGCCAGATAGAATTTGCTACTGCCTGTCTGTCTGCTTCGCTCGTATGAGTGTGATCGTGACCAAAGTCATCATGCAACTGCATGTACTAATTCTCCTCAGGATAAAATTAATGAACCCCTGATTAAATCAAAGGTCCCGGCACGCACAGGGATGTACGGGCAAAATCAACGTCACTTTTTATTTTGCATGCTCAGAAAAGTTGTGAATGGACTTATGCAGAGCATTCTTAATAAATATTATTTGAAAGACAGAAATGTTTTTTAATTACGCATCCATAGAGGGGCTATTGGCAAGCTGGATACCCCCAGCAATTTATAGAACCCGATGTAAACGAGCGCAAACACCACAGCCGCTGCAATCAGCCGTTGCGACCATGGCAACCGATGATAACTGGTATAAGCAACAGTAAATAGCACCAGACCGGGGATAAGTCCTAACAGGTAACTCAAAGGATACACGCTGGCCACCCACACCAGTCGTTGCATCAGGCTGCAGCGGGGGTCTTCAGTCTCGCCGATAGATTCACCTTCACCTGCCAGGACATCAACCGGGACTACTATGGCCCGAATAATCAGCCAGACTGCACTGATGATTGCCAGCGTTCCCACTACCAGGGGAAACAGGATCACATTGGTGGCATAGTCCCAGTGATACTTACCCAATAACAAAAAAACGGTGATAAACAATAATAATATTCCCGGTATCAGCAAAGTACCTAGTCTGCCTTTCAATATCACTTTTGTATCCCCGTTGAGTTATCCAGGCCCCTGGTCTTGCGCTGGCGGATATAGCGAATCAAGGGCAGCACTCCGCCCACAATAATCAACGCCATGATGCCAAGTGAGATGGGGCGCATAAAGAATGTCGGGCCATAGGTACTCAACGAGATGACCAGATAATTCTCAAGCAAGGGCGCCAGGACAAAACCCAGCAGCAAGGCGGGCCGGGGAAAGCCGTAGAGCTTCATAATAATACCCAGCACCCCGAAGATAAACACGAATAACACATCTTCAAAATGGCTTGCGCTGGCATATGCACCCAACACCACCAGGCTAATCAGGATCGGCATCAGTACATGTCCGGGGATCTGGGTAATCTTTGCCAGATGCTTGGCGAGCAATATAAGTACAAGTGCGCCGACAAAATTGGCCGCGATCAGTACAAAGGCCATACCATATGCCAGATCCATATGGTTTTTAAGAAACTCCGGTCCTGGCTGCAGCCCCAGCATCAGGAAACCGCCAAGTAGCAATACCATGGCGCTACTGCCCGGCACACCAAAGGCGAGCGTCGGCACCAGTGAACCACCCTCTTTCGCATTATTGGCGCCTTCCGGGCCGATTACTCCTTCTATAGATCCCTTGCCAAATCGATGCTTCCGCCTTGAGGTCTGTTTGGCCGTCCCGTAAGTGACAAATGGGGCCGTCTCGCTGCCCACCCCCGGGACCATGCCGATGAAAACACCCATTAATGATGAGCGTATCAAGACCTCTTTACGGACAAAATTTGCCATCACGCCCAGCCAGACCTGTTTGAAGGTCATGGTGATATTAGAGCCATCCGCATTCTTGGCCGCAATACTCTTGCCTGACATCAACTCGATGATTTCCGGCATTGCAAACAGCCCGAGGGCCAGCGGTATTATGCGAAACCCGTCAAGCAGGTAATCGTAGTCCATCCAGAACCGCGGAATACCGGAGAGGCTGTGATAACCAA
>JBCKWF010000093.1:0-6752 GCA_038922895.1 Gammaproteobacteria bacterium
AATAAGCAGGGCGCGCCTGACAGGACTTGAACCTGTAACCCTCGGGTTCGAAGCCCTAACGTTGACAGTGCCTGCAATAATAGGTCGCGCGCTGGCCGATAATGGAGTGGCGGATTGATTGCCCGCATTGTTTGCAAGGCAGGTCTTTCCTGCCATATACGTTTAAAGTCTGTTGAAAGTATCCTGGGGTACCATCACTGTTTGCGAAATCGCGCAGGGTCGTTCCACCCTTCCGGATTGCACGTTTCAATGTCTGTTTGATGCAGCTGGTCAGCATATTGTAACGTGGCAGTGTAACCTTACCGGCCGGTGTGTCAGGCCGGATACCTGCCAGGAACAATGCCTCGTTTGCATAGATATTCCCAACGCCGACCACAGTATGACTGTCCATGATAAAAGTCTTCACTGCCTGTGCGCGTTTGTGTGACAGCTTGTATAGATAGTTGCCACTGAAACCCCGGTGTAGGGGTTCCGGCCCGAGATTACAAAGCAGTTTGTGCTGGTGCGCATCCTCTGCCGTCCAGAGTAAACATCCAAACCTGCGCGGATCATGTAGCCGTAGACTCTGCCTGGTATCAAACACCAGTTCGACATGATCATGTTTCCTGTAAGGCGTACCCTCAGGAACTATGCGCAAGCTGCCGGACATACCCAGATGCAGGATCAGCCAGCCATGTTCAAAACCAACCAGTATATATTTGCCGCGCCGGGTCACCTGCTGGACGGTATGACCGCGCAGGATCGTATTGATATTTGCCGGCACCGGCCAGCGTAACCTGCTGTCCCTGACGGTTACCTTGAGGACTACATGCTGCAGTATATGCGGGGTGATACCCCGGCAGGCGGTCTCGATTTCAGGTAATTCAGGCACGGATAATCAATCAGCAGGGCGAATGATGCCGAGGTCCGCAGCAGTTTGTCCGGGGAGATGATATACGGTGCCGGTATCTATACGGCGCAACAGCAGTTCAGGGGAATCAGCTAATATCGATAATTCGATTAAATCGCCAGAGGCAGTCTCCAGTATGATGTCAACCGGGGTAGTCGTTGCCTGGGCCAGACTTACCCTGGTCGCCTCGATCTGACTCCAGTGCCGGGCTATATCAGCGATGGCAGGACGGCCTGGCCCGGAGACTTGTGTCCAGATATCATTAATATATGCAAGCTCCAGGTCAGCAAGTTTGACACGCACCAGGGCAGACGCTGCGGGAAGCAGACGGGTGTCTGCAAAGAATGCTGCATCCTGTCGCAGCTGCTCATAGAGCGTGTCTTCGACCAGATGAATAATATTGTTATGCAGTATGTAGCGACTATTGTCCAGAGGATTGCTATTACCAAACCGGAATACGTGGTTATCAAAGCTGACCGTCACCTGATTGTCGGTAAGACCGAAGTTGGCAGGATCGGATAGGACGGTGCTTATGCTGCGGGTCTGCAGCAGCGCCAGTAGCGAACTGGTACGGAAGCTGTTCGCTGCAGTCTGGATCGGACTGGTAATCTGCCAGTCTGGATCGGACTTTTGCAGGACCAGATCCGGTTTGCCGGGACGGGCCACCCGTATGTGATTTATCGAGGCAGGATCGATAGTACTGAGCGGTATGGACTCTTGTCCTGCCGGTACCGGTGCGTCGGTCCGGGTCAGGTACACCGCAACTACGATGATTAGCAGCAACAGAACGATGTTCAGTAATATCCGGGCCTGCATGCAACTTAGCTGCGTTTTCGCCGCCACCAGATTGTCAGACCGGACAGAACCAGTAGCAGTGGCAGTACCAGCAGAAAGAAGATTCCTGCAGCCCCAATAATCATTGGTGAAGCTGTCAGTTGTGTGTCGGTGGCTATACGGGCCGGAATATCTATCAAATCCTCATCATCACCGAGCCAGTTGATAAAGCGGATACCCAGATCCAGGTTTCCGGAATTACTGATGTAGCGGTTTGAGAGGAAGTCGCCATCAGCGACGACGATAATTTTCTGCTGTTTTGCTTCAGCCTCGCTTGTTTCTATCTTGCGTTCCAGGGCCAGACCGATGGTCAACGGCCCCATTTGGTCCTTGTCCTGGTCGAACTGACTGTTCTCGTCCAGAGGATCGGTTTCCAGCCAGGTATGATCGCCGGTATTCAGTAAGGGTGTGGCGGTCCAGTTGCTAGTGTCTGTTATTGTCAGTGCCGCTGCCCGGGGAAACAACGTAGTAAAACTGAAGCCGTCGAGCGCGGCATGTTTGCCATACAGGCTGGTCGTCACCATCGTGGTCGTCGGATCATTTATTCCAATCAATTGTCCGGCCACGTCGATTATTGTTCCTTGCGGGACAAGGATATTCAGATAGTCAGAAATCGTTTGTGTCATCGCCATCTCGTCCGGATCGAGCAGCCAGAGCAGATTGCCCCCCTGTTGCAGATACTGCAGCAACATCGCGGTTTCTCCCTCCAGCAACGGTACCCGTGGCCCAGCCAGCACCAGGACCGCAGTATTGTCAGGTATCGTGTTGATTTCTGCCAGGTTCAGCGGATGGATCCGGTATCCGCGGTTGACAAGGTGCTGGCCCCATTCTCCCAGGTCATGATTGGCTTTACCGAGGGGGTTGCGTTCGCCGTGACCTTCGATGAAGGCGACCCACGTTTCCTTGCCTCTGGACAGGCTCATTAATGCATTGATAAATGCGCCCTCATCCGCCTCGCGGATATGCCCGCTGCGGCCCTGGTACTGTAATACCAGTTCGCCGTTGATGCTGATACCCAGGGCTCTGACTTCGTCGGGGACGATATCCGGGTTCTGAAAACGAAATTGAATGTCCGGTTTTACCCGCTGGAATTTCGCCATGAATTTACTGATTGCATTCCGCAAGTCTGTCTGCTCACGTGCATACGATGTGACTGTGACCGGTCCGTCTATGCGCTCAAGTACGCTGATGCTGGCGTTCGCAAGGGTGTGTCTGCCGGTACGGGTCCAGTCAAATATTACCGGGTAGCGGGTACTCGCCCAGGCCAGCAGGCCGGCCAGTGCAAGCAGCAGCAGTAACATGATCAGGCTGTTGATCCGGTATGTTGCTGCAGAAGGCTGCCTGGATATGTTAGTCATTATGGATGAATACGCATCGCGTCAATACGCCAGATGCCCAGCAGCAGGAATAACAATATCATTATTATGAAATAAACAAGATCGACAGAGTTGAACATGCCTTCGGTAAAATTATTGTAGTGGTGCAGTATCGACAGATATGCTGCAACGGAGTCATCCGTACCGGATTGTGTACTGCTGGCAAGATGGCTGGTCCACAGAACCAGCAGCACTGCGAACGTGCAGATTGCGGCAATGACCGGTTGTTTAAACAGGGATGAGACAAATAGTCCTGTCGCAGCGAAGGTGCACAGCAGCAGTACCAGTCCGAGTATGGCAGCAATGAATTGACCGTAATCCAGTGGGGCACCCAGCACCAGGCTGGCAGGGATCAGGCTGACCATGATCACCATACTCAGCATGAATAAAACCATACCGAAATATTTGCCAAGCACGAGACGGGTAACCGACACCGGGGAAGATAATAGCAGTTTTATCGTGCCGGTCCGGTAGTCCTCGCTGAGCAATCGCATGGTCAGAAACGGGGTGATCAGTAACATGATTAGTCCGCTGCTCTGGTAGTAACCGGCCACGACGACCTCGGTCAAACCATGTCCATTATAGATGTCGGGTTGTTGCAGATAGCGAGACAGGAATATGTAGAATACCAACGCATGCATAAACTGGACGATGGCAAGCACAGTCCATGCAAACGGTGATAAAAACAGTCTGCGCATCTCAAACAGGGCAATATTAACTGTCATGACCTGTTCATTTCTATTGATGTGTCCTGTGTCAGCTTCAAATAGGTTTGTTCCAGTGGTTCATCCAGCACAGCGAGCTTACTGTCCAGTATGACACTGCCGGCATAAATGATCAGGACCCGGTCGCTGATACTTTGTGCCTCTGCAAGCATATGGGTGGACAGGATGATACTGTGCTCCCTGCCCATATCGCGGATCAACTCCCGGATTTCGATCATCTGATTAGGATCGACGCCGGCGCTGGGTTCATCAAGTACGATGACGTCCGGTGTATGTATAATCGCCTGGGCGATGCCCACCCGCTGCTGGTAACCCTTGGACAGGTTGGCAATCAAGCGCTTGCCAACATCATTCAGTCCGCATTTCTGCTTGCTCGCCGTAACACTGTGGGGTACAAGTGCAGCTTTGATGTTGCGCAGCCGGGCACAGTAGGTCAGATACTCATCGACGGTACAGTCAGTATAAAGTGGAGGCTGTTCAGGCAGGTAGCCCAGTTGCCGTTTTGCAAGTAACGGCTCAGCAATGATGTCATGGCCGGCAATGGTGACAGTGCCGGCAGACGCTGCCAGTACACCGCAAAGGATCTGCATCAGTGTGCTTTTGCCTGCGCCGTTCGGTCCGAGAAATGTCACTATCTCGCCCCGATTGATGGTGAAGCTGATATTGTGAATTGCACGGCGCCCGCCATAATAGCGGGACAGGTTCCGGGCACAGATCAGGGATTCATCATTCATTAGCGGTTATTATTAGGATTATGCATCCAGTTGCAACAGGTCTCTGCCTTAACTACGGCAACGGACAGATAATAATTGCTGGTATATGCATCGGAATAGAGTAGACGGTAACGTTACAAAACCTTTTTTAATGTGCAAGGTCTAATAAAACACATTAGAATATTCCTGTGCTGGCCAAAGACCGGTAAATCAACTAACAGCCTCATATCAGCCATACATTCGGGGGATTTAAATGTTTCATGATCTGCCAATCTGGGCATATATAATTATCGCATTGGGTCTGACCCATATTACGATAGCCTCAGTGACGATCTTTCTGCATCGACATCAGGCCCACCGGGCGCTGGATTTACACCCGCTTTGTAGTCATTTTTTCAGGTTCTGGCTGTGGTTGACCACCGGTACAGTTACCCGCGAATGGGTTGCAATACACAGAAAACACCATGCGAGGGTCGAAACGGCCGATGATCCACATAGTCCGCAACAATACGGCATCCGTAAGGTACTGCTGGAGGGGGCGGAACTATATAAACGTGAGGCTGCAAACAGCCAGACCTTGCAACAATATGGGCATAACACACCGGACGACTGGCTTGAGCGCAAGCTGTACGCCCGCCATTCATACTCCGGTATTGTTCTGATGCTGGTTATCAATTTACTGCTGTTCGGTGTGATTGGTATAAGCGTGTGGGCCGTGCAGATGCTATGGATACCTGTATTTGCTGCAGGCGTTATTAACGGCGCAGGTCACTGGTGGGGATACAGAAATTTTGAGACCGCAGACGCCTCGACCAATATTCTGCCTATAGGGGTACTTATCGGTGGTGAGGAACTGCATAATAATCATCACGCCTTTGCCAGTTCGGCACGCTTCTCTTCTGCCTGGTATGAAATAGATCTGGGTTGGATCTACATTCGCCTGTTGCAGTCATTCAGGCTGGCCAGGGTCAGAAAGGTAGCGCCCAGGCCCGTACTGGATTATCAAAAACAGCTGATAGATGTAGATACTCTAAAAGCGGTTGCAACTAACCGGATGCATGTGATGTCGCGTTATGCAAAGGACGTGATCAAGCAGGTATGCAGGGAAGAAAAGGCGAGGGCGGACATGGCCGGCAAGCGTATCCTGCGGCGTGGCAGGAAATTACTGGCCCGCCACCACCTGTTGCTGGATGAACAATCCAGACAGAGGCTGGATGCCGTGCTGGCCGAGAGTCACGCATTAAAGGTAGTGTATGAATTCAGTCAGCGCCTGCAATCGATCTGGCATTTGAAGACCGCCAGTCAGGATACCTTGATCCAGTCATTACAGGACTGGTGTCATCATGCAGAACAGACCGGGATAGAGGCATTGCAGGATTTTGCCAGGACGATAAAGGCGTACCGTCTGCAGGAAGCGTGAGGCTAAGGCACAGGTGATACCTGTGACGGAGGATTATTTTATCTTTGCTTCCTTGTAAACAACGTGCTTGCGTACTACCGGATCATATTTCTTCATTTCCATCTTGTCCGGCATGTTGCGCTTGTTCTTGGTAGTAGTGTAGTAGTGGCCAGTCCCTTCAGATGAGACCAGCTTGATTTTTTCACGAGCACTCTTGGCCATATTCGTTCCTTATACCTTTATGCCGCGGGAGCGGATGTCGGCAAGCACGGTGTCTATCCCGTTTTTGTCAATTGTCCTCAGGCCATTACTGCTGACGCGCAGACTGACCCAGCGGTTTTCACTTTCTACCCAGAATTTGCGGTCGTGCAGATTTGGTAAAAAACGGCGTTTGGTTTTGTTATTGGCGTGGGAGACATTATGCCCGTACATGGGCTTTTTCCCGGTTACCTGACAAATTCGCGACATCTTTGTAATCCCAGACTTTATTAAAAGAGGGCGGATTTTACATGGATTGCCCGTTGCCGCCAAGCTGATCATTGCCCCGGCGAGGTCGTGCTTGTCTCAAACTTGTCCCGCCTCTGCTTGAATCGTGATTTACACATAAAAAGTCTATCAAAATCATAATGTTATTTATTCAAGCGTTGTTTCAGAGGTTCTGTCGCATTAACTATCCGGGGTCGGGCTCGGCTACACTGCCCCTCTTTCCCAGATACGGTAATGCGTGATGCCCGACGTAAAAACAATGCGGTTGCCACTGGATATTATCTTGGTGTGCATTCGCTGGTACGCCGCGTATCCATTAAGCTACCGGCA
>JBCKWF010000094.1:0-6633 GCA_038922895.1 Gammaproteobacteria bacterium
TGAGGCACACTGCTGGACTGCTGTGGCACAGTACTTGCTACTTCAACAGTACTTGTCGCAACCTGGGGAGGAGTGTTATCGGAACAGCCTGCTATTAAAATGATAAATAAAAACGATATGAGTAATTGCCACAATCCATAAACGGGTGATATTTTCATGCTGATTCTCCTCAAGGATGTTCTTATTCTAGTCTGGATATGTCCGCCAAATGCCATTCTGGAAGGGGCACCATTTGAGCATGCATGCCCCCCGTATCGTACGTTATAACTCCTGAATTCTTGGCTTGGCATTCAAGCAATCATCCAGTTCTGGCCACATGGCCAGATAACAGTTTTATTCCTGTACCATTGGTGGTAGTTCTCTTTCCATGAAATCTGCGATATAACCCACCACTTCAGGATGAAAGTAACGTATGTGGTGTGAGTGACCTAGTCCAGGATATATCATTATCTGGCTTCTCTTTGCGAGTCTGTGGACATGATTGGTTCCACCCGCCGCCCAGTTGGTCTCGCTGTCAATGAGGAGAATGGGTATGTCCATCTGCGAAATGACCTGCTCCATTTTCTCATCAGGCTCGTAAACTGAAAGTAAAGCCATCGCCTTGATTCGGTCGTCACCTGCGGATGCCAATAAAGCAGACCTTGTCCCTCTGGCCTCGCCGACGATACCTATTCTGTTCGGGTCAATACCTTTTTGGGACGTGATGTAGTCAATGGCCGCCATCGTATCCAGTTCAAATGGGCTACCTAAAAGATTTTCGTGGACCGCTCGAACCTCAGTATTATCTTCTATCGTTCCACCTTGCATACTTGCCCCACGCCCCCGCATTTCGATAGCCAGTACAGCATAACCTCTACGGGCTAATTCTTCCTCGAATCTATACATGGAATATCGATTCGAACGGGCACCTGGTACCAGGATTATCCCTGGTTTAAGTCTCCCGTCTTTCCCCATGTCGTCAGGCTGACGGTAGTTTCCATAAATCGTCCAGCCATCATCGGTTTTTAATGATACCGCCCTCGAAGTCCCAAGATTTTTGACCTGTTGCGTGAGCCAAATCATCGCATCGTCCAGCGAACTCGCGCCATGTTCAGCATCTCCGCGTAAAAACTCGGCATGGAACAGGTTATAACCTTGTTCTGAGGCCACAGGCGCTATCATCATGCTGTCCGGATTTTTGGAGTTGCCATAAACTTCTGCCATGTCCATGAATACCGGCCTATGAAGAATACTGGCGCCGGTAAATATGGGGGTCTCGATTGAAGCGAGGAAATCCTTGGATTCCTGGCTCAGGTCTGTAGCACTCAGCAGCATAAGTGCACGTATTGGAACGAGGGTATCCTGCATGGCACGAACTGCATGTTCACCACTAAATTCCGCGGCCGCAATGGCAATTCTTGAACGGTCCACTCCCGGGTAAGCAGCCAAAAACTCGATCGCCCCTTTAACATCCAGATACAATTGTTTCTGCATTTTCGGAGATAAGTCATGCAATGAATCAGGAACAGGCTGATGAATTCCTGTGCTTTTTTCCCGGCCTCGCCAATCTATGGCCAGGACAGCAATGCCAAACTCTCTCGGAAGCCTGCCCCCGAATCCCTCCTCGAGTTCAAAATCCTGTCTGTCATGCTCCAGCTGATGTAAGGTTATAACCGCCGGATACTGATTATCTTTACTGGCACCTGAAGGTAGCTTCAGAGTACCACTGATAGTCCAGCCATCATCAGTCTTGAATTCAATCTCCTTGGTAATCTCCTGCGCATAAGCAAATTGAGCAATACTGGTCAGAAAAACGAGAAATGACACGACTTTACACATGCGGCTGAACATAAAATACCTCCAGTTTGAGTTCGAGTTTAAACCTCTATACCCATTAAAGAATTATAGTGAATTCTATAGGCATGTCCAACTTCAGATCGATATTAGAAGGTATTAACCACGGGAAGGTCGGTGACATGAATCCTGACGATATGGTTAGGATAAAAAAACAATGAACACAGATTAAGGGCAATATTGGAACTTATAGCTAAGGAACCTCTGAACAACTCCGATTATTTTCAAAAAAACCTGCATGCGCAGGCGATTAGCACAAAATTGAAACAATTCTTGTCTTCACTTGCCTGTTTGTCCGTCTGATGGCTGCTCTGGGCAGCCACCCGACGGACTACTCCTAACAGGGCATGTACTTCCGACCAATGAGCAGGTTGGTAAACCCTGCCAAGACGTACAACCGATTGCTAGTTCTTCGCCAAGCCCCGGTAGCGAACCTTCCTATATCCAAACATCTGCTGGATGTACCGGAACGGGTGCTCCAGCTTGGCCCGCATGCTCGCTTTAATTTTCTCCGCCCGGTGCAGCGGACTTGATTTCGGCAAGCTCGCTCGCTGCCCTCGCCGCATCGCAATAAACCAGTTCACTACCCGCGTTACAGGTTCTTCCCGATTGGCCACGCCCTGATACCCAGCATCGCCCCACACATTCTTTTCCGCTCCATGTCATAACTTGTCCGTCATCGTCACATCCGCCGGATTGGCTGCCGTCGTCTCCAGGCTGTGGATCAGCCCCAGTGATGCATCCACCCCAATCTGCAGCTTCATCCCAAACTGCCACGCATTCCCTTGCTTGGCCTGATGCATCTCGGGGACGCGTTGCCCTTCCCGATTCTTGGTGGAGCTGGGCGCTGCAATAATCGTTGCATCGACAATGGTGGCCTCACGCACCTGCAATCCCTGCCCTTGCAAGTGCCGGTTAATTTCCTCGAACAGTTGCTGCCCCAGACCATGCCGCTCCAGCCACCGACGAAAATTCAGGATGGTGGTCTCAGCCGCTACCCGCTCCAGCTTGACCCCCGCAAAACGGCGCATCGATTCCACTGCATACAAAGCGTCTTCCAGGCCGGGGTCACTCAGGTTGTAGAACAGTTGCAGGCAATGCACGCGCAACCTGGTGGCCAATGGATAGGCCGGGCGGCCTCCTTCTTGGCATAGTAGCGTGCCACTGTTGTTGCCAATCGCTGCCACGGAATCAATCCTTCCATGCGCTCCAGCAACATCTCAGGTTTGGTTTTGTGCTGCTGGTGGACAAATTCGGCTGCGGCGAAGGTCAGCTGGCTCATGCAAATTATCTCTCGGTTTTGGTAAGACGATTATACCAAACTGAAAGGGTTTTTCAGAGAGTCCCTAAGTATACGGACAAGGCGTATTTCCGTGTGTAGCACCACTATAACCGCCCTGCACAACTTGTAGCTAACCCTTCTACCAAGTATTCACCTCGGGTTAATACCGCTCAGATTCTACATAAAAAAAGCTCCCCAGGTTATGTAACCCGGGGAGCTTATCAAAGTGGTAGCGTGCTTGAAGCTTTATTGGAAAAGGTAGTCAAACCGGATGCCGTATTGTCTGAAGCTGGAGTCTGCAACTTCCTTCGTCTGCATACCTTCAAGTGTGAAATCATACTCGGGACGATAAACCTGGGTCGCTTCCAGAAGATTACGTGCATAAAGCATGAGTCTCCATGTACCGTCCTGTGTACCGACGCCGGTGGACAGGTTTATATCCCCATGTTTGTCCCACCCCGTTAACCCGCTTAGGGTAGAGGCACCTTGACCATCTAGATAGGCGGACGAAATAAAACCCTTGGCATCGAATATGAACTGATAATTGTCCATCACAGGCAACGAGTAGTCCAGACCAGCAATAATCTTCCAGTCCGGTGTGCGCGTCGCTTCATCACCACTGTGGTTAAATGTACCTGCACCAGCTATGGAGCCATCTTCCTTGGTTTCTCCCACCAGGCGACATCCTCCATTAAACAACATTGGTGCGGGGATGTCCGCAGCCAGGGCGTGCGCACTTCTCATCGGCCCTATAGTGGTCAGGATAGCATTCGCCGCAGTCAGTTCAGCCGCCGTCCTGCCTCCAGGATTATTTACGGCATCAGCCGCAGCGGCGATAGTCTCAGAACCAGTGCAACCTGCACCATCAAATTCCACCATCTCGCCGTCCATTAGGGCTCCAGCGAAGTTAAAAGTAAGACTTTCCGTTACCCGGGTAGTACCAGTGAACTCAATCCCCTCAACCACCTGTTTGCCTGCGTTCAGACTAACCCTTGTCTGGTCCTGTGGATTAAATAGCGGGGCCGCCACTTCAGTCTGTAGGTCCCTGAATTCGCTCCGGAATACGCTAATGTCATAGCGGAAACGGCTTTCGAATAACATACCTTTCGCACCGAGTTCATATGCCTTGGAATACTCAGGGCTATAGGAAAAGTCCTCGAGATCTGCAGGAGCCGGCAGTGTTGCCAGGCCTGTATCCGTAACCGGTCCTTTGAACGCCGTTACAAACTTGGTGTAAAAGGTGTGGTCACCGCCAAACGCATTCGGCGTTAAGCTCAGGACAAACTGGTGGTCGTAATGATTCGCCTTTTGCTCAACTGCCGTCGGTATACCTCCGTTGATCAGTTCGTACTGGGGTGGCGTTAACCCGACAGCATTTACGTCATCCCGCATCCAGTTCAAAGGTAAATTTAACCTTTGATTCCATCTGCGGGCTGTCCAGAGGTCGTTCATATTAACAGTAGCCGGATCAACCAATATTCGCGGACTGTCGATCCGCATGTTATTGTTAGCAGCGCCGCCAGCCATGGCGCCAGTCGTATATGCAGTCAGATTCGGGTTAACCTGTATGAAGTTCGGATCTGTCGTGCAGGTGGCCGGATTAGCATCCGTGCCGGTCGCGAGACAGGGTCTCTCGTCGACTATCCATTGGGCAGCATAACCATAGATAGAAGTATCCTTCTTGACATCAGACTGGCGTCCTCCAGCGGAGAAAGTAATTTGATCTTCCAGAAAGGTGAATTCGAGATTCCAGAAACCGGCCATCCATGTTGCATCCTCCCAACCTTCATTAAAGCGCTGTCCCTGACGGAAATGCGCCCTCATGCCGCTGGTAAAGATGTCCGTATCAGAATACTGATAGAAGGCACCGACCATGGGCCGGACCTTGAGCCCAGGTATACCGATATTCAGCTCGTAGCCCTCAACAGGTCCTTCAAAACGGAATTGCTGGCTGAACTGGTCATATCTTTCGCCACGACCAAAATAGTTTACCGAAAAAAGGCAATCGCAGTTTTCCCGGACATTAATACGGTCAAAAAATACCATGCCGGTCTGGGAATTCAGCGTGATACCGTTGTCGAATTCGTAGATACCATCAAGCAATGCATTCCAGGTGAAGGTCTCATCCAGGCCGGCAATACCCTTGGTATCAGGCTTGTCACCTGCTGAGGCAAACGCTTGCGCCGCAGCTCGCTGATCAAGTATTCCTGGCCGAATAGTACTGGCGTTACCGCCCCAACCGTTCCAGACATTGTCAGCCGGCTCCAGGTACGGCCCATCCCGGCTGATCCCGTACTCGCCCTTGAAACAATCCTTTGGATCTTTCTGTTCCAATAAAACTGCGTCCGTTGCGAAATCAACGCCACTCGGTGGGGGCGCCCACACAGCGCGCTCATTACCGGTTCCTGCAACTACTCCTGCAGATCCAAGCAGGATATTGTCAGCAGCGAAGCCACCCAGAGTGCCACCGGACAAACAACCCATCCACAACTCACCATCGTTGTTCTGGTCGGAAACATCAAATTTACCCACGAGGTTGAACTGCTCAGTCGGGGTCCATTCCAGTAATACACGACCTGCTACATTATTAAATTCCGGAAACTTTTTCCCGGTAACACGATTTTTAACAGGTCCGTTGCCATGCTCGGCAAGGCCAACTACGCGGATACCCAGGGTGTCAGTCAGCGGGCCACCAAAGGCAGCTTCAACCTCCATTTTGCCGTCGTTGCCTAGTTCGGTACCGAGCTCACCCTCCCACTCCGGCGTCGGCCGCTTGCTCTGGATATTAAACGCACCCGCCGTTGCATCCATGCCGAAATGGATCGGTTGCGGTCCTTTCAGTACTTCAACCCGCTCGGCATCCATCAAGGCATGCTTAATCATCGATGGCCGGCCGAAATGGATACCGTCCAGAAATATAGGGGTCGCTGACTGCAGTGTCAGGGAGTTGCCCTGTGTTCCGAAACCACGGATTGTCACTGTCTGTTGGGAGGATCCATCGCGGATAGAGACTGAGGGTGAGAACTTTGACAGATCCTCGAGGTTGCGGTATCCCTGTAACTGTACTTCTGCTCCGCTAAAAACCTCAATTGAAACAGGCACTTCCTGAAGTGACTGTTCACGGCGCTGTGCCGTGACGACTATCTCCTCCAGCGCCAAGCCCTGTGCTGAAACAGTTATAGTATTAATAGAGGTACCAACCATGCCTGCAACTACAATTAATACCTTACAACGCCTACGATATGTAGAAATATCCATTACCGCCCCCCCATGTTGTGCCTCAACTTAAAAATTCTGATTGAATTTAGTTGTCTACCCAAACCACTCGCTAGTCGCTTAGCTGATTAACTCGAATTAGCCTAAGCCCACATAATCATTATATTTTTCTACTCTAAAAAAGGTAGAGCAATAAGCCACCCAAGTCAAGATTTGGTTGCAGGTTAACAGTTATTGTACTCTTGTGTAATCGTTGTGTTTGCGCTACCTGATATCAAGTATAGCTCACCCTTCAGATTGCG
>JBCKWF010000095.1:0-6564 GCA_038922895.1 Gammaproteobacteria bacterium
CGCAGAGCAGACGCAGGCGTGGCACACACTACCACTTGACGAGGCGGCCCAGCGTCTGCAAACCGACGCGACGCGCGGGTTGACAGACGCCGAGGCGGCCCGGAGGCTCATACAATATGGCCCCAATACCCTGGCCCAGGCGCACGGGCGATCGGCCTTTGCAATCTTCGTGCATCAGTTCAAAAGCCTCATCGTGGCACTACTGATCGCGGCCACGATCGTCGCCTTCGCGTTGGGCGAGAACATAGAGGCCGTCGCGATCCTGGTGGTCATCGTTCTGAACGCCGCCATCGGCTTCCTGACGGAATGGAAAGCGGAGCGGACGTTATCCGCCCTGCAGAAACAGACGGTGCCGGTAGCCCATGTGGTCCGCGAGGATGCGGAACGCCAGATCCCTGCGGCGGAGCTGGTCCCGGGCGATCTGATCGTCCTTGCTGCAGGGGCGCGGGTTCCCGCCGATGGCCGGATCGTCGAGAGCGTGCGACTGCAGATCGAGGAGGCGGCGCTGACGGGTGAGTCGCAGGCGGTGACCAAGGACACCGAACCGCTCCCCGACAAGGATGCGGCGCTCGGAGACCGGCTCAACATGGCCTTTATGGGCACGACGATCACGGACGGCCGCGGACGGCTGCTGGTCACGGCCACCGGCGCACGGGCGGAGATGGGCAAGATCGGCATCCTGATCGAACAGGCGAGCACCCGCGATACCCCGCTCGAACAAAAACTGGCCGGGCTCGGTCGCCTGCTCATCGGGATCGTGTTGGGGCTTTGCGCCTTCATTGTCCTGGCGGGCTGGCTGCGCGGCAACAGCTTCCTCTATATGCTCAAGGTCGGCATCTCGCTGGCGATCGCGGCAGTGCCCGAGGGGTTGCCTGCGGTGACCACCATGACACTGGCGCTGGGGATGCAGCGCATGGCTCGCATGCACGCACTCATTCGCCGCTTGCCAGCGGTCGAGACTCTCGGCTCGACCACGGTCATCTGCACGGACAAAACGGGGACGCTGACCCGCAATGAAATGACAGTCCGAGCCTTCCAGACCGGTGCGCGCCGTGTCGAAGTTACCGGGACCGGCTATGCGCCGGATGGAGAGTTCCGTGCCGACGGACAGCACATCGACCCCGGCGCGGACGATTCCCTGCGCCTCGCGCTGCGCATCGGCATGCTGTGCAACGACGCGAAAGTCGATCGCAACGACGACGGCGCCACCGTGCTCGGCGACCCAACCGAAGGAGCGCTGATTATTGCGGCGGAAAAGGCGGGCATGGATCGCGCCGCACTGGAACGCGACTACCCGCGCGTGACCGAGATCCCGTTCACCAGCGAGACCAAGCGCATGGTCACGGTGCACCACACGCCGGAGGGCAAGACGGTCGCGTACGTGAAGGGTTCGCCCGGAACACTGCTCGCCGCGAGCGGCTCTCAGATTGGGGCTGCCGGCATTGCGCCCCTCACGCCGGCCGACCGCCAGCAATGGGAAGAAATGAACCAGCAACTGGCCGGCGCTGCGCTGCGCGTACTCGGTCTGGCGTATCGGGAACTGCCAGAGGGGTATTCAGAAAAAAGCAGCGAGGACGACCTCGGACGGGATCTGATCTTCGTCGGCCAGGTCGGCATGATCGACCCACTCCGCGACGAGGCGCAGACCACCATCGCCACCTGCCGTGAAGCGGGCATCCGTACCGTCATGATCACCGGCGACCAGCCTGCGACGGCCGCTGAGATCGCGCGCCAACTAGGCATCGACCGCGACGCTCAAGGTCATCCCTTGCGGACCGTGCACGCCCGGGAGTTGAGCGGCCTGGACGCCGCAGGCTGGCAGGCGGTCGTTGCCGACGCGGCCGTGTTCGCCCGTGTCTCGCCTCAGCACAAGTTGCAGATCGTCGAGGCTCTGCAAGCGCAAGGACACGTGGTCGCCATGACCGGCGACGGAGTGAACGACGCCCCGGCCCTTAAGCAAGCGGACATCGGCATCGCCATGGGCATCAAGGGCACCGAGGTGGCGAAGGAGACCGCCGACATGGTTATCACCGACGACAACTTTGCCACCATCGTCGGCGCTGTGGAACAAGGGCGGATCATCGTCCATAACATCCTGCGCTTTATCCACTACCTGTTCTCTGCCGGCTTCGCGGGAATCATGACGGTCTTTGTCGCCATCATGGTCGGCTGGCCGTTGCCCCTGGGAGTCCTGCAGATTTTGTGGATCAACATTGTCACTGACATTTTCCCCGCGATGGCACTCGCGCTGGAACCGTCGGCCCCGGATGTGATGAAACGACCGCCGCGCGACCCCAAACTGCCGTTGATGACCCCGCGCTTCGTCGTGCTCATCGTCTGGCAGGGCCTGTTGCTCGCAGCCGTTACGCTGCTGGCCTTCTTCATCGGCATGCGCTGGTATGGGACGCAAGGCACCGGCCTCCAACACGCAGTCACGATCGCGTTCATGACGCTAACCCTTGCCAATATCTTCCATGCCTTCAACGTGCGTTCCCGGACACGGTCGGCGTTTGCTGGCAGCCTGTTCACCAACGGCTGGCTCTGGGGGGCAGTGCTGAACTGCCTGCTGCTACAGGCGGCAGCGATTTACGTACCGTTTCTGCAGGCGGTGCTTCACACCGTCCCGCTCACCGCCACAGACTGGGGGGTGATCGCCGCGTGTTCGCTCACCCCGGTAGCCGTCGTGGAACTGATCAAGGTCGTGCAGCGATCGACGGCGCTGGAAAGGGCAAGGCTGAACGTGAGAGGAATCATCCCGTGACACAAGAGAAGCACTCCGTACTAAGGTTGAATGGCGGCTCGTCGAGCATCAAGTTCGCCCTGTATCAGCCGAGCGATCCGCCGACGCGGGGACTGCATGGAAAAGTCGACCGCAGCGGCGACCAGCGCCCGACGGTGCGCCTCGCGCTTCAACACCGGCAGGCAGTAGGCGTGCGGACGGATGCCGCCCGCGAACATGGCATTGCGGTTGAGCAGCAGGTGGTGCGCGGTGATGGTTGCCGCCACGTTGTCCGGCGCCGCGCGGACGAACTCGACGGCCTCGCGTGTGGTGATGTGCTCCAGCACCACTTTGAGGCGCGGGAAACGCTCGACGATGCGCCGCAGATGCCGCTCGATGAACACCGCCTCGCGGTCGAAGACATCGACGTCGGCATCCGTCACCTCGCCGTGCAGCAGCAGCGGCAGGCCCGCCTCTTCCATGGCCGCGAACACCGCGTCGCAACGCGCGAAGTCGGTGACGCCGAATCCGGAATTCGTCGTCGCGCCCACAAGAAAGGCTTCACCCACCGCATGCACCAGGCCGCTAGTGTAGTGCGTCATAAATAATACAACTTAATTGCGATTTCCGAGTCACAGGGTATGTGAGGAGGAAAGCATCATGCGAATTGCAGAAAAAGTTGAGTTAACCGAAGAGCAGCACAAACAGTTAAAGAGATGGTCCACAGGCCGGACATTCCCGGTTCGACTTGCCGAGCGCGCCAAAATGATATTGCTTGCGGCGCAGTGCAAAACGGATAAAGAGATTGGCTCAAAGATGGGGGTTTGGCGTGGAACGGTGGGACGCTGGCGGCAGCGCTTCATCGCACAAGGGTTGCCGGGGATCGAACGCGATAAAATGCGACCGGGTCGCAGGCCTGCGATTACGGCGCACAAAGTGCAGCAGATCGTAGAGATGACGATCAATCAGCGGCCAGAAAATGCAACCCATTAGAGTACGCGTCGCATGGCGACAGCGGCCTTGATCAGCGAGTCCAGTGTGCGGCGTATCTGGCACGCGCACGGACTTAAACCGCAGCGGGTGGTGACGTTCAAGGTGTCGAAAGACCAGAACTTCGCCGAGCAACTGGAGGACATTGTCGGGCTGTATCTGAACCCACCAGAACATGCTTTGGTCTTGTGCTGCGACGAGAAGTCACAGATTCAAGCACTGGACCTACCGCAGCCGGGTTTGCCGCTCAAGCGGGAGCTGACTAACGATGACGCATGCCTACAAGCGTAATGGCGTGACGACCCTGTTTGCTGCAATGAACACGCTCGATGGAAGTATTATTGGCCAGTGCATGAAAAAACATCGTCACCAAGAGTGGTTGCGCTGCTTGCGGCAGATTGATCGCAGCACACCCAAGCAAAAGGAGCTTCATTTGATCGCCGATAACTACGCAACCCACAAGCATCCCGCAGTAAAAACCTGGCTTGCCAAGCATCCGCGATTGCATATGCACTTCACGCCTACCAGCGCCGCTTGGCTCAACCTGGTCGAGCGCTTCTTTAGAGACTTGTCAGAGAACCAGTTGCGACGCGGTGTCTTGCATAACGTTCCAGATTTGATCAGCACGATTGGACAGGTTATCGTGAAGCATAATCGCGATCCTAAGCCGTTCATCTGGACAGCCAAAGCCAACGACATCCTCGCAAAAGTCACGCGCGCTCAGGCTAAGCTTAATAAGATGCAATCTATTTGACGCACTACACTAGCTCTGGCGCGCACGATCTCCTCGGGCGAGGTGTGGTCGGTGAGGTAAAGCGTCATCAGCGGCTCGAAGCGCATCCCCGCGGGCAAGGCCGCGAGAATGCGGTCACGGTAGGCGAGTGCCCGCTCGGTCGTGGTTACGGGCGGATCGAGGTTGGGCATGATCATGGCGCGCGCCATCGCGCAGATGCAGGTGCCAGTCGTCGGGGCGGGTCAGCGTCAGCCGGTCCTGGTTGATGTGCTCGGTCCGTAAAACTTTTTCATTCTCGTCGCTCGCATGCGGAATGCGGTCATGGGGAAGGGTTGTTCGGCGTTGCGCCGGGAAGCAGGCTCGGCACGAGGCCGCGCCGGCCCAAATCGGCGAGAAACGAGGGCAGCGCCTGGACCAGTTCGCCGGGATGGTTGATGCCTGCGCCGCCATCGTGCATCAGGACGATGTCGCCGGCCTGCACGAGAGCGAGCCTCGCGGCGATTCCACGCGCGGAACCCAGCGGCCCCCAATCAACCGCGCTGCGGTGCCACAACACGAGTTGCTGGCCGCGGCTTGCGGCTGCCTCGATCATGCAGCGGCGCAGGCGCCCGTGCGGCGGCCGGAAGAATTTTGCGCCCTGCCCGATGATGTCGGCGATCGCGGCAGCGCCGTCGTGAACCTCTTGCCGCGCCGCCGATGGCAGCATCGTCCAGGGATGGCGGTGACTCCAGGTGTGATTGCCGATCTCATGACACTGCGCCGCGATGCGCCGCAGCAGCGGGGCTTGTGCGCGGGCCTGGCGCCCGACGACGAAAAAAGTGGCACAGGCGTTCGCTTCCGCCAGAAGGTCGAGAATGCGCGCCGTCCACTGCGCGTCCGGGCCGTCGTCGAACGTGAGGTACACGCGATCGCCGTCAGTCGCTGCGCGCGAAGTCCCGGGCGAGCTGGAAGTCATTTTTTGCTGTCTCTCTGGTCGGCTGCGTCAGCGAATTGGCGCAGCAGTTCCTGGCGGGTGAGCCAGTAAAGGGTCGGGGTCGGTCGGGCTGCGTCACGGGTCTGTTGCGCGGGCGCAAACGCCCACACCAGCAGTCGAAAGTATGCGGCAAGCAGGCGCTTTTTCGCGCCACTCGGGAACGGCTGGGTGATGAAACCGATACGCTGACCGTGCGGCGGCAGCGGGCTCACCGCGTGGTAGACGGCCAGGTCCGAGAACGCCGGATCGTGGCGTGCCTGGTCCGCCAGGATGCGCATGGATTCCAGCATCAGCCTCGCAAAGCGCAAGGCCGCTCTTCTTGACGTCTCGCCGTCAAGCTGCGTAAACCGCACGTTATTGAAATGCAGCGCGCCGATGATATCGCCGGCGGCCAACTGCGTGCCGTCCGCGAACGCCATGGCCGGGCCGCGATAGCGCGAGCGCCCCACCAGCAGCACCTCTCCGACCAGCTGCAAGCGATGCCGCCAGCGGTAAAGGCGGTCCACCTTGAGCAGGCCGTACTGGATGATGCGCCGCAGCCATTCCATCAGCGTTTAACCTCCTCATGGCTGCGCGCCGGCGCGAACGTCAGCGCCGCTTCCGCGATCCGCGTCGCAGCGTCGCGTTTACCGAGCATCCAGGCACGCTGCTGGATTCGCGCGAGCTCGCCGCGATTCGCGAGCAGGGATTCGATTCTCTCCACCAGTTCGTCCTCGGGCACCAACTGGCCCACGCCGTGCTGTTCCAGAAAGCACACGTTGAAGCCTTCCTGTCCGCGCAAAGAGTGCGTCGCCAGCAGCGGCCGGCCGCAGGCCAGCACCTCCGCCACCGTCAGCCCGCCGGGTTTGCCGACCACGACATCGGCGGCACGGATGAAGACCTCCATCTGTTCGGTCCAGTCCCACACGCTGAGCCTGCCCGGATAGCGGCTGACCAGCGCGGCGAGTGACTTGCGCGCTGCGGCGTTGTGGCCCACCAATACGAGTACTTGCAGGTGACCGGGGCGCGCCAGCAGACGCTCGGCGATGGTGTCTACCCCCAGGCCGAGACCGCCGCCCGACACCAGCACGACTGCGGCATCGGGATCGAGGCGCAGTTGCAAGCGCGCCTCGCGCGCGCCGGGCGGGTGGCGGAATCCGGGCATCAGCG
>JBCKWF010000096.1:0-6250 GCA_038922895.1 Gammaproteobacteria bacterium
CGATGCAGAATCGCAAGATACCAGTATATGACACTATTTTACTGAAATTATCGATCCCGGGGATTAATCTATTTATGCTATACGGTAAATCTGGCGTGGGGTATTCCGGTTTGGGGACGGGATTTTATTCATAGCATTCAGCAGGATTGAGAGGTCTGGATAGAAATATGCGCGTATTGCTCTATGGATTCAAACCATACGGTGACTACACCGAAAATATCACTGAACAGGTTTTGTCCCGTATATCTGCAACTGACACGCTGGTAAAAAAGGTGTACGAGGTCAGGTTTGATGCAGACATGTTTAACAAGACCTTGTCGAGGCTAAAGCCGGACCGGATACTGGGATTGGGTCAGCATCCCCGCGCAAGAAAATTGCGCATTGAGCGTAAGGCCAGAAATCTGCGAAAAACCCCTGATCAAACGCTAATACCGATCTCTGCAACGGGACCGGCCTCGATGCATGCAACATTACAACTGCCGGAGACAGCGTTGACCACAGTTACTTACGATGCCGGGACCTATGTGTGTAATTATTCAATGTATCTGACCGGCCAGTATTGCAGGCAATCAGGTGCACACTTTGGGTTTATCCATATACCCAAAGACCAGGACCTGACAATACTATCTGCCTATTTGAAAATGGCGGTGGCCCGGATTAGCACAGGCTGACGAGAGGCTTATTCTGCGGGTCGTTTCTTTTTAAACTGTTTCCTTGGGTTTTTTTCAAGGGACAGGACCTTTTTTTCCCGCACGAATGCCTGTTCCGGATTTCTGCTGGGCTGTTCGATCTTGCTGATATTCAATCGCTGTCCGGATATTTTTACGTTCTTCAGTTCACGATAAATATCTTTCGGCATACCCTTGGGCAGGTCCACCGTAGTGTAATTGTCAAAAATGGTAATCTGATCGATATTGCCGCTGGTTAGTCCGGCCTCGGCCGTAATAGCACCAACGATATTGCCCGGCTTGATGCCATGCCGGTTGCCGATATCGAGCCGGAACCGTTCCATACCCGCTTTGGGGCGGGAGACCGTGACTAGGGCTGGCTTACTGTTATAGGGTTGATGCGTATCAGCAACAGGGGTCCCCGAATGTTCAAGATCCGTCTTCGCTGACTTTTTAAATTTGTCCTTCCGCTCAGCAGGTCTTGCTGAATCGAAATCTGTCCGGGGTGGTCGCTTGTGATGATCCTTTCGATCCGGGGCGGTCCTGACAGAATCCGGACGCGGTGAGGGCTTTCTAACCCTGTCTTTCCGGTCCGCTGTGCCGGCCGTATCAAAGTCTGTCCTGGGTGGCCGTTTGTGATTCTCTTTTCGATCCGGAATAGCCGGGCTGACGGGGCGCGTATGTGACGAAGGCCTGCTATCCCGGTCTCGCTTGTTGCCAGGCTCATCCCTGTGGCCACGGTCACGCCGGTTATCGTGCCGTTTGTCTGCGTGCGGTTCGGAATGCGGGGTTTTGGCAGGCGGCTTCAGCAATAACGGGATGTCACCCTGTACCAGTTTGGCGAGCGCAGCGGCAATTTCCAGTGCGGGGACGTTATGCTCCTGCTGATACCGCTCGATTAGCTGAAAAAAGAATTCCAGGTGCTCCTTTGCCAGAGTATCAGTGATACGTTGGGTGAATTGATCAATGCGCTTGTTATTGATCGTGTCTGTTGATGGTAATTCCATCAATTCAATCTTCTGACGGGTGGCCCTTTCGATTTGACCCAGCATATGCCTTTCGCGAGGGGCGATAAACAGGATGGCCTCACCCTTGCGGCCAAAACGTCCTGTACGTCCGATCCGGTGTACATAGGATTCCGTGTCATTAGGGATGTCATAATTGATGACATGACTGATGCGTTCCACATCCAGGCCCCGGGCAGCGACATCGGTCGCCACAATGATGTCCAGATGTCCGGATTTTAATCTCTCGATAGTGCGTTCGCGTTGCTTCTGCGGGATATCGCCATTCATGGCGGCAACCGAATAGCCACGTGCAGCGAGTTTTTCTGCCAGTTCGGTCGTCAGTGTCTTCGTACGCACAAAAACGATAATACCGTCGAAGGTTTCTGCCTCGAGTATGCGCGTTAATGCATCCAGCTTGTGCAGACCGCTGACCAGCCAGTAACGTTGATGAATGGATTCTGCGGTGATGGTCCGGACTTTTATGGTTATTTCTACAGGCGACTTCAGATGTTTTTTTGCGATACGCCGGATGACATCAGGCAGCGTCGCTGAAAACAAGGCGATCTGGCGGGTAGGTGGCGACTGCTCCAGTACCCACTCAACATCATCTATAAAACCCATCCTTAACATTTCATCAGCTTCATCCAGCACCAGGCAGCGCAGCGAGTCCAGCTTCAGGGTCCCCCTGCGCATATGGTCCATAACCCTGCCAGGCGTGCCGACGACAACGTGCACGCCCCTTTTTAATTGTTTCAGCTGGCTGGTGTACTCCTGTCCACCATAAATCGGCACTACATGGAAACCTTGCATATACGAGGCATAGCGCTGGAATGCCTCTGACACCTGGATGGCCAGTTCCCGGGTCGGGGTCAGGACGAGGACCTGCGGATTCGGGTTTTTCAGGTCTATGCGCGATAACAGTGGGAGTGCAAAGGCGGCGGTTTTGCCGGTACCCGTTTGTGCCTGTGCGAGTATGTCCCTGCCCGCAAGAACATGCGGTATGGTCTGGGCCTGGATCGCGGAGGGGGATTCATAGCCCACATCTTTCAGGGCCTGTAATACGGCATCAGCAAGCGATAGTGAGTTGAAGTCCAGAGGGGGATTTGCTTCTATATCTGACATAACGGCTTCCTGAAAAGGGCGCGTATTGTAGCTTTATAAGTCTGTATTTGCATGCGGTCTTTACTCCGGAAATGGCATTTTAGCCGGGTATAACCACTATAAACAGGCCAGTATTTGGTCTTAAGGGCATTCGCCTGCAGAAACTCCCCGGGATTGATTATTTCAAATATATTTATTGCCGGGCGCCCGCTGGCGTAAAGTACAGCAATATCAGGGACAATGAAGCCAGGCTAGGATAACAGGGTGTTTATCCGTCTTCAGATCAGGACGAACAATCAGGGGAAAACCGCACGTAAATCAGGTGTTTTCACCTCAAAAATCCGTAGCCAGTTGAATAAATATAATATATCGTATTTTTTCAGTGCATTTTAACTAGTAGATTCGGCTGGTTCCTCGCAGTGTGAAGGCAGACTCACCGTAATATCTCAGTATCAATCTGCACACTACACGCTTAATTTATAATCAAGAGGTTAGCAAGCATGGCAACAGGCACAGTAAAGTGGTTTAACGGCAGCAAAGGCTATGGTTTTATAACACCGGATGGTGGCGGTGATGACGTATTTGTTCATCACAGTGCGATCCAGGCGAGTGGTTACAAGACATTGGCTGAAGGCCAGAAGGTTACATTTGACACCGAACGTGGCGCGAAAGGCCCGAGCGCTGTAAACGTTGTACCGCAATAAATTACTGGCAAGATAAAGCCCGGTAAACCCCCCGCCTCAGTGCGGGTTTTTTTATGCATCGTTATATAGTCTGCGACCTGGTTGCACAAAATGTTGAGTTGATATCACTGGATCAGACTTCTGGCGTACTCGCAGGTCAGCAACATTTTTTTTCGGTCACTTCCCCAACGATATGCACCGATAACACCGGTATTGCGGATGACCCGATGGCATGGGATCAAGTAGGCCAGTGGATTTGCCCCGACAGCTGAGCCGACCGCACGTGCTGCCCGGGGCCGGTTAACCGCCAACGCGATTTCTCCGTAGCTGCTCAGACTACCTTCGGGTATCTGTAATAGTGCGCGCCAGATCCGTAATTGAAATTTTGTACCTTTAACGTAGGCCTGCAGCGAAACCCGGTTTGCCCCTGTCTGCAGGTTAAAAATCTGCAGGATCATTTGCAGGGTGTGGTCAGGCTGGTGGGTAAATGTCGCCGATGGCCAGATCTGCTGCAGATCGTTCATTGCAGCTGCATGGTTTTGTTGTTGAATAAACGCGAGATAGCAGATCCCCCGCGGCGTATCGGCCAGCAGGCATTCCCCGAACGGGGTAGGGCCATACCCGTAACTGACCTGCAGGCCTGCCCCGCCATTCTTGATTTCGCCAGGTGACGCTGCTTCAAGGCTGACGCATAAATCATGTAGTCTGCCAGGACCGGACAGGCCGGCTGTCCAGGCGACATCTTGCACAGGCTTACCCCTGTCCAGCATCTCCCTTGCATGTTCCAGGGTCAGATATTGCAGAAAGCATTTCGGCGACACACCGGTCCAGGCAGTGAATTTTCGTTGGAAATGGGATGGACTCAGCCCTGCCTGAGTTGCCAGTAGTTGCAGATCCGGTTGTTCCTGCGCATGGTCAACCAGATAATTGATTGCCTGCGCTATCTTCTGGTAATCGTTCATGACAGGAAAACTAGCATACTGGCCGGACAGATCCCACCCGGATCGTGCGGTAGTTATTTATATACCCGTTGCTCTCAGGCAAGGCCTGGCAGTCCTGTGTGGCCCGTAAGCCTGATAAATTCACGAAATTTTCATGGTCGCAGGCCGAAATTCTGCTACTCTTTTGTGAAACTGCCGTGATTATCCAGGCAGGTTTATGGTCATTAATTTCCGATAATCTGTTGTTCTCTGGAGGAATAACTATGAACATGCGATACGGTATACATGCCCAGCTTGTGGTTGTAGCGATGTTACTGGTGACTGCCTGCGACAGCGGGACCCAGTCTACCCAACAGGATTCCGCCCCTGCAGTATCCGCAACCCCGGCACCGGTAGTCGATGCGTCAGCTATCAGTATGGATAGTGACGATATCGCCGGCGTGGTGTCCGGCAGTAATGGACCGGAGGCCGGTGTCTGGGTAATTGCTGAAACTGATGCGTTCGAGACCCGTTTTGCCAAGATCGTTGTTAGCGATGACCAGGGCAGATATCTGCTCCCTGATTTGCCGGCTGCAAGTTACCAGGTCTGGGTAAGAGGTTATGACCTGGCGGATTCGGCTAAAGTCGATGCCATGCCGGGAAACAGGATCGATTTGACGGTGGTTCCGGTAGCGGACAGGAAGGCGGCTGCAGAAATTTATCCCGCTGCCTATTGGTACGCAATGATGAAACTACCGGCAGCCTCTGAGGTGACAAGTCTGCCAGGCGGAGTAAATGAATATGTTGCATCGATGAAAAACCTTGCCTGTGTGGTCTGTCACCAGATGGGCAATAAGGCAACCCGGATTATGCCTGCAGAATTCCACGAATTTGAATCCTCTGAAGCGGCCTGGGCAAGACGTATTTCATCAGGTCAGGCGGGGGCAAACATGAGCGGGCGTGTTGCTGATCTGGGCGGTGTCCCGTTTAAATACCTGGCTGACTGGACCGATCGTATTGCTGCGGGAGAACTCCCGGCTATAGCCCCGGAACGGCCCGCAGGAATGGAACGTAATGTGGTTTTGACCGTCAGGGACTGGTCGAATGAAAAGGTATACCTGCACGATTTGTCCGGGACCGACCGCCGTAATCCTACTATTAACAGTTATGGTCCGTTATATGGTGCGCCTGAGCTGAGTACAGATGAGTTTCCCATCCTCGACCCGGTTAAAAATACTGCGACAACATTCACGGCCACGGTCAGGGATGCCGATACCCCTTCGGCCGCAGATAACCCGGTTATCGCACCCTCTGTTTATTGGGGTGATGAGGTGATATGGACCAGCAAGGCCAATGCCCACAATCCGATGCTGGATCAAGCTGGCAGGGTCTGGTACACCGCCCGGGTCCGGGGCCGTGACAATCCCGCTTTCTGCAAGCAAGGTTCAGAACATCCTTCCGCAAAACTGTTTCCCACCAGCACATCAAACCGGCAGATTGCGGTTTATGAGCCGGGCACCGGGAAATACACGTATGTTGATACCTGTTTTGGCACCCACCACCTGCAATTCGCTGAAGACGAGAACAACACACTCTGGAACAGTGGTGGGGGCGATGTCATAGGCTGGGTCGAGACGAAAAAATTTGACGAAACCGGAGATGCGGCAGCAGCCGTAGGCTGGTCGCCGTTGATCCTCGACACCAATGGCAATGGCGTCAGGGACAAATGGGTAGAACCGGATGCAGAGATCGATCCGGCCCTCGACAAGCGTATCCGGCCGGGCTATTACGCGGTGATGCCAAACCCTGTCGATGGTTCTGTGTGGGGATCCAGTAATGCTTACCCGAGCGCATTATTACGGTTTGATCCT
>JBCKWF010000097.1:0-6161 GCA_038922895.1 Gammaproteobacteria bacterium
GAATACAAACAACAGTTTGTTATTGACCAACTCCAGATCCAGCGTCGTCTCAACGTTAGGAATCATGACACGCTGAAACTTTACCGCCTCCATGTGCGTAATAGAAAGTGTCGACAGGGGCTTGAGATATTGATTTGCCAATTGTAGGGCCCAGTAAATTTGCACAACGCCAGGTACAATAGGGGCGTCCTCGAAATGACCTTCGAAAACATCTAGTTCAGGACTAATCCTCAGGTTCAAAACGGCTTTGGTCTGATCACCATTCTGAATGACACTGATAATAGTTGGCATATCCATCAATGTGAGTGCCGCTCCGGATTAAATTCAGACAATAATAATGTACTGTCAATCTTACTCTGACTATTGAGCGGTATTTCAGTCAAAATCCGCCATTTTCTGGGAATCGTGACGGCTTCAAAACGGCTTTGCATTGCCTCTTTCCAGCTTCTGATCAAAGAATGCTGCCCTGACATGGAAGCAATTTTTTCCCCTGCCTCACTCAAGACCACTGCGCAGGCAATAACTTCCCGCTTGCCCTTTATAAATAACGCTACACATTCCTGAATGCTGGTTTGTGCCTCGAGAAATCTTTCTATTTCGGTGAGGGAGATACGTTTCTCAGCAATTTTAATAATCCTGTCCTTGCGTCCATTAATCATAAACTGACCATTTGGCAAGAGCTCCAGATAATCATCAAGCAAATAGGCGTGGCAACCCGCCATGTTAGGAGACAATAATTCAACACCCTCCCCTTTCATACTTAATTCGACACCAGCAAACACAGTCCAGGCAGTGGTAGCCTGCAGCTGTTGCCGGTAACCGATGCCACCGGTTTCTGTGGTACCGTAGACCTCAATTGGCAGCTGCAAGAAATACTTTTGTGAATCTTGAGCAGCCGCAAAGGAAAGTGGCCCTCCAGAGGAAAACACGGCTTTCATTTCTAAAGGGGGTAAGCACAAATCCAGGCGGCTCAGGAAAGTCGGGCTGGAAATAAAAACTCTCTTTTTATGTTCCCCGGACTTATTAAATTTTTCGGTAATCCTAATTAATTGTTCCGGATATTTGATTTGCTGGTTTATGCTGCCTGCCCTTACCAACAAGGGCAGCAGCAATTTAAAGAGTAAGCCGTAAATGTGAAGGTGGGAAACACTGGCAATGAATACACTGTCTTGGACCTCGTCAGCAAAGGTCTTCCTCAGAGTATTCACCTCATTCGTCAGGGCAAGCAATGTTTTTTCAATTGCTTTGGGGTGACCGGTAGAACCGGAAGTGAAGAATACAATTTTTTCCTGGCCATCATAGATGGGCTGCCAGACATCAGTCTTTTGCCTGGATAGCTCGAAATTGAAACAGGGCTTTTGTTTTCCCTCTCCTTTTCCTTCATCTGATAAATCAATCACTTCATCGCTCAAGATAGCATCGAATTCAGCACTTAGACTCTGTAGCCATTCTGGCTTCTTATTGGCACAGATCACCACCTTTTTTTTTAAACCGAGCAAGGCCAGAAACCCCAAAAGAAAATTGTGCTGATCTTCGGAGTATAAAAGCCAGCTCTGGGCACTGCAGCTTTCGATCTTATGCCGCAGCGCGACCAGCTCATGCTGTACCTGTGTAAGGCAGATATCCGGCGCACTACCTATGTCATGCCACAGTACCCAATCGTCTGCGACCCGGAGATCTGTTTCGGACAAAAATGTATTCAGGGTTACTAACAAGCGCGCTGTTCCCTTTATGTCGCCAGACATGCTACCTGGTTCATACTTTTTTCAGAAAATAATATCGGTATAGGTATTCACCACCCAGAAGGCTGCCGACTAACAAATATGAAATCAGGCCATTGTAAAGAGTCCATACTTCGATACTGGAATAGAAACTGGTGTATAAGGCCGCAAGGCCATTCAGCAGAAAAAATCCACACCAGATTTTAGTTACCAAATGTGTGTATTTCACTCCCACTTCTGATAAATCGGGCTCGGTAATTCTGGCAAGCCTTTCGATGACTGCAGGCGGATAGTACAAGCTATAAGCAAAACTGATCATTAGAGAAAAACTGATTAGGACCGGGTAAAGTTTGAGACCGCCTGGCCGATTACTACCGATGGTGTAAAGAATAATGCCAAACATAAGGATGCCAACCACTACTACATAGCGAAGGCTGTTGTTCATATTATTACCAGGCGGAAACGCACTGCCAGATATAATCCTAAATAATAACAACGCGCCTACGTAGAAGGCCACGTACCTGGATTCAAAGTGAATTAATCCAAAATAAACTACCAACGGATAAACAACTACTCCAATAGCGGAGAGGCCTGTCACCAGTTTTGTCATTGACGATTAATTACGTCATCTATCGCACTGACCACATCCGCGACGGTTCTGACCTGCTTGAAAGTTTGCGGATCAATTTTCTTGCCTATCAGTTCCTGCAATCTAACGATCAGATCAACGGCATCAATGCTATCCAGTCCCAGTTCCTGGTAGAGATGCACTTCCATGGTAATACTCTCTCTTTTCAGCTCGAATTCATTCGCCAATATCGTTACGATAGCCTCATATATTTCTTGTTTATTATTCATTATTCTTCTGTTCTTGTGCCATGACAAAAAGGGCCAGACTTGAGACGGAATGGAAATGTTTGAACATCAACTCTAGATTTTCATCCAGGCGTACATTGTATTTCTTTTTCAGTGCCAACCCCAGTTCCAGAGCATCGATTGAGTCCAGACCAAGCCCCTCCCCAAACAGGGGATCCTGCGACTTAATGTCCTCTATGCCAACATCTTCCAACAACAGAGAGTCGATTATTAGAGCCTTGATTTCATTTTCCAGCTTAACCATTACCTTTCAAACTCTCTGTGTAGCGATTTTTTATCTGCGCGGTCAAATGTCGGGCCTTGATCGATAAACTTAGTTCTTCTGTCTCGAAACTTGCAATTTTAAATGATTCCTGTACCCGCAAGGTAATTTTTGCTTTTTTTGGAGGAACGCTATACCACTTTTCATGTTTGGTCAGAGTACTTGGCTCACATCTTATCAATACGGGCACTAGATCGACCATGCAACGCAACGCAATATTGGCAGCCCCCCTTTGTAAAATCATTTCCTCGCCTGGCGTGGTCCGAGTACCTTCCGGAAAAATGATTAGCGAATAACCCTCATACAATGATTTCTGACAGGCTTTAATAATATTATCAACATTGTCATTGTTCTTAATATAACCAGCTGCATTCAATACTGCCTTGATATAGATATTATCCCATAATTTTTTCTTAATAATACAATCGGCAAGAGGTATAATTGAGATTAATACAACTACATCGATAATAGTTGGGTGATTGGCTATCACGACCTTGCCATGATAGCTGGCCAGTGCCTGCTCCGCCCCGGTGGTATCGAAGTCTATAACTCCCAACAGGCTAATCATGCGAACAAAGCCGCGAAAGCTTTTGTGTATAAGCCACCTGGTGAGTATTATTTTTTTGCGATCGTCATAGCTTAGCAAACTGATCGCAGGAATAACAATGAAGCTCAGTACCAGACCACCGAGACCGAAAGACGTAGCACACAGTCCGGTGCCAATGATGCGCCAGATACAGTTCAGGGTACTCATAGACGACCCCATCGCCATTGGCTGCGCTGGGTAGTGACAGTTGCACATTGCGCGTCTGATAAATAGAATTTCAAAAATTCTAGGCCAGGGTTTTTTCCTTCGCCAACTCTGCCAGTATTATATTCACAACTCACTTCAATATTGGGCTTTGCATTAGCTGATAACAGCAGAGCTATGCTGAATGCCTCGCCTGCTGGCTCTTCTATTTTTCTCAGGGGTTCTGGCAAGGGTTCGTCGAAGTATACCACCAGGACGGGTACACCGGGGTAACGCGAAAGATAGATGCAAGCCTCGATCAGCGCACTGCCAAAGGTATCTTCTCCTCCCACTACCATAGTCGAGGGCCCTTTATTTTCCGTGAAAATTGAAAACAGCCCAAGCGCAGTATTATGTACAGATAGACTGAAATCTGTGGGCGAGACATCTTCATCACTCACTATGCTTTCTATAATCTTCACGGTCCTACCCAACTCACCATGACGCGAGGCGAAAATACAGCATGGCTGAATGGCAAGATCGCCGCTACAATCGAAAGCGGTGGCAATTGCCATCTTACTAAGGCTGCTAATGCGTCGACGCTGCATGGCTGGCACCTTGCGTATATCCGGAATTCCTTCCACTATTGAGTAATTCTGCCCAAGGGCCCAGGCCTCCCAATCGGATAACCTGGTCCTGTCAGGAGACCATGCCGACCAAGCGTCCACGGCAAGTTGCAGGTTCATACAAAGTCTTTTAATCTAAATCCGACTTTCAGTTCCTCAGAAAGCAAACCCCAGTGAAAGAATGAAAGGGACTTCAATACTCTCGTTGTCATCGAATAAATTCGCGTTAGAAAAATGTTTCCAGGATAATTGTAATAGCATGGCATTATTACCAACTAATTGCTTGCGATAACCTATCCCTACCTGTGCCTGAAAGGCAAAATGATGGGCCTGCTGACGCTGGCCGAGCTGATTGTCACTGAGATAGGTGGGGCCCAGCGCCCTGACAAAGAAATAGGTCCCATGCAAAGACTGTCTTACAGGCCATAGCGTCAACTGGGGATAGAATGAAAAAGCCTCGATATTTTTGTCAGTAACCGCGTCAGTCCAGAGGTGGGTATAGCCCATGCCCAGGGAAATCCCCGAGCGTTGCGAACGTCTAAACTCGTAAAAATTATAATCCAGAGCGACCTGCGAATTTTGCTGATGGGCAATGTGCGGAACATCATTTCCCCACGATATAAGCAACTCATTCTTTCTTTCTCCCGCCTGTATGAAAAAAGGCAGAAAACCGAGCAAGCAAAAAGTGAGAAAGCGTCTGAATACTACGTTTGTCATCAGGATGCCCACCGCTTGAAAATCAAGGAAGTATTGATGCCACCGAAGGCGAAGTTATTGCTCATAATGTACTCACAGGCAATATCCCGCGACTGATCCCGAACATAATCTAAATCCGCACATTCAGGATCCACCTGGTTGAGATTAGCGGTGGCATGGAAGCTGTCGGAATTCATCATATGAATGCCGGCCCAGGCCTCAATGCCACCACAACTACCAAGAGTATGTCCAGTGAAACTCTTCATAGCACTGATTGGCACCTTGTGACCGAAGACATCGAAGGTGGCCTGACTCTCTGCTACATCGCCACGGTCAGTAGACGTACCATGGGCGCTTATGTAACCAATGACTGAAGCATCCAGTTTGGCATCCTGCAATGCCAACTTCATTGCGACGCGCATGGTTTCCCGAGAAGGCTGGGTCACATGGGTACCATCGCTGTTGGTGCCATAGCCCACCACTTCAGCCAGAATATTGGCACCCCGTGCCCGGGCATGTTCCATTTCCTCGAGAATCAGGGTTGCGGCCCCTTCGCCGATCACCAGACCATCGCGTTTGACATCGAAGGGTCTGGGAACTGTTTCAGGGGCATCATTGCGGATACTGGTGGCGAACAGAGTGTCAAAGACAGCGGCCTGGGTCACTGAGAGTTCTTCCGTACCGCCGGAAACCATATAGGTTTGCTGACCATGCTTGATGGCCTCATAGGCATAACCGATGCCCTGACTACCCGAGGTGCAGGCACTGGAAGTGGTATAAATACGACCCTTGAGCTGGAAGAATACCCCGAGATTGACCGCCGCGGTATGGGGCATCATCCTGATATAGGTATTGGCATTGAGGGTGCCGGTACTTTTGGTGATCATCATGGAAAAAAAATCCATGACCGCCTCAGGGCTTCCTGAAGATGATCCGTAGGAGATTCCCATCGTCCCATCTGTAATACTCTGGTCACCTAGCAAACCCGCTTGTTCAAGGGCTAGCTCGGTGACGCGGGTGGCCATAATTGAACCACGCCCCATGCTACGAATCATCTTGCGTGTGTAATTTTCGGGCACAGTAAAATCGGTAACGGGGGCAGCCAGCTTGGTATGTAGTCCTTTATACTCCTCCCACTCCGGCATATAGCGGATTCCGGTTCGCATGTTCTGCAGATTTTCGGCAACCATCGTCCAATCCTGGCCGATAGGGGTAATTGCTGACATTCCGGTGACCACAACTCTTTTCAT
>JBCKWF010000098.1:0-6147 GCA_038922895.1 Gammaproteobacteria bacterium
ACTGCATCAAGAACTGGAACCTGGACCCGACACTGCTAGTGTAAATCTGGCCTCGCCTGCCCCGCAAACAGCGCAGGTAAAACCTGATGCACCGGCTCAAAAACCTGCCTCTGTACCGGTGAAACCAGTGCAGGTGAAATCCGAAGTAAAATCAGTTAGCAAGCCTGCTGCCCCACCTCCCGCTACTAATACTCGACCGCAAAAAACTCTAGCTGAGTTAAAGGCAGATGCTGCCCAACCGAAACCGGTCCAGACCAAGGCAACAGCACCAGCTGTCGCACCGAAACCGCAAGATCCTGAGATCGATATCTCGGAGCTGGATGAAGCAGGTCGTAATCTGAAGATGGCATTTGATGAAAAGCGGGTGATTCAACTGTTCCAACCTGTCATATCTCTCATGAATGAGGAAATAGAGCCCGGTGATGAAATTCACAGGGTTTCCCTGCAATTAATTGATAAGGACGGTACATTCAAGACTGCTGCAGACATCAAGTCACGTATCATACTCCCGGCATTTCGGAAATTCGTCGACCGTTGGTTGCTGCGGGAGATTATCGGTAGACTTACCAATAATACAAAAAATCAGCACACATTTATCATAGAGATCAGTGATGCTTCACTGGCAGATGCAACTTTCTTTAACTGGTTGAGAAAATTGTTGGCTGGCCTGGACTCAATAAATCCAGGTAAATCTATCGTTATGGAAATTGATACCAAACACCTGATCAGCCTGGAAAAACAGGCAAATGCTCTGATTACCTACCTGCGTAAAACTCATAATTTCAAATTCTTACTGGGTAATATTGATACCACAGAAGAAGTTGTACAGTTTACCAGCAGGATCAAATTTGACTTGATTCGCTGCAACCATACATTAATCCGCGAACTACGTGGACTTGTGCCTGCCGACAAAACCGGAGGCAATTCACAGCTTGAGCTGCTGAAATCCGCTGGTATCCGGTTTATTGCTGATAATATTGGGGATGCGACTACTCTGACAGAGATAATCAGCCTGAGTACCGAGTATGCTATGGGTGATTTGATAGGTGAGCCGGCCACACAACTGGATGATGTTACCAACATAGAAACTTTTGAAATTATCTGAATTAAAATTGCAGCTTGCCTGAATCAATTGGATCATAAATACAGTATAAATGTCTGAAATAATTATTACTGATGGTAACAAAAAGCTGGGCGACTACTTGCTGTGTTCTTCAGCTGCCCTTCAGAATGTGGTCAATCTGCAAGGTCAAACCCTGAAACTGGGGAAAAAACCGAAACATATTGGTGAGATTTTGCTTGATTCAGGTGTTATCTCCCGTGATGAGCTTGATAATGCGGTACGTAAACAACGAGTTGATCGTTTACGCCGGAGCCCGGTATTCACCATGCTGTCGGATGCCGAGCTTGCCGCGTTCAGCAACCGGTTTAGCGAGGTATCGGTCGGACCTGGCAAACAGTTTATATTCCAGGACGAACCTGATCCAACATTGTTCATACTTGCCGTTGGCAGAGTCGAGGTCTACCGAACCACACTGGAAGGCAAACACATTCATATTGCCTATGTCGACCCACCAGAACCGATTGGTGAGATGGGTTATTTTCAGGGGGGAATCAGAAATGCCTCTGTCAGGGCGGTTGATTCCGTAGAGTTATTACAGGCAGATTATTCAAAACTGACCCACTATTTTGAATATGTACCGCGTGTTGCCCATGAGTTTATGAAGATTGTTGAACAAAGGCGTTACGCGACCGCACAAATCGTACAAAAACTGGCGCAGCAATAGATAGCCTGTCGTTTCACTACGGAAGCTCAATCTGGTTAGCACAGGTACCCGGTACATATTGTATTCAATCTGGTTCTACCAAAATGAACCCGGAACAGATTGAACCCGTTCAGGCGCTCGTTACTCAAAATGACAGGAAATTTTCACAGACTATGCAGATAACTGCCTGAATTGCCCGCATCGATGTCAGACCAGTGTAGTCATGAACCGTTTACTGAAGGTTGAATTCCTTTTAAATTCAGTGTTTAAGGCCATAAATCTAGATTAATATCGTTGTAACTTATCGCACCTGGGTGATATAGTTACACGGTCTCCACTCGCATCTTCCTGATTAGTTAAATCATTCGTACAGATGCTTCACTAATTTCGAGTCCGGGATATCACCCTTAACCTGAACCGGAGTAAATACCATAATTCAGAGTAATCAGGTGCAGTTAACCAGGCTACCTGTCCACTGTCGGAATGCAGGTACTTAATAAATCAAGGAACCAATAGATATGTCTCAAAACAAAATATATGTCGGCAATATCGCGTTTACAGTCACGGAAGACGATCTGAAGGAAGCCTTTTCAAAATACGGCCCGGTCGAGGACATCAAACTGGTTATCGATCGTGCAACCGGGCAGTCGCGTGGATTCTGTTTTATCACATTTCAGAAACAATTTGATGCAGAGGCCTCTCTGCAACTAAATGATACGGATATCGGTGGTCGCAAAATCAGTGTCAGTATGGCCAAGGAAAGGGAAAAAAAACCGGTACGTAAATATCGTAGATAGGGATCGAACGGTCATGCATAGACCCATTTCTACAATACGACTATAAAGTGCAGCCACTTATCGAGTCTTCATGAGCGCGAACGCTGCAATCGAGCAAACGATTATCTAATCCGTAGCGTTTTTAATTGATGCTGTGAGTACATGGTCTACATATGTCCCGATGGAAACCACCTGCCCCAAAATCTTCACCTTATATAACACCTGAAGGTTATCTTTCTTTACAGGATGAGTTCAAATCACTCTGGATCCGGCGTGGCGAGGTCACAAGTGCATTGTCTGCAGCGGCAGCCGAAGGTGATAGATCTGAAAATGCAGAATATATCTACCGAAAAAAGGAATTGCGTGAAATTGATTCACGTATTCGTTATCTGCAGGTGCGATTACCGGTATTGAATATTGTTTCTGACATAGCGGATGAGGATCGTATCTACTTTGGTGCCCGGGTCACCCTGGAAGATAACAATGGTAAGGAAACTATCGTGCGCATTGTAGGGGCAGATGAACTTGGCTCCAGCCCTGAGAATATAAGTCTGGATTCACCGCTGGCACGCGCTTTACTGAATAAAACAATTGATGATGAAATTGAGTATACGATTATGGAACGTACCGTATCATTCGAGGTTATGTCTATTGAGTACAATATTAGAGGCCTGGCTTTTAAATGAACGCAGAATGATTTAGCAATTCATTGGAATTTCAGAGATTGTGCATGTGCAATACAGCAGTTTATCTTTTCGGGTCTTCTGGAAATCGTGTGGGTGAGTTTGGGTCATTTTAGGGGTCTGGCAGTGTGGATGTGAGAATCTTTAGCCGCAGATATTCCTCGTCGCGTATGCCGTACGCGCGTCGCTGGATGACGCGAATCTTGTTGTTGCTGCCCTCGACAAAACCCAGCGACACCTTGTTCTCTGGTCGGCAATAGGCAGCAATTCCATCCCAATGGGGCTCAATCATTTCGGCGAATTTCTCATACGGTTTAAGTCGTTGCCACTTGAGCGCATCTCGCCAGTTGTCGAAGCAGCGACGCGCCCAGCCTTCGCGCTGATAGTCCCACAGTTGGCCAAACGACTCCTCCCCTCGTGTCAGAATAGTTGTCGCCTCAATAGAACCAAGAACCCGGGGGCGGCGAAGGAGAACAGAAATGGCACGATACGGACAAGCATACAAGGACAGAGCGGTAGCACGGTTGCTACCGCCTGAGAGTGAGGCGATGGAAGTCGTTGCGCGTGAGATTGGGGTTGGGGTGGGGACACTGCAGCGTTGGCGCGAGGATGCGCAGTCCATGCCAGTCCGCAAGCCACGCGCCAGGACAAGAAGCGCATCAAGGAACTCGAACGCGAGCTGCTGCGCAAAGACCGGGCGCTGGCCGAGACGGCAGCCCTGTTGGTGCTGTCAAAAAAAGTCGCGGCGATCTTCAACAAGGGCGAGGTCGCATGATTGGCCTCGAGGATCGTCAAGCCCTGGCCCGAGACATTGATATTGCGCATACCGCAGGCGCGCGGCTGGAGTTTGCCTGCGAGACCGCTGGCATCGAGCTGCGCACCCTGCAACGCTGGAAGGCTCACGCAGGGCTCACAAGCGGCGATGGCCGGCCGCAGGCGGTGCGCCCGGCACCTGGTCACGCCCTGAGCGAAGCCGAGCGTGCGCAGCTGCTGCGCGTGGCCAACGAGCCGCGCTTTGCATCAGTGCCACCCGCGCGCATTGTGCCCATGCTCGCCGACGAGGGCATCTACCTGGCCAGCGAGTCTACCTTCAGTCGCGTGCTGCGCGAGCATGGGCAGAGTGCCCACCGCGGACGCGCCAAGCCCCCAAGGCGGCAAGGCCGCCCACCACGCACATCGCCACTGCTGCGCGCCAGGTGTGGTGCTGGGATATGACTTATCTGCCCGCACTGATAATGGGACATTGGTTCTACTTGTACCTGATCCTGGATCTGTACAGCCGCAAGATCGTGGGCTGGGAGGTGCACGAGCGCGACCACGCCGACCATGCCGCGCACCTGGTGCGCCGTACCGCGCTGGCCGAGGGCATTGCCGCTATGGGCTCCAAGCCGGTGCTGCACGGCGACAACGGCTCCACGCTCAAGGCCACGACGGTACTGGCGATGCTCAACTGGCTGGGCGTCAAGCCCTCGTACTCGCGACCCCGCGTGAGCGACGACAACGCTTATGCGGAATCGCTGTTTCGCACGGCCAAGTACCGGCCGGAGTTCCCCGCCAAGGGGTTCGCCGACCTCGACTGCGCCTGGGCAGCCGGTTTCGTGCATTGGTACAACGTTGACCATCGTCACAGCGGTATTCGTTACGTCAGTCCGGCTCAGCGCCATGCAGGGGACGATCACGCGATCCTGGCTGCCCGGCATGCGCTGTACAGCAGATCTCGCGAACTTAATCCGGCACGCTGGTCTGGTAACACACGCAACTGGTCGCCCATCGGTGCCGTGACGCTCAACCCAGAACGCGACCCCATCATAAAGACGCATTTGGACAGCATCCATATTCAGCCGTTGGCTGCATGAATGACGCGACAACTACCTTGACACGCGCCGTCCTTGAGCAGATAAGCCGTGTTCAGTCGCTTGTTGGCGGCCAGCAGAACTTTCAATACTGGTCGCCCTTGCAAGCTCAAATTCTCCCGGTGCGCGAGCAAAGTGTATTTCTGTCCTTTGATAAAACTCCTGTTCTTGTCAGTCAGTCGCGCGTATTCGCTGCGGCGCACTTTGTCCAAAGCCTCGCCCAAGTGACGCAAAATATGGAATTTGTCGAACAGGATCGCGGCCTGTGGCGTGTGTGTGCCCGTCGCCTTGCGAAACGGTATCCACATGTCCATCACTGCTAGCCGGATGCGCTTGGCCTTGGCCGGTCCCAGCCAGGCGTAGAACTGCGCCATGCTGGCTTCTTTGCGATCTTCCCCGCCGAACCAGGTCGGTCCCCGCCGCTCGAGATCGCTGACAACAATGCGATAGTCGTGTCCCTTGCGGATAGATACCTCGTCGATGCCGATGACGCGCGGTGTCGGCGTGCCCGCACGCGCGCAGCGCCCGCATGTACTCCTTCTCCAGCTCTTTGACCGTCTCCCAATCCAGATGCAGTTCTTTGGCGACGGCCTTGATATTGGATTCCCGGCAGCGTCGGCCCACATAGGTAGAAAACCGCTTGGTGTACAGCGGATTGTCGGCCAGGAAATCCAGACGCTCGGACTTCACTTTGCCGCAGTGCCGACAATCCACTCGGCGAAACTCGATATCCAAGTACACCCGCGTGTCGTCGCAGGACAGATCGCGCACGCGACGCATCTTGCGGTCGTACCAACCGAACTGACTCGTACCGCAACGTCCGCATCGGGTCTTTTTTTTGGATGCCTAACCAGCGTGATGATGCGTGCCTTCTGGTCACCGAAGACACCCCGTACTGCGGCCAATGGACGAAATCCAAGAAATGCATATGCGTCCGCCAGCCGATGTTTGCGCCTACGTGTGGGCATTCGAAATTTTCTCCAAAAAATCGAATCCCACAAAGTCTACAGGAACAAGGATTCATGCGGGTTTCCATGTACCACTCTCGGTTTTTAACCCACATAATTCC